>JBAUDS010000369.1:0-111510 GCA_049678185.1 Thermoanaerobaculia bacterium
GTCGGAGCACCAAGGCCACGCCCCCGTGGTCGGTCCGAGCGTGGCTTCGGCGGCCCCTTGGGCTCCCGCCTCTGGGGGCTATCGTCATCCATGTAGCCCTTCTGCTTGTACCTTCGCGAGCACATGAGAAGGGTTATAACAGATTTGAGCGCAGAAACCGGAAGGGCCGGCAAAGCCGGCCCTTGGTCCAATATGAGAGTCCGACTCGGTCTACCAATTGAACTTGAGCCCGACGTTGACGGCTCCGCCGCTCATGTTGACTTCGTGGTCAACAGGCTGAAAGCCCAGATCGTCGCCCTTGAGGGTCGCCTTGACGTTGCGATACATCCCTTCGACAAAAAGACCCCAGGTCTCGCCAAGAGCAATCTCGACTCCCCCAAGAGCGTAGAAACCACCCTCGTCCTTTATCTCACCGGCTTGAGGAGGGTCCAGATCGAACAGCAGATAGCTGAAACCACCGCCGACGTAGGGCACCAAGTTTCCACTCGAGTTGAAGTTGTAGGCGACACCGAGCTCCAGAACCGTGACATCGAAGTCCTGTGACCGCACACCATCAACGTCACCGTCATCAAAGGGTAACAAGAAATCGGTGCTGAACTCGACGTAGCGCGTCCCTCGAAACTGCATGTCCCAATGGGCTCCGAGGCCGAACTCCACGATGCCTCCTCCGCCGTAGGTGTTGCCGGCATCGGTCGAATCCGCCCAGGTGCCGAAGAATCCCGCACCGCCCCCTTTTGCCCATGAAGGGGCAGCCAGAATAACCACCGCCGCCAGCGCTATAAGAACTCTCCTCATGTCGAAGCCTCCGTTTTGTTCAAATCCCGACCGCAACCGAGATCCGAGATCCGTCCTTGGCGTTATCGGCCCGATTGTGGAGCAAAAACGGTCATAAACGCAAGGTAGTGTGTCACGCCGCACGCCCAAGGTGTAGATCTCCCACCTAATATCCGGCGGCGGCGCTCTGTTGCGCCCGACGCGCAACTGCGGAAACCAGGTTCTCGATGGTGTCTGCACTGGCTTCCAGCAGCTGCTCCACTCTGGCACCCGAGACTCTGTCGACGCTACTCGTTTTGTTGTCCGAAACCACTTTGAGAACCTGGACGAGCCCCGGATCGCCGCCATGGAGAGCGGCCTCGTAGAATCCCGAGGCCTCCATGTCGTAGACCACTGCCTCCGGGTAGAGACGCTCCACCCGCTCCACGGTGAGAACCGCATCCGTCCTACAGGGGGGCGAGAACGGTATGGCCGGAGACCAGCGCTGGCCGCTGGTCGCATCCCGCACCTCACTGGCCAGGATTGGTGAGCCCAGCGGGTAGGATCGATGGCCGCCGATGCCGACATTTATCCATCCGCCGATCGAAGACCCGGAGAGCCGCTGGCGAAGGTGAGCCACGGCCGCTGCCGCCGCCATCTTGCCGACACCCGACACGATCAACGTCGTCCCGTCCCCCTCCCAGATGCGAAAAGGATCGCCCTGATCCAGAGATCGAAGCCCGAGACGAGCCACAAGTGGCCGTGCCTCGGCTGGGAGCGCCGTCACCAGACAGATCATCCCGTCGCCAAGCCTCGGGGCACTCGGTCCCGGCACCAGCGCTCCCGTTTCAGTCGGTATTCGTCCGCCTCCTCGACCCTGCCCCTCTTGCGTGCACCGGCGGCGTAGATGTCGATCTTGTCGACGAGCATGTCGATCGCGGCCTGCCGGTCCTCTGTACCCAACGCCGCCGACCCAAGGACCCTCTCCAGGGCCTGGATCCGGTAGCGGTCGAGACCCCAGACCCGACGCGACAGCTGATCGTCGTGCCCCCCGTGCTTGACCACCAACCGCTCGGGGAGGAAAAGAACCGGCCAGCGCGAGCAGATTCGGAGCCAGAGGTCGTAGTCCTCGCAGGCCGGCAGCGTCTCGTCGAAGAGCCCCACCTCGTCGAACACTGATCGGTGGATCAGGACCGACGACGGTGAGATCGCGCACAGCGGCAAACAGTCTTTAAAGATCCACCCACCCTGTTTGGCGTGCTTCCGGCGGGGGTTGACCCGTCGGCCACTACGGACCCAGATCTCGTCGGTGTGGCAGATACGGTAGTCGGGTTCCTGATCGAGGCACGCCATTTGACGCTCGAGCTTTTCGGGAAGCCATTCGTCGTCCGAATCGAGCAGTGCGATCCACTCCCCAGTCGCCACTTCGATGCCGCGATTCCGCGCCGCGCTGACGCCGCGATTCTCTTGTGCCAGATAATCGACCGCGCCAAATTGAGTCCGCACCAGCGGGCCGGTGTCGTCGGTCGAGCCATCATCCACGACGATGATCTGCTCCGCCGGACGGGTCTGGGCAAGAACCGACCGTACCGACCGCAGAACCAGATCGGCACGGTTGTAGGTGGGGATGACGACGCTGACGGTTGCTCTCATTCTTCCATCAAACAACCCGGCGCCAGCCAGCGGTCCAGCCAGTCGTGCACTACCCCGTGCCACTGGAGGCTGTTGGATGGTCGCAGCACCCAGTGGTTCTCATCCGGAAAATAGAGAAACTCGCTGGCGACCCCTTTTCGCTGGAGGGCCGTAAAGGTCGCCATGGCCTGGGTGTCCGGGATCCGGTAGTCGTTGGCCCCGTGGACGACCAGCATCGGTGTCCGCCACTTGTCCACGTGTTGGGCCGGGTTGTGAAGCTCGAAACCCTCGCTGGCCGTCCAGTAGGTACCGCCATGCTCCCACTCGGGGAACCAGAGCTCTTCGGTGGCGTAGTACATCATCCGCTGGTCGAAGATGCCGTCGTGATTGACCAGGCAGTTGAAGCGGTCGGGCCAGTTGCCGGCTATCCAGTTGATCATGTAGCCGCCATAGGAGGCCCCCAAAGCGCAGACCCGCTCACCATCCATCCACGCATAACGATCGAGCGCCGTGGCGAGACCCTTCTGCAGATCCTCCAGAGGCTTGCCCCCCCAGTCACCACTGATCGAGTCGGTAAAGGCCTGTCCATAGCCGGTGGAGCCATGGAAATCGACCATCACCGCGGCATAGCCGGCTCCGGCGTAAGTCTGTGGGTTCCAGCGATAATGGAAGTCGTTGCCAAAAGAGCCCTGGGGTCCGCCGTGGATGAGAAACGCCACCGGGTACTTGTTCCCGGCATCGAACTCGGCCGGTTTGACCACATAGGCATGCACCGTCTCGTTGTTCGCGCCGCGGAAGGTGAACTGATCGGGTTCGCCCATCACCACCGAGGCCAGCGCTTCACCGTTGATGTCGGTGATCTGCTGCAGCTCCGAGCCATCCCGCTTTATCGAATAGAGCTCGACCGGGGAGCGGAGATCGTCGCGGCCGAAGACGATGCGGTTGCCCGCGAGCGCCGGCGAGCGAACGTGTCCTGCGCCGACTATCTTTGTCGGTTCACCCGACGCCACCGAGATGGAGAACAGGGAGACCTGGCCGACATCGGCCGCCGTCGTGTAGATCGTGCCTCCATCCTCGGAAAACAACACGCCCCGCGCCGAGCGGTCCCAGTCAGCGGTCAGCTCCCGCGTGCCGCCATCGGGCCAGTCCCGGAGAACGATGCGAAAACGATCGGCTTCAAAGCCCGGCCTCGCCATGGCCAGGTAGGCCAACGTCTTGCCATCGGGTGAGAACACCGGTTGCGTATCCCAGGCCTCGTTGGCCTCGGTGAGACAGCGTGGGGACTGCGAGCCATCAGCCGGTACAAAGTAGAGATCGAAGTCGGTCGACCAGGCTTCGCTTGCCCCCACGTTCCGCGCCGTGAACACCAGCCCACTCCCATCGGGGGTAAAGGTAAGCTCTTCGGCGCCGCCAAACGGCTTCGACGGAATATCGGCCTCCATTCCCGCCGTCACGTCGACCGGATCGCCACCGGTTAGAGGCATGACGAACAGATGCGACCGACGCCCGTCGGCCCAGGTGTCCCAGTGGCGGAAGAGCAACTGCTTGTAGATGACACCCGAGGGCTTTTGCTCGTCTCGCTCCTCCAATCGCTTTACGGTGCAGTCGACGTCTTCACAGTCGACAAACACCTCCATGGAGATCGCCATCGTCTTGCCGTCGGGCGAGATCGTCAGGCTGCCGATGTCCAAGGGCAGATCGGTAGCCTGTACCGCCGCTCCACCATCCCGGGGGATGCGCCAAACCTGCGATGAGCCCGACCGGCTGGAGAGGAAATAGACCGCCCGGCCATCGGCTGACCAGCGGGGGCTCGAGTCGCCGGCTTCGTCCGTCGTGACTCGGCGGAGACCGCTGCCGTCGACCCCCACGATCCAGATATCGGTGCGGCCCTTGTCCGCCTCGAAGTCGGTCGTGCGGCGAACAAAGGCGATCTCTTCTCCTCCCGGAGCGACCTGGGGATCCGAGATCCGCTCCATGGCCACCAGGTCGTGGGCCGAGAAAGGACGGGGCTGGCTGCCCATGACCGGCAGGGCCGCAAGCAGCAGAACTATCGAGGCAAACAAGGAGAATCGCATATTTTCCCTCCGCAAAGAGTCAAGAATAGCAGTGCCGGTAGGCGGATTCGAGGGCCGGCGACGATACAATCCATCTCGCTCATGAGCCCCAGCTCATCCACCATGTCTGCTCGGCTCAAACGGTCACGTCGCCGTCTGCTCGAGTGGCTTGCCATCCATTTCTTTGGCGGCTTCGTTTTGCGGCTGCTGGTAGCGACCTGGCGGCTCGAGGACGCCGTGCCGGAGCACGTGGTGCAGGATCTGGCCAAGGGAAAGCGCTTCATCTATGCCTTCTGGCACAACCGGCAGATCGGTCTTATCAAGATCCACCACCGGTATCCGTATCCGCTCAAGGTGATGGTCAGCCGCCATGGTGACGGTGAAATCATCGCCCGCATCGTGGCCAAGCACGGCATCGGCTCGGTTCGTGGGAGCTCGACCCGCGGCGGCCCGACAGCGCTCAAAGAGCTGATCGCGGCCACCGCCGAAGGCCACGTCGGCATCACCCCCGATGGGCCCGTGGGTCCCCGCTACCACCTCAAACAGGGAGCGGTGCTGCTTGCCTCTCGCAGCGGCCTCCCTGTCCTCTGCGTCTCCTGGAGCGCCGACCGCGTCTGGCGATTTCGCAGCTGGGATCGGTTCTTACTCCCCAAGCCCTTCGCCCGCCTCAAGGTGACCACCGACGGACCCATCGAGGTTCCAGCAAATCTCGATGCTGACGGAATCGATGCGGCACGCGAGGACCTCGAGCGCCATATGAACGAGCTGACGGCGCGCCTCGATGCGGAGATGGGGCAGGAGGTCGATCTCAGCAGCCCGTGATAGAAGTCCCACGGGCTGCTCCGCTACATTGAGATCGATCCCTTGCGGAAATCGGTGCGCCCGATGAGGGCGTTGATCAGCACCGGCCGGCCGGCGCTGACCTCTTCCTGGGCCTGATGGATGACCTTCTTCGTCTCCTCGGGTCGCTCGAGTCGAAAACCCCGGCCGCCAAAACCCTCGGCCACCACATCGTAGTCGGTACGTCTGAGGACCGTCCCCACATCGTCTTTCAGGATTTCCACTTGCTCGCGGGCGATCTGCGCCCAGCAGGCGTCGTTGCCCACCACTGCCAGCACGGGAATCTGATGGCGGACAAAGGTGTCGAACTCGGCAAGACTGTAGGCTACCGAACCGTCCCCGTAGAGGATCCAGACCGGGGCCTCGGGTCGACAGAGCTTGGCTCCCAACGCAAATCCAGCGCCGACTCCCAGGGTGCCAAAGACACCCGGGTCCAGCCAACTCAGCGGCGCCCGCGGTGAGACGATGTAGGAGGCGGTGGCGACAAAATCGCCCCCGTCGGCCACCAGAATGCTTCCCTCTTCGAGGTCACGTTCGAGCTGGCGGCAGAGATCGAGCGGGTTGAGGTACTGGGTCGTCTTGTCGGCCAAGCGTGTGATTTCTTCCGTGCGCTCCCGATCCCGCAGATGTAGAGCCTCGAGCCATTGCTCCCAGACGGGTTGTCCGACATCGCGCTCCGCCAAAGAGCGTAGAAAACGACCCGGATCGCAGACGACTCCGAGCTGCGGACGACGGTTCTTGGCCACCTCTTCGGCACTTCGGTTGACCGAGATCACCCGCGCCATGCGGTTGATCTGTCGTCCGTAGTCGAGGCGGAAATCGCAGGGCACACCGGCCAGAAGCACGGTGTCGGCTTCCCGCAGGGCCTTGCGGCGCTGGTGGCGGAGCTGCAATCGATGCCCCCGACCGAGCAGACCACGCGCCATACCGGACAGATAGACCGGGATGCCGAGACGCTCGACCGCCGCCGCCAGATCGCTGATAGCTCCCGTGTCGAGCGTCGCCTGGCTCCCCACCATAAGAACCGGGCGACTGGACCGACTCAGAAGCCGCACCGCCCGCCTAACGGCCGAGCCCGGCGCGGGCGAGGTCTCCACTCTCACGGGGTCACCGGCCGTATACCTCTCGGCGTCGCCAAAGAGTCTGTCCAGGTGGCGACGAAGATACCAATCCAGGGCACGCTCCCCGAGCGAGCCTCCTTTCCGATCGGTCTGCTGGCCATAGAGACCCCTTACCAGCTTCTCCTCGTAAAGAAGATCGACTGGGCACTCGACAAATACCGGACCTGGAACGCCGCGCTGCGCGATCGAGAAGGCACGGAGCAGCACCGGTATCAGATCCCGCACTCGCGAGACACTCACGGCCCATTTGACATGGGGCTCGAACAGCGCCATCTGATCGATGTCCTGAAGAGCACCCCTCCCCTTCAGGATGGTGCCGGTAGCACCACCCAGGAGGACCACCGGAGACTGTGCGAGCTGGGCGTTCTTGACCGCTGTGATGGTGTTGGTGACACCAGGGCCCGCCGTCACCGCCGCGACCCCGGGGGTGCCGCTGAGCCGGGCCACGGCGTCGGCGGCAAAGACGGCGTTGGCCTCGTGGCGAACATCCACCACTCGGATGCCAACCCGTTTGGCGGCGACCAGAATGGGTGAGATGTGCCCCCCACACAGAGTGAACAGAAACCGGACACCCTGCTTGTCGAGGACTTCGGCGATGAGCTCGCCGCCATTCATACCCGCGATCCGTCCAACACGTACAGTGCTATACCTCGTCCATATGGGGATAAGAAAAGTCAGTCGGCGGCACGAAGTTCTCTTTCATCGACCGCAGTGAGGTCCAGCGCATCAGGTTGAGCATGGAACCCGCCTTGTCGTTGGTCCCCGAGGCCCGGGAGCCGCCAAAGGGCTGCTGCCCCACCACCGCTCCGGTCGGTTTGTCGTTGATGTAGAAGTTTCCCGCGGAGTGGCGAAGAGCTGCAGCGAGTTTGACGATGACGGAACGATCCTGGGCGAACACGGCCCCGGTCAAAGCATAAGGGCTGGTCGTGTCGCAAAGCTCCAGGGTCTCATCCACGCGATCATCGTCGTACACATAGATGGTGAGGATGGGTGCAAAGATCTCCTCCCGCATGAGCTTGGATCGTGGATCCTCCGAAAGAACGACCGTGGGCTCCAAAAAGTAGCCTTCGGATTTGTCTCCGCTGCCACCGCAGACGATCTCGAAACCGGTCGAGCCCGTCGCGTGCTCGATGTAGCTCATGGCGTTGTCGAACGACTTCTCGTCGATTACGGCACACATGAAATTGCGAAAGTCGAGAGGCGATCCCATGCGGATGCGCCCCACATCCTGTTCCAACCCACTTCGCACCTCGGGCCAGAGCGATTTTGGGATGTAAGCGCGGGAGGCAGCCGAACACTTCTGCCCCTGGTACTCGAAGGCTCCCCGCACCAGGGCGGTAACCAGCGACTTCACGTCGGCCGAGGGATGCGCAAAGACGAAATCCTTGCCACCGGTCTCACCCACGATTCGAGGATAGGTGTTGTAGGAAGCCAGATTCTCGCCGATCTGTCTCCACATCGCCTGAAAGGTGGAAGTCGAGCCGGTGAAGTGGATTCCCGCCAGCTCGGGTCTGACGAGGACGGGATCGCCGACCTGCGCCCCCTTCCCCGGCAAGAAGTTGATCACCCCCGGAGGCAGACCGGCGGCTTCCAACAGCTTCATGATGTAGTAGCCGGACAGCAGGGAAGTCGAGGCGGGCTTCCACAGTACCGTGTTCCCCATCAAGGCCGGCGCCGTGGGCAGGTTGCCGGCGATGGAGGTGAAGTTGAAGGGGGTGACCGCAAAGACAACCCCCTCCAGGGCCCGGTACTCGACGTAGTCCCAGATCCCGGGTGCGGATCCCGGCTGCTCGCTGTACAGCTGTCGCATGTAGTAGGGGTTGAAGCGCCAGAAATCGACCAGCTCGCAGGCCGAGTCGATCTCCGCTTGGAAGACCGTCTTCGACTGGTCGAGCATGGTGGCGGCGTTGAGAGTATCCCGCCAGGGACCGGCCAACAGATCGGCGGCCTTGAGGAATACCGCGGCTCTCGCCTCCCAGTCCATCTCGGACCACTCCGTCCAGGCAGCGGCAGCGGCCTCGACCGCCCGATTCACTTCCTCGGGACCCGCCTGGTGCACCTCGGCCAGGACATGACCGTGGTCGTGGGGACAGACAGCGGTGGTCGTTTTGCCGGTGCGGATCTCCTCTCCACCGACGATGACCGGCACCTCCACCTGCTCGTCCATCATCTCCTGCAGCCGCTTCTTCAGCGAAGTCTTCTCGGAGGTCCCCGGGGAGTAGGGCTGAATGGGTTCGTTGGTCGGCTCCGGAACGCTCACGATGCCAATTGCCATCGAAGAATCTCCTTTTTTTGTAGATTGCCGGATACGCTCGGTCCAGCATTCACCGGCCGGTTGATGCTATCCGGCGCGGCCCGGCGAAGCAACGGTGAAGAGTCGGTTCAGAGGCGGAAGGCTGTCCAGGCGAACAGCAGAAATCCGGCGATCAGAAGCACACCGCCGAGGGGAGTCACGGCCCCCAGCCAGCGGGGCGCCCCGAGGGCCAGGGCCGCCACGGTCCCAGAGAAGACAACCGCACCGACGAGAAGACTCCAAGCGGCCCCTTCGAACCCCGGACGTGGCCAGGTGCGACCCACAATCCCCAAGAGAGTCATCCCGAAACCACCATACATGGCATACCGAGCCGCCGTCTCCCAAAGCGCCAACGCCCGCTCGTCCAGCCTCTCGGCAAGACCATGCGCGCCAAACGCACCCGCCCCCACAGCCAGCGCACACATCAGTGGACCAATAAACAGAGCTGCGCTTTGCATGAAACCCTCCAGACTTTGGGACCTCGAGCCCCCGAAGCGGCCAGCCTCCGTGCCGGCCGGATCCCCAAGCCCTTACTCCCCCACCTCCACCAGCGGATAGATCTTCTTCACTTTTCCCTGCGCAATCACCAACCGGTCGTACTTCTTCCACACTCCAAACTCCGCCGCCCGCTGCAGATACTCTTCGTTCGAGCGACCCTCCTCACCCTCTTCATGGCCATCGGCATCGAGGAGGATCAATCCGCGCTCGGTCCGCTCGTCGAAGCGCCCGACGAACACCTCCGGACCATCGGTCTCCACGACCACCGTAATGCCGTGGAGCTCGCCTTTGTCGTCGTGAAATGTGCCCATTCAGGAGGTCGCGACCGCGGCAAAATACCGATCAAAAGCGGCGGTCAGATCGCCCGCCACATCTTCTGCGCTACGGCTCTCGATCCGGTGCCGCGGCACGAAATACACCAGCTCGCCATCTTTGAATAGCGCAATGGAAGGGCTCGACGGCGGGATGTCGGCGAAGAGATTCCGCGCCCGGGCGGTAGCCTCCACCTCCTGACCGGCAAAGACCGTCAACAGACGATCGGGTTTGACACTGTGCTGGAGTGCCATCCGGATCCCGGGCCGTGCCTGGCCTGCAGCACAGCCACAGACCGAATTGATGACCAGAATGGCCGTTCCGTTCTTGTCCGCCATGACACGGTCGACGTCCTCAGCGGTGAGCAACTCGTCGAAGCCCAGACTGGTGAGCTCCTCCTTCATCGGTTTGACCATGATTGGACTGTATGGCACGTATATCTCTCCTTGATTCTCAGATTCTCGATCTGACCACCTGCGTCACAAGTGCAAGGCGGTGGAAGTTGGCAGACATTGTACGACATTCCTGGGCTGGTAGACTGCGACAGGTTTTCCGGGCCGGAGCTTCGAAGCCATGCCGCTCAGCGGACAGAGACTTCTCACCATCACGACTGCTCTCATCGCTTGCGTTGCGCTTGGCTGCGGCACGGTCCCGGTGAGCGCCGACTCCACCCCTCTGCCCCTCCAGATCCCCAGGGACCGACCCCTGCGTGCCGGATTCTTGATCGTCGACGGGGTCTACAACACCGAGCTGACGGCTCCCTACGACGTCTTTCAGCACACCAGTGCACATTTGGGCGCGGGGTCCGGCATCGAAGTTTTTACCGTCTCACCGGATGGAGGCGAGGTGACCACCGCCGAGGGACTTCGGATCGTCCCGCACTACAGCTTCGAGACCGCTCCCCCGATCGATATTCTCGTTGTGCCTAGCGGCGAGCACAGCCGGGACGCCGACAGACAGAACCGGGACCTCATCCAATGGGTGAGCAAGACCGGCGCGCAGGCACACTTTGTCGTCTCCCTGTGTTGGGGAGCCTTTATCTTGGCCGAGGCCGGACTACTGGACGGCCACTCGTGCACCACCTTCCCCGGTGACTACCGACCCTTCGCCGAGGCCTTTCCCGACCTGGATCTCCGCATCAACGTCACTTTTGTCCACGACGGCCGCGTGCTGACCTCCGAGGGAGGCGCCCACAGCTACGACGTGGCCATGTACCTGGTGGATCTGCTGTTTGGAGAAGAAGTCGCGAAGGGGATCGGTCAGGGGTTGCTGATCCCGTGGCCTCCCACCGGCGGTGTACGGCCCGCCTACGTCACCGATCCTGGCATGTCTCTCAAAAGATCGACCGAGTGATGACCGGATTCATCGCCGTCATGTTCATCCTCCCGGTCGCCATCGTCGTCGCGGCGATCGTCCTCGGTCGACGCGCCGGCTCATGGAAGAACTAGCCACAACCGAGGTCGTGCTCGACAGCACGGCCTTGGTGAGTTTTGTCGCCTACCTGGTGGTAGTCGTGGCCATCGGCGTCTATGCCACCCGCTTCGCCTCTTCGGGACTCGGCGAGTTCTTCGTCGGCGGCCGCCAGATGAACCGCTTCGTCGTCGCCCTCTCGGCGGTGGTGTCCGGACGCAGTGCCTGGCTTCTTCTTGGTGTCACCGGCATGGCCTACCAGATCGGAGCCTCGGCCGTTTGGGCGGTGACCGGTTACATCGTCGCCGAGCTCCTGATGTTTCTCTACTATGCCGGTCGGCTGAGAAGGTTTAGCGAGGCCTACGATTGCATCACCATTCCCGACTTTTTCGCCGCTCGGTTCAACGACACATTCGGCGTGCTGCGCATACCGTTGGTGGCCATCATCCTGGTATTCATGGTGAGCTACGTCGCGGCTCAGTTCGTCGCCGGTGGTAAGGCTTTCACTGCGAGCTTTGGCCTCAGCAACACCAGCGGTCTTCTGCTGACGGCAGCCATCGTTCTCATCTACACGGTGCTGGGTGGCTTTCTCGCGGTCAGCCTCACCGACGTGCTCCAGGCCCTGTTCATGATCGTGGCTTTGGTGCTCCTGCCGCTGGTGGCTATCGTAAGTCGGGGTGGGCTGAGGGCCGTAATCGACCAGCTCGCGGCGCTCGACCCGACCATGATCGATCCGTTCACCCTGTCGGCGGGTGCTCTTGTCGGCTTTCTCGGTATCGGCCTCGGCTCGCCGGGCAATCCCCACATTCTGGTGCGTTATATGTCGATTCGCGACCCCGAGCAGCTGCGCTTCTCGGCGGTGGTGGGAACGGTCTGGAACGTGGTGATGGCGTGGGGCGCTCTCTTTATCGGACTCGTGGGCCGGGTCTACTTTCCGATCCCCGATCTCCTCCCCGCGGGCGATGCCGAGAACCTCTACGTAGCCCTCGCCAGGCAGCAGCTCCACCCGATCCTCCTCGGACTGGTGATTGCGTCCATCTTTGCCGCCATCATGTCGACCGCCGACTCCCAGCTTCTGGTTGCCGCTTCGAGCATCGTCCGCGACCTCTATCAGAAGGTCTTTCGCCGCGGCCGGGAGTTGTCCTCTCGGCGGCTGGTGATCTACAGCCGGGTGGTGGTCGTTCTGCTGGTGCTCTTGGCGCTGCTCTTTGGATACCTGGCCCACGACCTGGTCTTCTGGCTGGTGCTCTTTGCCTGGGCGGGTCTCGGCGCCGCCATCGGTCCCACTTCCATTCTCGCGCTCTACTGGCGCCGGACCACCCGCGCGGGCGTCTTGGCAGGTCTTCTCGCCGCCACTGCCGTCACCTTCATCTGGCGAGCGGACGATAGTCTCAACGACTCGCTCTATGTGCTCATTCCGGGCTTCTTGGCAGCCTTTGTGGCGACCGTCGTGGTGAGCCTCGTCACAGAACCGCCGGACGACGCCGATGAGATGCTCGACAGGATGACCGACTCGGGCGAGGGAAAGCGACGCCCGGGGTGATGGGAGACGGGCTACTACCGTTTGGCGAAATAGACTTGCAGGCGTGAGCCCTGCGGCGTCATATCTCGGACATAGACATCGGCGCCGGTAAGGTCGGCGACAACGTGGAGAACGCTGCCTTGCGGCTCCTTGTGCAAACCCGTGCGAATACGGTCGATGTGCGAGGTTCCCACATCCAAGGCCGATTCGTCCGGAGCCCGAGTCACGCCATAGACTTTGATGATGACCCGGGCGTCGTCGCCCTCGATACGCGACAGCTCGACCTGCCCTCCAACAACCACGTCATCGGTCCACAGCATGAGAAGAGTTTCACCACCCAACTCCTCCCAGGAGATGCGCTCGACACGCGACAGCTTGCTGACAACCGGTACCACTTCTCGCCTCTCCGTCGGTGCCGGCGCAACCGGCGGCGTCTCCGTCGCGGCCGTCGACGGAGAAGTCGAGTCGACCTGGGCTTCTTCGGCAGCTGACTCTTCAATCGGTGGCAGCGGCTCGAGCGGGGCAGAGACCTCCACCTCGGACTCGCCCTCGATAAAGGAGGCGACACTGGACGTCAACACCTCGACATACGGCTGGAGCAGACCCATGTAGTAGGCATAGCCTGCGGCTCCCGCGAGGATCGCCACTACCAACAACAGGAACAACCCGCGTCCGGATCTCCGCTTCGTGCTGTGGGTTCCCAGCGACGGCTCCGACTCCGCCATTCCCATGTCGGTCTCGCCGACCGCTCCGGTCTCATCCGGCCACTTCAGGGCACCGGAAGCGACCACCAGCTCATCGGGCACGGGTACGTCGGCGAGCTCCTCGGTGAACCGGATTTCGGGGACACGGGGAACCGTTGGCGGCGGCTCGAAGCTGGTCGTCGGTGGCGGACTGATCGCAACCGGTTCCTCCCACCGAACATCCTCGCTGTCCGTGGGAGCCACATCCATGCCGCCGATCTCCGGCAGCTCCACCCGTGGCGGCTCGGGCAGGGGCGGTTGTGACTCGACAGGCGGCAGATCCAGGATGGAGATTTCCGGCTCGGCGAACAAAGACTCGGCTGGAGGACCGGCGTCGAGGTCATCGGGCGGCGTGACCAGAGTCGGGGGGCTTACCTCATCCACATTCTCAAAGCTCTGTTCCGGCAGTGACGTCGACGGCGGTGGGATCGCAACATCGTAAGGTGGTGTGACCAGGGTCGGGGGACTGGCCTCATCCATATCCAACAAGCTCTGATCCGACGGCGGCACGGGTTCCGGTTCGGGTGGCCGTACTTCCTGACGCACGCTCGCTTCGATCTCTGCCAACTCGGGAATCTCTTGCTCGAGACCCCCGGTGGCATCCGCTTCGATCTCCACCGGGGCCGCCTCGGTGACTGCGGGAGCCGGTTTTTCGAGAACAAACAGGGTCTCGCCCTGGCGGCGGTGGCTGTCGACGACCTTGGCCAGCAACCGCTGGCCGGGTTCATCGAGGTCCTGGAAGCGAATCGACATCCCCTCCGGCGACTGACCCGCCGCGAATTCGCGCACGGCCACTACCTCCGCCTCACCCTGCATGAGCTGAAAGCCGTCGGCAATCCTCAATACGAAGCTGAGTCTCGAGCCCGCGGCCTTGGGGGTCTGGACCTCGACAAACATGCCCTCCTCGGAGAGGGTCGAGACGCTCAGATTGATGAATTCCCTGAAGCTCGGGTACTCCACGACCAGCTGTCGGTCGCTGAGAGTCACTACTGGCGCGGCGTTCGAATCACCTGTGGCCATCGGGTTCTCGTTTACCTCTGTCGACATATCTCCAGCGAATTCTAGCAGCCTGACTCCTCAATTACCCTCCCCTCACCAGCTCGACGAGGTCCTCGAGGGTTCGCAGCTTGCGATCGGTTGCCACAAAGAGTTGAGCCGCGAATAGAGCCGACGCGGCGTGAGCCGCCAGAAGGTCCAACAGATCGCGGTCCTCGGAAGTCAAGGACGACTTGTGTTCGAGCAGCTTCAGGATAACCAACGCTCCCATGGTCTTTCCTTTGATCGCGAGGGGGACCACCGCCAAGGCAAAGGAGCCCTCTTCGGTGATAGTTCGCAGGACACCATCGACGAGGGCCTCGTCGACCATCGGATCACCGCCCGTGTACTCCGGGCCGGCAAACAGCCCGTCGGCCACGCCTTCGGTTCGCCGCGAGACGGCCACCTCGTAGCCGTCGCTCTCACCACGCCGCAGCAGCAGGGCGAAGCTGTCGGCGCCAAGGAGCTCGATCGCGATCTCGCCGACCGTCCTCTTGACATCTTCGAGGTCGAGTGTCTCGTGCAGCTCACAGGTGGCAACATAGAGACTCATCAACCGTCCGCGCTGGTGCTCGACCTCCACCATTCGATCGGTGGTCTCTTGCAGGTCGCTCTCCGCTTCGGCGAGGCGGCTTCTCAGCCGTTCGTTCTCGCCACTCACCCCACCCACCTCCTGCCCCACATCGGAGGTCTCCTCTGGCGACCTTGCTTGCACCTCGCGTATCAGTACTACCGCCTTGTCGATCACCGACTGGAGCTCCGCTACGAGCTCTTCCACCGAAAGGTCGCTGGCAACCCGATGCCGCTCTTCTGCCAATTGCCCGATCCTCTTATTCAGACGCCACGGGTTGAATCCGTTCGATGAGCTTCAGAATCTCTTCGTTGCGAAAGGGCTTCTTGATGTACGCAGCCGCACCGGCCTCGAGCCCTCGCACCGTGTCCTGATCTTTGCCTTCGGTGCTGACGATAATCACCGGCACTTCGTTGAAGGCCTCACTCCCCTTGACCTCATCGAGAAACTCGAAGCCATTCATACTTGGCATATTTATGTCCAGCAGGATGAGATCGATGTCCGGGTGCTCGTGAAGGCGCTCGAGACCCTCCCTGCCGTCCATCGCGTGCACCAGGGCATAGGATCGGAGCATCACCTCGAACATCTTGTGAATCAACTTCGAGTCGTCGACAACAAGCACTTTCTTTGGCTGCACTGGCCTCGAGCTCCTATCTGAAACGAATCGCTGATCCCCTGGGGCGCGGGAATGAGTTGTGGGCACCATTCCCACCCGAGCGTAGCCGATCCTGCGACCTGCGTACAATCTCCTCTTTCACAGCACCCTACGGCACGACCCGGCCTCCAACCAGTGGTCTAGTTCATTGACAAAAAACGTCGTCAAGCATAGTTAATGACAGGACTTTTTCTACATCTCCAAAAGGCTATCGACCAGATCAAAAACCCGCAGTGAACGACCTCACCAAAGAGCTTCTCGAAGACTTCCGCCTCGAGTCTAGAGAACGAATAGATCGGGTCGAGGATGGACTCCTGACTCTGGCCGGCGCTGCCCATCCGGAGCGACAGCCGCTGGTGTTGAAGGTGCGTTTGGAGCTCCACACACTCAAGGGCAACTCGGGAATGATGGGGTTCGACGACCTGCAGGCTCTGGCTCACGAGCTCGAGGACGAGATCGATCGGATCGACCTCGATCAGCCGGATCTCGGGCCCTTTCTCACCGGGCTCGATCGCATGAGAACCCGCGTCGAGGAGCTGGCGGCACCAGGCCCTCATTCGGACGCGACCGATTCCACTGAAACCACGATCACTGCAACGGAGAGCGGACAATCGGTTCGCGACAGTGTACGCGTCCCTGCCGACAAGCTCGATTCACTGGTGGATGCGGTCGCCGAGTCGCTCATCGCCCGCAACCGACTGACCGCCAGCGTCGAGCTCGGGCTCGAGCTCGACGTCACCGACGACGACTACATCACGTCTTCTGTCCACACCTGGGGCCAGGTCCAGGAAGCTCTACACTCGCTGAGCAAAGAGCTCGAAGCCATACAGGAACAGACACTCCGGCTACGGATGGTTCCTTTGAGCACGCTCTTCGGCAAACTCAAGCGCCTCGTTCACGACGAGGCCCTCAAGTCCGGCAAGGAGGCGCGCCTTACCACCCAGGGGGGTGAGACGACTGTCGACAAGGCGCTGGCGGATTTTGCCGGGGATGCCCTGGGCCATCTGGTTCGCAATGCAGTCCACCATGGCATCGAGACGCCGAAGAGTCGGCAGCGTTCCGGCAAGTCTCCTTGCGGCACCATCCACCTCGCCGCCGCGGTGGTCTCGGGGATGGTAGAGATCGACCTGCTCGACGACGGCGCCGGCATCGATCACTCGGCCCTGCTCGCAGCCGCGCGCCGCCACGGTCTGGACGCAGGTGACGACGAGGATCTCCGCTCACTCGTCTTCCAAACCGGAATCTCCACCCGGACCCAGACCGACCTGAGCGCTGGTCGGGGAGTTGGACTGGCTGCTGTCCGCAATGCCGCTCATCTCCTGGGGGGATCGATCGATCTGGCAAGCGAGAAGGACCTCGGTACCCACTTCCGCCTCCGCCTCCCGACCCAAGCTTCGATTACCCAAGCACTCCTGGTGAGGGTCGACAGCGAAAGATACGCCCTGCCGGTGATGTCCGTCGTCGACACCCTGGCGCTTGCCGGAAGCTCGGACGGGCTTGCACCCAGTGCCGGGCAAATGGACTGGAGAGGGAGAGGTCTCGATCTACTCGATCTGGGACAGGGCTTTGGCACCTCGGAGAGCAGACGCCGGCACGGCCACGTCGTGGTAGTGGCGGCGGAAGGGAGCGAGCGCGGGCTGATCGTGGATGAAATCGAGGGCATCCACCAGATCGTCGTCAAGCAGCTCGATCGGCTCGTCGCCGGGGTACAGGGCATCTCCGGCTCGACGATTCTCGGCGACGGTCGCGTCGTCATGATCCTCGACGCCGCCGATCTCGCAACACTGCCTCTACCGGAAGCGCAGCCATCATGAGCAAACAATCCGGAGAGACCGAAAACGGGACGCAGGAGCTGCCGCAGTCCGGTCTCAAGGACGAGGTCCTGAACCGCGACGAGGATGATCGCCCTGGGCTCCTCTATCGTTTCGCCGACAGTCTGCGTAGCGGCGACGAGGAACAAGAAAAACCGGAAGAACCCGAGATCTGGCTGGTCTTTCGCCTCGGGGAGAGCTCCTTCGGTCTGCCGGTCGCCGATATACGGGAGGTCATGCGTGTCGGCGCCATCACCCGTGTGCCTCAGGCACCTTTTGCGGTTACGGGTGTCACCGACCTCCGTGGTCGCGTCATACCGATCGTCGATCTCGGAGCACGTTTCGACCTCGACCCCGTCGAGGTCGACGAGCAGAGTCGCATTGTCGTGCTCGATGCCGAAGGCCGACTGATCGGCCTTCTCGTGGACGCCGTCGATCGGGTAGGCCGCATCCTCCCCAGTCAGAAGGAAGACCCGGACCCGGGCGCCGACGGCCAGCCCGCCGCTGTTGTAGCTCTCTATTCGTGGGAAGACGAGCAGTTGAGGCTCCTCGACGTCGAGGAGCTGCTCTCGATCGACGAGACCCATGAAGGGCCCTAGTAGGGGATTGGACCGATGCTCAAGAATCTGAAGTTCCGCCACAAGATGATTCTCCTACCGGTACTGGCCGGTATCGGATTCCTGCTCGTTCTCGCTCTTCTCGCCCGTAGCGCGCAGAAGAACGAGCTGTTCATGAAACGGATCGAGGCCGGGCACTTCGCCGCCTTGGAGCTCGCCCAGACCCTGACCGTCGACCTGGCCGTTCTCGAGCGGAGCTTCGAAGATGCTCTCGATTCGAACGACCCGAGCACCCTCGCACAAGCCGAAGAGCTGCGCGGCGTCTTTCTGCGCAATCTGCAGATCGGCGACGAGCTCGCGGTCCTCGACCCGGTAGGCCTGGAGAAACTGGAGACTGATTTCGAGAACTACTACGAGATCGCCCGCATCACCACGCTGCAAGCGATGGATGCCGCCGTGGGTGCAGCTTCGCCTCCGGACTCGAGCCGCGGTGCTCAAGCCCATGAGAGCGTTCGGCACCAGATCGAGGCCCTGTCCGCCGAGCAGGCTCGCGAGATGCACCAGGCCTTTGCCTCGGTGCAGGAGAACATCAGGGCAACCAAGGTCGACATGACGGTTGTCATCGCCGTTTGGCTGGTGCTGCTCATGTCCTTGGCGCTGGTGGTGATGTTTTCGGTGACGCGGCCGATGGAGCAGGCGGTGCGTGTGGCCGACCGTCTGGCGGAGGGCGACGTGGAAGTGGACATCACGGTCGATTCCCGCGACGAAGCCGGTCTTCTCTTGCGCTCGATGAAGGACACGGTCAGCTACCTCCAGGAGATGGCCACGGTTGCCGACAGCATTGCCGAGGGAGATCTTGCGGTCGAGGTCGAGCCACATTCCGATCGCGATCGGCTGGGCAACTCCTTTCTCAAGATGTCCCACAACCTGCGCAAAATGATCGGCGACCTCAAGGCGGCCTCCGACCAGGTCCTGACTTCCGGCAACGAGATCTCGACATCCGCCGTCGAGATTTCCCAGGGTGCCGAAAGTCAGTCCTCGGCCACCGAAGAGACGTCTTCGACGATGGTGGAGATCGCCACCCAGATCGAAAGCGTCGCCAAATCGACACAGGCCCTGGCCACCAACGTCGAAGAGACCTCGTCCTCCATCCTGGAGATGGGTGCATCGATCGACGAGACCGCCAAGAACTCCGACAGCTTGATGACGGCGGTCGACGAGACCTCCGCCACCATCGAGGAGATGATCGCTTCCATCCACTCCATCGCCGACAAGGTGAAGGTCGTAGACAAGGTCTCGCGCGAGGCCGCCGAGTTGGCGGAGAGCGGCGGCACCGAGCTCTCGGAGATCATCGAGGGCATCGGCACATCGAGCGCCGACATTGGCAAGATCGTCCAGATCATCGAGGAGATCGCCGACCAGACCAATCTGCTGGCTCTCAACGCCGCCATCGAGGCGGCGCGGGCCGGTGACGCCGGGCGTGGTTTCGCCGTCGTCGCCGAAGAGGTCAGGCGCCTGGCCGAGCGGTCGGTGGAGTCGAGCCGCGAAATCTCCGAGATGGTCGAGTCGGTCCAGAACGACACCCTTCAGGCTGTCGAGGTCACGCGCAAGATCCTCCGCCAGATCATCGACTCGGTGAGCGAGGCCACTGCCCTCGTCGGCGACGTCTCCCTGGCCACCCAGGAGCAGAGCGACGGAGCGGCACAGATCCTCGAAACTTCGAGCCATATGCAGGACACGACTCGACAGCTGGCCTCCGCCGCCGCCGAGCAGGCTCGCAGCACCGGGGACATCCTGCGGGCGGTGGAGTCGATGAATCAGATGACCCAGCAGGTCGCCGAAGCCGGTTACGAGCAAAAACGAGGCGGCGACATCGTGGTGAAAGCGGTCGAGCACATCGCCGAGATCGCCAATCAGAATCTCGCCGCCAGCTCTCAGCTGTCGCAGGCGACCGTAAGTCTGACCAAAGAGGCCAAACGGCTGCAGCTGATGTCCAATATCTTCAAGCTCTGAGGAAGGGATGGCTCGATGACAAAGAAAAACCCCTCCTCCGGTACCGCTCTCAGCTGGGAGGAGTGCATGGAGTTGCTCGAGAAGCTCCCCTCGCTGTCCCTCGAGGAACGGGCAGAGGCGATAGAAGCCCTGGTGCGCAACCCGAGCCCCGGAGTGCGGGGGCAGGCCCTCCAGGTCGGTGCCGCGATCTTGCCCGAGGAAACGCTGATCGAGTACATGCGGAGCGACTCCGATGCCGTGCATCGCAACGCGGCTACCGAGATTCTCAAGATCCGAGGAAGTCGCAGTTTTCACCTGGCGGTCGAGTTGCTGGAAGACGAGGACCCCGACGTCGTGCTCCAGGCGGTTCTAATTCTCGATCACCTCAAAGACCCACGGGCTTTCGAGGCCCTGCGCGGGGCGCTTCACCACAGCGATCCCAATGTCGCCCAGTCCGCCATCGTCGCCGTCGGTCGTCTCGGTGATGCCAGGGCCATTCCCGACCTCCTACCTTTCCTGGAGAGCGATACCTGGCTTCGTGTCGCCGCGATTCAGGCCCTGGGTGACATCCGCTCGCCGGCCGCTGTCGAGCCGCTGAGCCCGCTGCTGACCGATCTGATGAGCGGGCCGATGGTCATCGAGGCTCTCGCCAGGATTGGTGGCGAGGAGGCCTATCGGGCGCTCAGCGACCACTGGCTGCGCTTTCAAGACGAGTTGGACACCGAGACTGCTATCGGCTTTCTGGCCCACGTTGTCGAGGGTCTGCCCGAGCCTCCGCCACCCCGTCCCGAGCTCCGGTTGAGTCTGGCCGAGCGCCTGCGCGACCCCTACCGCGCGGTGCGACTCTCGGCCGCTCGCTGTCTGCTGGCACTGGGACCGGGGGCCGAGGACGCCGAGGCTCTCCACCTGCTCGCCGACTCTCTGCGCGAGGGGCCCACCATCCTGCCCAGCTGTCTCGCCCAGCGAACCGACCTCGCCGACACGCTCCTCGAAAGATCGGGCGCCTGGCGATTCTGGGGCTTCCTCTCCGCCGCCAAGCACCCGGGCTCCGCCTCCCCCGAGTCCCTGGCGCGCGCTCTGACCCGCGACGAGCCGGTGGAGTCTCTCGAAGCCATCATCGAGGCTCTGCGGGACGTCAAAAGCCCGGTCGTGGCAAATGCGCTATTGGATTTCTACCTGGGCCTTCCCGTCGAAGAGCGGGCCGGGCTCGAGCCGATCCTGGAGGAGCAGAGCGACCATCTCTCGGGCGTTTTGAAGCAGAGGAAAGATCTGCCGGAGACCGAGAGGCTGGTTGTACAAGCCCTGCTGGGGGAGCCGGCCGAGGGCATCGTGGCCCGCATCGTCGAGCTCGAACCCGCGGAGCGGGTCGAGGTGATCTCGCGCCTCGGAGGTCATCCGGAGATCGTGCGTCAGCTACCGTGGCCGACATGGCTCGAGGAAGATCCCGAGCGCTACGCCGAGCTGGCGGCACAGTCGGCGATCGCCTCCGGCTCGCGGGAGTTGTTACCGACGCTTCGATCTCTGCTCGAGCGTTTTCCCTTGCCCGATCTCGTTAGGGCCGCCGGTGAGCTTGGCGATCGCAAAGCGGTGCCGACTCTCATCAAACTTCTCGATGCCAAGAAGCCGCTCGTCTTCGTGCTCATTATCGAGAACCTGGGCAAGATCGGGGGGCCGGATGCCCGACACCATCTGCAGACCCTGGCCTCCGAAGAGGATGAGAAGATCGCCCGCCTCGCCTACAAGGCGCTGGCCTCGTGCGCCACCGAAGAAGACGATGAGTTTTTTCGCCAGGCCATCGATCACCAGGATTGGCTCGTCCGCCTCGCCTGCGTCGAAGTTCTCGGACGCTTCACCCGTCAGGAGAACATGGCAGCGCTGGCCCAATTGGCAGCCGACCCGGTTGCCGCGGTAGCCGAGCGCGCGGCCGCGGCACTGGAGGGATGAGGCACCGGTGACGACACCTCCCGTGACGATGACCTATGAGGAGTTCCAGCTCCTCAACGAGTTCATCTCCGACCTCATCGGGGTCAGCTTCCCCGCGGAGAGGGGCCGTTTGCTCGAATCCCGTCTGCGGCCCCGTGTCCAAGCGCTGCATCTGCCCCGGTTCATGGACTACTACTTTGTGCTCCAGTACGACATCGATAGCGAGGCCGAGCACCTCATGCACGCCGTCACCAACAATGAGACCTACTTTTTTCGCGAGACCCGCCAGTTCGAGGCTCTGTTCGATGAAGTGATCGGAGACCTCAAGGCAGAGGCCGTGACGCCAGGAACCATCCGGCTCCTCTGCGCCGGCTGCTCCTCGGGAGAAGAGCCCTACACCATCCGCATGTTCGGCGAGGAGAACCCCAACCCCGACGGCGAGTCGATGCTGCAAATCGACGCCATCGACATCGACCTGGAGCGCCTCGAGGCCGGCAGGACGGCGGAGTACGGGCCCAATTCCCTGCGCAGCACCAGCGAGACCCAGATCCAGAGCTACTTCAGCCGCAGCGGCAGCAATCGATTCAAACTCCTGCCGCATCTGCGGGTAGGAGTTCGCTTCTCCTACGGCAACATTCTGGATCTCGACTCCTATCCCAGCCTGGTCTCCTACGACGCGGTCTTCTGCAGGAATGTCTTGATCTACTTTTCGGAGGCGGCCCTCCACCGCGCCCTCGACAGCTTCGCCCGCGCCCTGCGCCCGGGAGGCCTACTTTTCCTGGGCCACTCCGAGTCGATCATCGGCGTCACACCGCAATTCGAGCCAGTCAGACTCAGGAAGTGCATCGTCTACCGAAAGACCGGCGAGTGAAGAAGATCCGCGTCGCCGTTGTGGACGACTCCTCCTTCATGCGCAAGGCGGTGGTGCGCATGCTGGCGCCGGAGCCGCGCATCGTGGTCGTGGGTACCGCGGCCTCGGGTGAGGAGCTGCTGACACAGCTCGATACCTGGCAGCCCGATGTCGTCACCCTCGATCTCTTCATGCCCGGGATGGGTGGTCTGCGGACCCTCGATCGCATCATGGAGCGCAAACCGCTGCCGGTGATTCTCCTGTCGAGCCATTCGAGAGAGCGGGCGCCGCTGACCATCGAAGCACTGCACCGCGGCGCGGTCGACTTCATCGACAAGCAGCGCTACTCACTGGTGGATTTTCAAGCCCTGGGCAGGGTCCTGATCGACAAGATACTCCTGGTCACCGGGGCGCATGTCCATCCCCCGGACAGAGGCGCACACACAGGCGCACCAGAGGAGCACACGGGACCCGAAAGGCGGGCGCATCCCCGCGTGAGAAGCCCGCAGGCCACCCGAGCCCCTGCCTACGACCTCCTGCTGATGGGAGCCTCCACCGGCGGACCGGTGGCGATCCGCGAGATCCTGGAGGACCTGGGTACCGATCTGCGGGTACCGGCAGTGGTGGTTCAGCACATGCCCAAAGGTTTTACCAGGGCTTTTGCCGAGCGGCTCAACAGCCAGCTACCGGTGCCGGTGCTCGAGGTCCTGGGCAGAGAGCCCCTGCTGCCTTCGACGATCTACATAGCACCTGCCGAGCGCCACCTGGTGATCCGCGGACGCCCTGGAGAGTTGACCGTCGTCGCCACCAGCGATCCCGACGACGTCACCCACCGACCCTCGGTCGATGTCCTCTTCTCCTCCGCAGCCAGCATCCCCGAGCTGCGGGTTGTCGGCCTGCTGCTCACCGGGATGGGGAGCGACGGCGCCAAGGGGATGAAGGAACTGGCCGGCGCCGGCGCCTTCACCCTGGCCCAAGACGCCGATACCTCGATTGTCTACGGCATGCCACGGGCCGCCGCCGAGCTCGGGGCCGCCCACGAGATCCTGCCGCTCGGCCAGATCGCCGCCCGGCTAAGAGATTTAATTGGGTGACAGGCTACTCAATTCAACGATTTGGACTGTAGGTCCGAGCTCGGGCAGTTGCAGCCAGTCCAAATCGTTGAATTGAGTAGCCTGTCACCGATCGGGCTGTCACCCTTCGGGCATCTCCGGCTCGAGGTCTATTCCCAAGCCGTCGGCCAGCCGGTTGTAATAGGCAAACATTCCCGTGACCTGGACGATGTCGTGGATGGCGTGGTCGTCGAAACCCTGGTCGCGGATTGGCTGGAGATCCTGCTCCACCACCTGGCCGGGTGTCAGGGTGAGCTTGGCCACAAACTCGAGCATCGCCCGGTCGGCCGGGGCGAGGTCGGCTTGGGTGTAGTCGGTCTTGATCGCCGCCACCAGCGCCTCGGCCCCCGCCTGTCCCTGGACCTCTGCCCGGAGGTCCTCGCCATGGGCCTCGGCTCAGTAGTGACAGTCGTTGACCGCCGAGACCGTGGTGGCGATCATCTCCCGCTGTGCCCGGGTCAGCCCGCTCTCCAGTGAGTGCATGATCTCGATATAGGTCTGGGTCGACGAGCGCAGCACCTTGGGTCGCAGGCTCTGGATGCTGATGATGTTGTAGACCTTCCCCGCCCGCTTGACCGCGGCGTTGTAAAGCTGCTTCAACAGCCCCTCGGCCTCCCCCGGGGGAATCACCCTGATCCAAGCCATGGTGCTCGCATCGGACTACAGACCTGCGAGGATGTCAAGCACCGACCACGAGCCTTGCCCCGGAGGACCACATCGTCAGGTGGGAAGTACCGGCTTGTTGCGGCGGCCCTGCGCCGCGAAGTAGACTCCGCTGCCAACAAGAGTTTGAAGGATCCCGATCGGAATCGTTGCGAGCAGGAAGGCTCGCTTGTAGCTCTCGAGCGTGACACCTTTCGCCATAGAAAGTGACACGGGCTCCCGATTCGGAAAGTCGACATACACTTCGTCCTCCACCGTAGTGCTAAACCGCACCCGCAACATTGGAGAATTTCCATGAGATCCACCAACAGGTTCCTGTCAGGAGTAGCTCTGTTCGTCGCCGTAACGATGCTCTATCTATGGGGGTACTCCGACGGACGCGAGGGCAGATCGCCCGGTCTCATGGGAGTGCTGCGCGCGGCTCCCACCGAGGCGACAAACGACTGGTCGCCCACCAAGCCCTATCCGTCACATGAGGTCTACTACCCCGGCACCGAGGAGCTGGGACCGGACGAGATGCGCGTCATTACGTGCGGCTCCGGTATGCCGATGCCGCGCCTCAAACAGGCTGCCGCCTGCATCCTGGTGGAGCTGGGCAACGGGGACAAGTTCATCTTCGATATGGGAACCGGCTCCATGGAGAGACTCTACGCACTCGGCATTCCGCTGGACTTCATAGACAAGGTCTTCCTCACGCACCTTCATGCGGATCATATGGGCGACCTGCCGGCGTTCTTTATCTATGGCCCACAGAACAACCGCTCGGTGCCTCTGCGGGTTTGGGGGCCCGGAGGAGGAGGCACGCGTCCGGAGTGGGGAACCAAAGCGGCAATGGACCACATGCTGGAGATGTGGGCATGGATGACCGGCACTCTGGTCGGCACCATCGACACACGCTCCTTCGGCCTCGAAGTCACGGAATACGACTGGTCGGCAGTCAATGGGGTCATCTACGAGGAGAACGGCGTGGTCATCAGAAGTATCCCTGCCGTCCACTTCGAGCAGTCGGCCAGCTTCATCATGGAATGGAACGGCCTCGAGCTGGCGTTCTCCGGGGACACACTCCCCAACAACTGGTGGATCGAGCACACCCAGGGCGTCGACCTCTCGATCCACGAATCCATCTTCATGCCCGACATGGCGATGAAGAAGTGGAAGTTCTCGGGTGAGGAAGCCTTGAACGCCATGACGAAGATCCATGCCAACCCCGCCTTCTTCGCCAAGGCGATGGCCATGACGCGGCCGAGGCACGCCGTCGCCTACCACTTCCAAAACGACTTCGACACGCTCCCCGCCACCATCAGGACCGTCGAGCAGATCTACGACGGCCCGGTGGATTATGCGCAAGACCTGATGGTGTGGAACGTCACCAAGGAAGGTGTGCGTACACGGATGGCCGTCCCCAACCCGGAGTACTACCCGACACCTCCGCTTCAAGAGAAGCAAATCACAGTGGGCGGCGATAGTTACCAGACCCCCGAGTGGGTGCTCGATGGATTCCCGGATGAGATGGATGCGGTCGCGAAGCAGATCTACGCGGACTTCAACAAAGAGCACGGAACAAAATTCGAGTTCAAGTTGAAGCCCTGAGCGGCATTTATTGCCGCGAAGAGGTCCACGGCCGGCCCCAAGCCCCTGGGCCGTGTAACGATACACTTACGCCAACACAGCCGCCGGAAAACCTGCGGCCCCGAGAGGCACCCCCTTGGACACCATCCGCAACTTCTGCATCATCGCTCACATCGACCACGGGAAGTCCACCCTGGCCGATCGTCTGATCCAGCGGTGTGGCGGGGTCGCGGAGCGTGAGTTCCGCGATCAGATCCTCGACTCGATGGACATCGAGCGCGAGCGGGGCATCACCATCAAGAGCAATACAGTGACCCTGGTCTACAAGGCCCAGGACGGTAAGGACTACCAGCTCAACCTGATCGACACCCCGGGCCATGTCGATTTCTCGCACGAGGTGCGGCGGTCGCTGATGTCGTGCGAAGGGGCGTTGCTGCTGATCGACGCCGCCCAGGGGGTGGAGGCGCAGACTCTCGCCAATCTCTATCTGGCGTTGGAGTACGACCTCGAGGTGTTGCCGGTGATCAACAAGATCGATCTACCGTCGGCCGATGTCGAAAAGGTGCGCGAGGAGATCGACGAGGACCTGGGGCTCGACCCTTACGAAGCGGTCTTGTGCTCGGCCAAGCAGGGCACCGGCATCGACGACGTGCTGGAGGCCATCGTCCACAAGCTACCGCCACCCGAGGGCGACCCCGAAGCGCCGCTCCAGGCCCTGATCTTCGACGCTCAGTACGACGCCTACCGCGGGGTGGTCATGCTCTGCCGGGTCAAGGAGGGGACCTTGCGGCCCGGCCAGATCATCCGGCTCATGCATTCGGAAAAGGAGTACGAGGTCGAGGAGGTGGGCCTGCTCCAGCTCAAGCAGGTCAAGGCCCATCATCTCGCCGCCGGTGCCGTGGGTTATGTCATCGCCGGCATCAAGACGGTGCGGGACATCGCCATCGGCGACACCATCACCGCTGCCGAGCTCCCCGCTGCCGAGCCCCTGCCCGGCTACAAGGAGGCCAAGCCGGTGGTCTTCTCCTCCATCTATCCGATGTCCACCGATGACTACGAGGACCTGGCCAAGGCGCTCGACAAGCTGGCGCTGAACGACGCCGCGCTGACCTATGAGAAGGACTCCTCCACGGCGCTGGGTTTCGGCTTCCGCTGTGGTTTTCTGGGGCTGCTGCACCTTGATGTGGTGCAGGAGAGACTGAAGCGGGAGTACGGGCTATCGCTGTTGCTCTCGGCGCCATCGGTCAGATACGAGCTGATGCTCGAGGACGGCACCGAGACGTCTGTCGACAACCCGACCCTCTTCCCCGATCCAAACCACATCGACGGCGCCGCCGAGCCCTTTATCAAGGCCGCCATCATGATGCCGGAGCGGTACATCGGCGTGGTGATGGAGCTCTGCCGCGAGCGCCGCGGTGTCAACACCACCTATAACTATCTCGCCGTCGGCAGGGTGGAGCTGACCAGCGAGCTGCCCCTGGCCGAGGTGCTGTTCGACTTTTACGACAAGCTCAAGACGGTGACCCAGGGCTACGGCTCGTTCGACTACGATCTGCTCGACTACCGCCCCACCGACCTGGTCAAGGTGGACATTCTGGTCAATAGCGAACCGGTGGACGCGCTGGCCCAGCTGGTGCACCGGGACAAGGCGAGACCGCGGGCGTTGCGCTACTGCGAGAAGCTGGCCGAGACCATCCCCCGTCAGCAGTTCAAGATCGCCATCCAGGGGGCGATCGGCGGCAAGATCATCGCCCGCTCCACGATCAACGCCTACCGCAAGGACGTCACCGCCAAGTGCTATGGCGGGGACATCACCCGCAAACGGAAGCTCCTGGAGAAGCAACGAGAGGGTAAGAAGCGGATGAAGGTGGTGGGAGCGGTCGAGATCCCGCAGTCGGCCTTTATGGCGGTGCTCAAGGCGGACACCGACAATTGACCGCCCACACCGGCCCCGGTCTCTATCTGCACCTGCCCTTCTGCTCCGCCATCTGCCCCTACTGCGATTTCTATGTGCTCACCGGTGACCCGGCGCGGCGGCGGCGCTTTGTCGACTCGCTGATCGCCGAGATCGCCCTCTGCGCCGGCGGCCGCTGGCCGGTGGTCGGAGACGAGTCGCCGGTCGAGCCGTTCGACACTCTCTATCTCGGTGGCGGCACCCCGTCGATCCTCGCTGGCGAGGAGCTCACCAGGACGCTCGAGGCTCTCCGCCTGGCGCTGCCGATCGCAGACGACGTCTGGATCTCTCTCGAGGCCAACCCCGAGGATGTGACACCCGCCAACCTCGCCGCCTGGCGCCAGATGGATGTGCGCTTCTTGAGTCTCGGTGTGCAGTCGTTTCAACAGGATAACCTCGACTTCCTCGGTCGCCGGCACACCTCCGAGCAGTCCCGCCGTAGTCTCGATCTGGCACTCGGTGCCGGCTTCCAAACCGTCTCGGTCGACCTCATCTACGGGCTCCCCCACCAGACCCGCGAGGGTTGGCGGCGGGAGCTGGAACAGGCCGTCGACTTCGGCCCCCAGCACCTCTCCTGCTACCAGCTCACCATCCACGAGCGCACCCCGTTTGGCTTCCGGCTAGAGCGCGGCGAGCTGGAGGAGCTGCCCGAGAGCGACCAGGCCGAGCTCTTTCTCTTCACCCACCGCTATCTCGCCGAGCACGGTCTCGACGGCTACGAGGTCTCCAACTTCGCCGCCGGCCCCGAGCACCGCTCCCGCCACAACCGGAAATACTGGGACCACACCCCCTATCTCGGTCTCGGCCCCTCGGCCCACTCATTTGTCGGCAACCGTCGGTGGTGGAACGTGCGCAAGATCAAACCCTGGGAGGCGCGGCTCGAAGCCGGTAGCTCACCGGTCGAGACATCCGAAGAGCTGTCACCAACCGATCTCGCCCTCGAGCGGCTGATGCTGGCGCTGCGTACCAGCGACGGTCTCGACCTCGACGCCTTCCAAGAGGCCTACGGCGTCGATGCGCTGGCAACGAATAGCGATGTCGTCGATCGTCACGTCCGCGCCGACCTCCTCACCTTCGAAAACGGCCACCTCACCCCTACTTTCGCCGGGCTGGCTGTGGCCGACACCTTGGCTCGCTCATTCGAGATCCCCGGCTGAAGCGCCGGCGGCGATATCATCGCCTATCAGGAGGAGATGCCCGTGATCCAGATCCCTTGCAAGATGTTCGTCATCCGCCCGATCCTCGTCGCCATGCTCGGCCTGGTGACGATTCCCCTCACCGGAGCCGCCCTGGCGGCGGTTCCCGAGTCCTCGTACTCCGACCTCGACTGGCGACTGGTGGGTCCCCACCGCGCCGGCTGGGCGACGGCGGTGGCCGGCATCCCCGACGATCCCGCCACCTACTACTTTGGCGGCGCCGACGGCGGGGTCTGGAAGACCACCGATGCCGGCTCCACCTGGCAGCCGTTGTTCGACCGCCAGGGGAGCGCCTCCATTGGCGCCCTCACCGTCGCCCCCGGTGACCCGCAGGTGATCTGGGTGGGCACCGGTCAGATCCACCAGCGCTGGGACATCGTCGACGGCGACGGTGTCTACCGCTCGACCGACGGTGGTGCTACCTGGACCCATCTCGGTCTCGCAGAGACCAAGCACATCGGCGCCCTGTGGGTCGATCCCGCAAGCGCCGACACCGCCATCGTCGCCGCCCTGGGTCATGTCTTTGGACCCAACGAGGAGCGCGGTCTCTTTCGCACCACCGACGGCGGACGGACCTGGACCAAGGTGCTCTACCTCGACGCCGACACCGGCGCCGCCGATCTGGCCTGGACACCCGATCTGCCAGACCTCCTCTTCGCCTCTCTCTGGCAGGTGCGGCGCTATCCCTGGCTCGACTACTTCGAGCCCACCGTCGGGCCGGGCAGCGGCATCTACAAATCCACCGACCGGGGAGTGACTTGGGCGTCGGTGCCCGGAGAGGGGCTACCCGCGGGACCCCTGAGCCGCATCGAGCTCGCCGTGGCGCCGGGCACCCAGGGCCGGCGGGTCTGGGCCGCGATCGAGACCATCGACGGTGGCGGGCTCTATCGCTCGGATAACGGCGGTGCGTCTTGGGAGCTGGTCAACGACGACCCGGAGAGCGTCGCTTCGAGCTACATGAGCTGGCTCGCCCCCGACCCCAAAGATCCCGAGGTGGTGTGGGCCGGCGGCCGGCCGCTGCGGCGCTCGGACGACGGCGGCCGCACCTTCACCATCGTCCGCAGCTCGCCTGGCGGCGACGACTACCACGCCCTGTGGATCGATCCCGGCGACCCACGGCGGATGATCACCGGCGCCGACCAGGGCGCGGTGATCACCTTCAACGGCGGCAAGAGCTGGAGCAGCTGGTACAACCAACCCACCGGGCAGTTCTACCGCCTGGCGGTGGATGACGGCTTCCCTTACAAGATCTACAGTGGCCAGCAGGACAGCGGTACCGTCGGCATCGCCAGCCGCAGCGACTACGGGCAGATCACCTTCCGCGACTGGAGCCCGGTGGGTGGCGACGAACGCGACGGCGACGTGCCCGATCCCACCGACCCCGACATCGTCTACGGGGCCGGTCTCGGCGGACGGTTGTCGAAGTGGAACCGGCGCACCGGTCAGGTGCAGAACGTCTCCCCCTGGCCCGTCTCGAGCTACGCCCGGCGGCCGGGCACCACCCGCTACCGCTACGACTGGATCACACCGCTCGCCATCTCCCGACGACCGCCCCACCCGATCTACCAGGGCGCCCAGGTCCTCTTCCGCTCGCTCGACGGCGGCCAGAGCTGGGAGACGATCAGCCCGGATTTGACCGGCGCCGTGGAGGGTGCCGCCGGCTGCGATGGCAACGTGCCGCAGGAACGGGCCACCGAGTGTGGCTTTGGCACCATCTTCGCCATCGCCCCATCGCCGCAGGCCGATGGTCTGGTCTGGGTCGGCACCACTAATGGACGTGTCCAGCTGACCCGGGATGACGGTGGCCACTGGACCGATGTCACCCCACCCGGTCTCGGCGACTGGTCCAAGATCAACATCATCGACGCCTCCGCTGTCGACCCGGGCACCGCCTATCTGGCCGTCGACCGCCACCGGTTGGACGACTTCCGCCCCGCGGCCTACCGCACCCACGACTACGGTGCCACTTGGACCGAGATCGGCCATGGGCTGCCGGACGGAGCCTGGGTGGGTGCCATCCGTCAGGATCCGGAGCAGCCAAACCTGCTTTTTGCCGGCACCAGCCGCGGCGTCCAGGTCTCCTTCGACGACGGCGAGCACTGGCAGAGCCTGCAGCTCGACCTGCCCACTACCGGTATCAACGATCTTCTGGTCCATGAGGACGACGTCATCGTGGCGACCCAGGGGCGCGCCATCTGGGCCCTCGACGCCATCGCACCGCTGCGCCACCTCGCGACGGCCGGCCCCGGCGACGGGGTGGTCCTAGTGCCACCCGCCACCGCCTGGCGGCTCCGCTTCAACCAGAACAAGGACACCCCACTGCCGCCGGAGGAGCCGCGGGGGGAGAACCCGCCGGTGGGGGCCGTCCTCGACTACAACCTCCCCACCGGTGTGACCGGTGCGGTGACCCTGGAGATTCTGGACGGCAACGGCGAGTTGGTGCAGAGCTTTGCCAGCGACCAAGAGCCGCCACAGCCCAACGCCGGTGTCTACTTTGCCGACTTGTGGCGTGGGGAGCCAGCGCGACCCGCCACCGGGCCGGGCCACCACCGTTTTGTCTGGGATCTGCGCTGGCCACCACCGCCGACCCTGCGCTCCTCCTATTCGATCGCTGCCGTCCCCGGACGGCCGACCCCAGTGCGTCCCCAGGGCTCCTTCGTGCTCCCCGGCAGCTATGAGGTGCGGCTTACCGCAGGCGGCCACACGGTCTCCCAGGCGCTGGAAGTAGCGATGGATCCGCGGGTCGAGGTTGGCCCCGCCGAGCTGGCGACTCTCCTCGATTTCCAGCGCCAGGTGGCCGCCCTCCTCGAGCGCGCGGTCGGGTTGGCGGCGCAGGTCGAAGAGGCTTCGGATACACCCGCTGCCGCGAACGGCATGCCGGACGAAGATCTCGAGGAGGTTGCACAGACCGCCCTCTCGGTGGCGTCGGTGCTCACCTCTCTCACCGGCGATCTCGAGAGCGTCGACCTACCGCCCACCGAGCCGCAACGGGAGCTGCTGGCCAACGAAACCGAACGGCTCGCAGCGGCCGAGGCCCGGTGGCGAGGGTGACCCCTAGTCTGTTTCTGGTCTTGCTTGATACTCGATGAAGGCCTGCCGAACCCGGTCCCGCCGGTAGGCCTCGACGCGCTCGGACAGAGCCCGGAGCACCTCGCCGATCGGCTTCTGGTAGCGCCGGTACTGGCAAAACACGTAGGCCACGATCAAGACAACCAAGAGAATCTGGGAGGTGCTGTCCATCGCTTATATCTCCAGTGCCGGTCTCTCCTTTCCCAAACTCCCAACCCGACTATGTGACCCGAGGCACCCGACTCGCAATGACAGGCTTCACTCCTCCGAGGAGAATCCGTTCCAACTCGGCCGATTGCCGAACAAAGGAGCACCAGCGGCTGTCTCGGAGCTCACCCGGTCAAAATTCCAGGTATCTGCTGGGGACTCGCGATGCGCGGGCCATCGGGATCAGGAGACCCTGGTCATGCCGGGACAGCTTGTGCGAAAAGCCAGGGAATACCTGGCGAAAACGGGCATCGTTCTCCGAGAGCTAGCGCATGGCCTGGACATCCATGACCTGGTCGCCGTCGAAGACGACGGCACCGAACCAAGGTAACGCCGCCGGTGCACGGTGCCAATGAGAGGGATCACAGCCCCAACCTGCCCGGACCCCACACATTCGTTCACCACCATTTGCGCTCTGCTAGCATTCGACAAGCGCGCTTTAGACGGCGAAGCGATGTTTGAACGGGAGACCTGCCCCAGGCGGCGCGCTCTCTCGGGCAGGGTTCCCGTTCCAGGAGGCCACGGGAGCAAGTGGACACGGCTCGATCGATCCGACGAATTGTCCTGGCCAGTCTGGGGATCGGTCTGCTCGCCACCTCCACCATTTCTGCACAAGAAGCCCCCGGGCCCGAGACTGTCACCAGGACCGTGACGCTCGCGGTCGAGGTGCCGCGGGCACTCCACTCGACGGATCTCCAAGCGGGCGATCTCGAGGTCTTCTACGACGGCGTTTCACAACCGGCCGTCGGGCTCCGCCAACCGTCCGCGGACCGGGCGGGTGACTCCCCAGGCGACTGGCAGGTGGTCGTCTATTTCGACGCACCTCTCAGCACCCCGGAAGGTCTCAAGATCGCGGCGCGCACCCTGGCACGCCAGGCCGAGTCTCTGATCACGCTGGGCCCGGTCGAGGTCGTCCTCGCCGACCCCCTCCCCCGTCTTTTTCTGGCCGCGAGCCGGAGCTCGACCGAAGTCGAGGAGGCCTTGAAGGATGTCCCGCTCGACTCGTTTGCCGCCGGTGAGCTGGCCTGGCTGCGTCAGCGCTTTCTCGCCGCCGTCGACAGTGCCGACTCGGAGACGGTGGCCAACCATGCCCTCGGCCAGGAGGTCGCGCTGCTCGAGCAGCAGCGTAGCGGTCTGCTCCGTTGGCTCGCCGACCGGCCGAGTCGAGGTCCGCGGGTCGTCTTTCTGGTGCAGAACGGTTTTGATCTCAATCCTCGGGAGTTCTATCTGGAGCGGGTCGGTCGCACCTTCTACGAGGACCCGCGCAGCGAGATCGCCCACACCGACCTCGCCCGCACCCTGGCTGCCGAGGGTTGGATCGCCGTCGTGCTGGCCATGGGTAACACGCCCGAGGAGCTGACCGAGCCCCTGGCCCCGCTCGACGAGCTGAGAGAGGCCACCGCCGGAGTGATCGTCCACCGGCCAAAGAAGCTGGCGCCGACCTTGGAAGACCTGGCCCAACGTCACCTGCTGACGGTCGCGTTGAGCGGTGAGGCCGACGGCGAGCCGCGCAGCCTCGAGGTGCGGCATCGGCAAACGGGCAGGAGGCTGAGCACTTCGGCTTGGACCGCGGTTTCGACGCCAAGGGCCCTCGCCGAGCTGACGGCCGCGCCGGATGCGGACGCGACCGGGGTGGCTGCGTCTACCTCGTCGGTGGTCAAGCCGGTCATCCGGCTCCTGCGGCCGGAAGCGACGGCCCTGGCCGGGCTCACTCGCTTTCGCACCGTCACCGGTCGGCGCCAGATCGAGCGGGTCGCCTTCTACCTCGATGGTAAGGAGGTCGTGATCGACGAGCGAGGTCCGTTCTCGGCCGTCATCGATCTCGGCCCCTCGCCGCGCCCTTGCACCCTGGAAGCGGTCGCCTTCTCGCCCAGCGGCAGACGGCTCGGGGTGGACGCTATCGACCTCAACACCACGGTCGACCCCCTCGAGGTGGCGATCACCGACATCGTGGCCAGACCCGAGGCGGGGATCCTCGAGATCGAAGCCGATGTGAAGACACCGGCCGGTGCCGAGTTGGATAGGGTCGAATTCTTCTTCGACGAGAATCTCGAGCTCACCCTGAACTCATCGCCCTACCGCGCCCAGCTCCCGCTGCCCGAGACCGACGACAACGACTACGTCAAGGTCGTGGCCCATCTGACCGACGGCTCTTGGGCGGAGACCGCCAAGCTCGTCGCCTCGTCCGCGGCGACCGCAGACGTGCTGGATGTCAACCTGGTCGAGCTGTTGGCGGTGGTCACCCCACGCAACCGGGATTCGCTCCCACTCCTGGAGCAAAGCGATTTTTCGATTCGACGCAAGGACAAGCTGCTGCCGGTTCAGCGATTTGCCCGCTGGGACGATCTGCCCCTGGCTCTGGGCCTGGTGATCGACACCTCCGACAGCATGGAGCCGCTGCTGGCAAAAGCTCACGCCGCGGCGGAGCGCTTTTTCGAACAGGTCCTACGCCCAGGGGATCGGGCGTTCGTCGTCGACTTCGACACCATGCCCCGGATGACCGGTCGCGCCACGGACGACAAAGACGAGTTGCTCCACAGCCTCGAGGGGCTCGACGCCAAGGGCAACACCGCTCTCTACGACGCCATCGTCTACTCGCTACTGCAATTCGACAGCTCGCCCGGACGCAAGGCGGTGGTGGTGCTCACCGATGGCAAGGACTACGTCAGCCGTTATCAGCCGAGCGACTGCATCCGCCAGGCTCGGCTGCAGGGGGTGCCGGTCTACCTCATCGCCCTGGGCGCTCCACCCGATCTGCGGCAAGAACCCTCGCAGATGAGAAATGTAAAGATCGCCACCGAGACCGGCGGCAAGGTCTTCTACCTCACCGATCTCGACGATCTGGACCGGGTCTATGAGAGGATCGACGAAGAGCTGCGAAGCCAGTTCTTCCTCGCCTTCTCAACCGATCATGCCCTGACCCAAAAGGAGCTCCGTGACGTCAAGGTCGAGGTGAGGCAAAAGGGACTCGCGGTGCGGACTCTCCTCGCCAGGAGCCACACTCCATAACCCACGCAAAATGAAACCGGCTCCCTTCGACTACACGGCGCCAGACTCGCTCGCGGGTGCCCTCGCTCTCCTCGGCGAGCACGGGTACGACGCCAAGCTGCTGGCCGGTGGTCAGAGTCTGGTGCCGTTGCTCAACTTTCGATTGGCCAAACCGTCGCTGCTGATCGATCTCAACCGGCTCTCCGATCTCGACTATGTCCGGCCTAGCGACGACGGCGGCTTACGGATTGGTGCGCTGACCCGGCAACGACGTCTCGAGCGGGATCCATTGGTGGCCGAGTGCGCCCCCCTGCTCCATGAGACGGTCCCCTTCATCGCCCACCCCCAGATCCGCAACCGCGGCACCGTCGGCGGCAGCCTCGTCCACGCCGACCCCGCCGCCGAGCTGCCGGTGGCCGCGGTGGCGCTGGAGGCCCGCTTCCGGCTCCAGAGCGCCCGCGGCGAGCGCTGGGTCGCCGCTGAGGACTTCTTTGTCAGCCTCTTCACCACCGACCTGGCTCCCGAGGAGATGCTGGTGGAGGTGGAGATCCCGCCCTCACCGCCGCGGACCGGTTGGTGCTTTATGGAGATCTCCCGCCGTCTGGGCGACTATGCCCAGGCCGGGGTGGCAGCTGGAATCACGCTCGACGAGAACGGCGCCTGCGGCCGGGCCAGACTCGTCTACTTGAGCGCCGGAGACGTGCCGGTGGTGGCGTCCGAGGCAGCGCGGGTACTCGAGACCGACGGCCTCGGCGAGGAGTCGATCCGCGCGGCGGCCGAAGTGGTGGCCGCCAAGGAAGTCGAGCCCACCGATGACATCCATGCCACGGCCGCCTTCAAGCGGCACCTTTTCCATGTGCTGACGCGGCGCGCCGTCGCCACCGCGGCCGAGCGTGCCGCCAACGGGGGGCAAGCATGACCAGCGTGGAGGTCACGGTCAACGGCAAGCGGTACAGCCGCACCGTCGAGCCACGGCTGCTGTTGAGCGACTTTCTCCGTCACGAGCTGGGTCTGACCGGCACCCATGTCGGCTGTGAGCATGGCGTCTGCGGTGCCTGTACGGTGCTGCTCGACGGCGAGCCGGTCCGCTCCTGTCTGTTGCTGGCGGTCCAGGTCGATAGTCACGAGCTGAAGACGGTCGAGGGTCTCGCCGAGAGCATGGACCAGCTACACCCGCTGCAGGAGGCCTTCCGCGAAGCCCACGGGCTGCAGTGTGGCTTCTGCACCGCCGGCATCCTCATGACGCTGGAGCCGTTCTTGGAGGACAACCGGGAACCGTCGGAGGAGGAGATCCGTCACGCGCTGTCGGGCAACCTCTGCCGCTGCACCGGCTACCAGCACATCGTCGACGCGGTGAAGCTGGCGGCCGAGAAGATGGGATCGCCATCGGAGAGATGATCGACGACCGCGACACCCGACCGATCGCGCGCGCGGCGCTGACCGCCGAAGCGCGCGACCTGCTCGGCACCCTCGACCTGCTGGAGAACCACTTCGCGCGCGAGGAGCCGCCGATCCAGGCCTTTGTTCCTGAAGAGGATCGTTTCGCGCGGCTCCGCCGGGACGCCGAAGAGCTCTTTACCCGGTTCCCGAGCTCCGAGGAGAGGCCACCCCTGTTTGGGGTTGCCATCGGCATCAAGGACATCTTTCATGTCGAGGGGCTGCCCACCCGCGCCGGATCCGACCTACCCGTGGAAGAGCTCGCGGGTGACGAGGCCGACTGCGTCACCGCGCTCAAGGGGGCAGGCGCCCTGGTGCTGGGCAAGACGGTGACCACCGAGTTCGCCTACTTCGCCCCCGGCCCGACCCGCAATCCGCGCCATCTCGAGCACACACCGGGTGGCTCGAGCTCCGGGTCGGCGGCGGCGGTGGCCGCCGGGCTCTGCCCGCTGGCCCTGGGCACTCAGACCATCGGCTCCATCTCGCGCCCGGCCTCCTACTGCGGCATCGTTGGTTTCAAACCGAGCTACGACCGGATCTCGCGCCAAGGGGTCATACCGTTGTCCCCCTCGCTCGATCACATAGGGATCCTGGCGGCCGATGTCGAGCTCGCCACCCGCGTGGCCGGGCTGCTCTGCAGCGATTGGCAAGAGAGTCGTCGGTCGTCGGTCGCCGGCCGTCGGCCGGTGTTGGGGATTCCCGAGGGGCCCTACCTCGAGCACGCCTCGGCCAAGGGTCTCGAGCATTTCAGACGCACCTGCAAGCTCCTGGAGGATGCCGGCTACATGGTCCGGTCGGTGATGACCCTGGCCGATTTCCCGGTGGTCCAGGAACGGCATCTCACCATCATGGCCGCCGAGGCGGCGCAGGTGCACGCAGAGTGGTACAAGCGATTCTGGGAGCTCTATGACACCCGAACCCGCGATCTCATCGAGCGAGGGACGGGGATCTTGGCCGCAAAATTGGAGGAGGCGCTGGCCGGCCGCCAGCGACTGCAGTCCGAGCTGGCCGACATCGCCGCCGCCAACGAGATCGATCTCTGGATCTCGCCAGCAGCCACCGGACCGGCACCGGCGGGTCTGGAGTCGACCGGGGACCCGATCATGAGTCTGCCCTGGAGCCAGGCCGGGTTGCCGACCGTCTGTCTGCCGACCGGGGACACCCTTTCGGGAATGCCGATGGGCCTCCAGGTGGCGGCCGGTTGGTATCAGGACGAGGAGCTGCTGGCATGGGCCGCTGAGATGGAGGAGGTGCTCGAGCCCGATGACTAGAGTTGTCCGTTGCGAGATCCGGTCGGGCGCCTATGCCGATTCGATCGTCCTCATGCAGCTGCAGAGCGCGCTGACCCGGCTGCCCGGTGTGATCGACGCCGGGGTGATCATGGGGACACCGGTCAACCTCGATCTTCTGGCGTCCAACGACCTGCTGCCGGAGTCCGCCGCCGCGGCCGGTGCCGACGACATGGTGGTGGTCGTCAAGGCCGAGAGTGACGAGGCGGCAACCGATGCCCTCGCCCAGATCGACACCCTGCTGGCACGCCGGAGCACCGCCGGCGATCAGGAGCACCGACCCCGCAGTCTGGCCGCGGCGATCAAGGCCCGGCCCGATTCCAACTGGGTGCTGATCTCGGTGCCGGGCCGTTGGGCCGCCGGTGTGGCACGCGAAGCCGTCGACCTGGGTCGCCATGTCTTTCTCTACAGCGACAACGTCCCGCTCGAGGATGAGATCCAGCTCAAGCAGGAGGCCGCGGCCAAGGGTCTCCTCTTCCTCGGCCCCGACTGTGGCACCACCATCGTCAACGGCGTCGGTCTGGGTTTTGCCAACCGGGTGCGCCGCGGTGCCATCGGTCTGGTAGGAGCTTCCGGCACCGGTCTCCAGGCTGTCACCAGCCGCATCCACGAGCTGGGCGGCGGCATCTCTCATGCCCTCGGCACCGGCGGCCGGGATCTGACCGCCGAGGTGGGCGGGATCACGGCTCACGAGACCCTGGATCTCCTCGCCCGGGATCCGGACACCCGCGTCATTGTTCTGGTCTCCAAGCCCCCCGCGCCGAGGGTGGCCGCCGGTCTGCTGTCCGCGGCGCGGGCCACCGGCAAGCCGGTTGTGGTTCACTTCTTCGACTTTGTTCCGCCGGCGCGCAGCCTGGACAATCTCCATTTCACCACCAGTCTGAGTCGCGCCGCCGAGTTGGCCGTCGAGCTACTCGAGAGTGGCACCGAGCCAGCCTCCAAGGCCGAGATCGCCGACAGAGAACACCACCCCGGTCGTCTCCGCGGACTCTTCGCCGGGGGCTCCCTGGCGGTGGAGGCGCAAGAAGGACTGCGGCCGTTCCTCACCCCCCTGCACTCCAACGTGCCGGTGTCGGGGGTGGAACGCCTCACCGACCCGACCCGGAGCCAGGGACACACCATCCTCGATCTGGGGTCCGACGAGCTCACCGTCGGTCGGCTCCACCCGATGATGGACCAGCAGCTGCGGATCGACCGCTTGCACCAGGAAGCCGCCGACCCCGATGTGGGGCTGCTGCTGCTCGACGTGGTCCTCGGCTACGGCGCCCACCCCGACCCGGCGGCGGAGCTGGTGCCGGCGATCGAAGAGATCCGTCGCCGGCGAGAGGTCGAAATCGTGGCGGTGGTCATCGGCACCGATGAGGACGCGCAGGAGATCTCCTCGCAGATCGAGAGGCTGACCGCGGCCGGTGCCCGGGTCTTCCGCACCATCACCGAGGCCACTACCTACATCAGCCGGGTCCTGGCGGCCAGGAGACCCACCGGCGGCACACCGGTGGCGCTCGAGGTTCTGTCCTCCCCGATGGTGGCAATCAACGTCGGTCTCGAGACCTTCTACGACAGTCTCACCGGACAAGGGGTGCAGGCGATACAGCTCGAGTGGCGCCCGCCGGCAGGCGGCGATGCCCAGCTGATCTCGATCCTGGAAAGGATGAAAAAGTGAGCATCGATCAGGCCAATCAGAAAGCCGTCGAGCGGATGACGTCGGCCCGGCCGATGCTGACCGGGGTCGATACCGCCAGGGAGGTCATCCCCGGCCTCGGCGAGCGGATGCTTCTCCACGCCGGACCGCCGATCACCTGGGACCGGATGTCCGGGCCACTCAAAGGGGCGGTCATCGGCGCCATCCTCTACGAGGGCTGGGCCGAGGACGAGACCAGGGCCGCCTCCATGGCCGAGGAGGGCGAGGTGGCCTTCGAGCCCTGCCACCACCATCAAGCGGTGGGCCCGATGGCTGGGGTCATCTCCCCGTCGATGGCGGTCTACGTGCTGGAGAACATCACCCACGGCAACCGGGCCTTCTCCAACCTCAACGAGGGTTACGGCAAGGTGCTTCGCTATGGTGCCTACAGCTCCGAGGTCCTCGACAAGCTCCGCTGGATGAACGAGCAGATGGCGCCCGTTCTCGCCGCAGCTCTGGCGGAAACTGAAGGACTCGACATCCGCGCGCTCCTGGCCGAGGCGCTCCACATGGGAGACGAGGGGCACAATCGCAACAAGGCCGGCTCGCTCCTCTTCCTGAAGCTCCTGGCACCACTGGTCGCCAGGGTGGCCAAGAATAAGGCCACCGAGGAGCGCGTCCTCCAGTTCATCGGCGACAACGCACTCTCGGTTCTCAACCCGGTGATGGCCGCATGCAAGGCCATGGCCGACGCCGCGCATGGGATCGAGGCCTCGACCCTGGTCACCACCATGGCCCGTAACGGCACCGACTTCGGCATCCGGGTGAGCGGTCTTGGCGACGACTGGTTCACCGCCCCCGCCCCCACCCCCGACGGGCTCTACTTCAGCGGTTTCTCGGCCGCTGACGCCAACCCGGACATAGGCGACTCGACCATCACCGAGACCGCCGGCATTGGCGCCTTTGCCATGGCGGCCGCGCCGGCCATCGTCACCTTTGTCAGCGGCACCCCCAGGGATGCCATCACCGCCACCCTGGAGATGTACGAGATCACCATCGCCGAGCACCCGCAATTCACCATCCCGACGTTGGACTTTCGCGGCACACCCACGGGGATCGACATCCGCACCGTGGTCGAGCTGGGTATCACACCCCGGGTCAACACCGGTATCGCTCACCGCGAGGCCGGGGTGGGTCAGGTGGGGGCCGGTCTGGTGCGACCGCCAAAAGAGGTCTTCGAGCAGGCGCTGGTCGCCTATGCGGAGCGCTATCAGCTGTAGGAGCCGATGTGACCACCCGATTCTTTGGCCAGCGCATCACCCGTAACGAGGATCCCCGCCTGCTGACCGGTCAGGCGCTCTTTGTCGACGACGTGGCACTGCCCGACATGGGACACATCGCCTATGTCCGCAGCCCCTACGCCCACGCCCGGATCGGGGCGATCGACACCACGAAGGCACGGGAGATGCCGGGGGTAATCGCCATCTTCACCGCTGAGGAACTGGGGGACTACTGGCAGCCGGGACCGTTGCTGGTGTCGCCACCCCCGATCGAGCGCTGTGTCTTCCACCAGCGCACCCAGTTCCCGCTGGCCAAGGACAAGGTGCGGCATCTCGGTGAGGCGGTGGCCGCGGTGGTGGCCACCAGCCGCTACGCCGCCGAGGACGCGGCCGAGGAGGTGGTGGTCGACTTCGAGCCGCTGCCCGGGGTGGTCGACCTCGAGCAGGCCCTGGCCGCCGACGCCCCGGTCCTCCACGACGATCTCGAGCACAATCTCGCAGCCCATGTCATCCAGGAGAAAGGGAGCTACGACCAGGCCAAAGCCGGGGCCGAGCTGGTGCTGCGCCGGCGTCTCCTCTACGAACACGGGACCGCCGCCGCCATGGAGAACCGGGGAATCGTCGCCGACTGGGATAGGCGCGCCCACCGGCTGACGGTGTGGGACACGACCCAGGCCCCGATCCCCATCCGCAACGGGCTGGCCGCCATGCTTGGGCTCTCCGAGAGCCAGGTGCGGGTCGTCGCCCCCTTTATCGGTGGCGGCTTTGGGCCAAAGATCATGATGTTCTACCCCGAGGAGATGCTGGTCCCCTGGATCTCGCTCCAGCTTGGGCGACCGGTCAAGTGGATCGAGGACCGCGAGGAGAACTTCACCGCCACCACCCAGGAGCGAGGTCAGATCCACGACTCCGAGATGGCGCTCTCGGGCGACGGCAAGATCCTCGGCATCCACGATGTCTATCTCCACGACACCGGGGCCTACGACCCCTACGGGCTGACCGTCCCCATCAACAGCCAGTGCACGCTGCTCGGGCCCTACGATGTGCCCAACTACTACAGCGAGTTCAAGGCGGTCTTCACCTCCCTGCCGATCGTCACTCCCTATCGCGGGGCGGGCCGTCAGCATGGCGTCTTCGTGGTCGAGCGCCTGCTCGACCTGGCCGCCCGCGAGTTGGGGATCGACCGCGCCGAGATCCGTCGGCGAAACTTCCTACCCCCCGACGCTTTCCCCCACAACCACGAGATCATCTACCAGGACTTCGCCCCGCTGGTCTACGACAGCGGCAACTACGAGCCGGTGCTAGACAAGGCACTCGAGATGGTCGGCTACGACAAGTTCGTCAAAGAGACCCAACCCCGGCTACGGGCCGAGGGCAAACACGTCGGTATCGGTGTGGTGGCCTATGTCGAGGGGACCGGGATCGGGCCCTACGAGGGGGCGCGGGTCCAGGTCCAGGCCAGCGGCAAGGTGAGCGTGGCAACCGGTATCGGCACCCAGGGCCAGGGGCACTTCACCTCGTTTGCCCAGATCGTCGCCGACCAGGTGGGGGTGGATGTCCGCGATGTCGAAGTGGTCACCGGCGACACCGACCAGTTCCACTGGGGGGCCGGCACCTTTGCCAGCCGTGGGGCGGTGGTGGCCGGCAACGCCATCCACGCGGCGGCCAAGGACGTGCGGCAGAGGATTCTCGAAGTGGCGAGCGACCAGCTCGAAGTAGCTGAGGAGGACTTGGAGATCGGCGAGGGGCAGGTGCGGGTCAAGGGTGTGCCGTCGAGTGCGATTCGACTGGGAGAGCTAGCGCTCAAGGCCAACCCGATGCGGGGCGCGGTCAAACCGGGGACCGAGCCCGGGCTCGAGGCCACCAACTACTTCGGACCCGAGCGGGGCGCCACCGCCAGCGGGGTCCACGCCATGATCCTGGAGATCGATCCCGAGACCATGCAGATAAAGATCGAGAAGTACGTGGTCGTCCACGACTGCGGCAAGGTCATCAACCCACTCATCCTCGACGGCCAGGTCCACGGCGGGGTGGCCCAGGGTCTGGGCAACGCCTTCTACGAGCAGCTCCACTTCGACGACGAGGGCCAGCTCTTGAACGCCTCCTTTATGGACTATTTGCTGCCCACGGCGCTCGATGTGCCGCGGATCGAGACCGGCCACTGCGAGACCGACTCGCCCTTGAACGAGCTCGGGATCAAGGGGGCCGGCGAGGCGGGGGCCATCCCCACCGCCCCGCTCTTTGTACAGGCGGTGGAAGACGCCCTCGCCATCGAGGGCTTCGAGATCCTGGAGATCCCCTTGAGCCCCAGCCGGCTCTGGGAGCTCGTCCGTGCGCAGGCCGGGGGCAAGCAGAGCGGCTAGTCGCCGCCTTCGCTGCTCTTCATCTCCACCAAGATCAGATCGATCGGTCCGTCCCCCACGTTCGCGGGCAGGTGGTCCCCGGCCGGGGTCCAGATCGCCTCTTTGCCCTTGTTCTCCACCTCCTGGGTCGAGCCATCGGCCATCGTGAACTGGACCATCTGGTCGGTCAAGAAGACGGCCACACTGTCTGGGTGGTAGTGCATCACCGACTTCTCACCCACGCCATAGGTGATCCGCAATACCCGCACTTCGTCATTCTCGAACACCACCTTGTAGTGATCGGGGTCGACCTTGGTCGGGTCTTCCCCCGCCGACAAGGGCGCTACCGCCAGCAGAAGACACAGCATCATCAGACATCTACGCATAGCAAACCTCCATTGCGACTCGAGCCGCGCTGCCGCGAGCTCATTCTCTGTTCGTGCGAAACTGCCGCGCATCCTACCACCAAGAAAGGGCGCTTGGGATAGGATTCGGGCCATCTTGTCCGCCACCGAGATCGTGACCGAGGCGCCCGCCACCCGGCCGGCCGAGGCGGCTCCCCGTGTCGTCTACGACATCGACGACCGGCCACCGCTCAGGGAGGCCATCCCCCTCGGTTTCCAACACCTGGTGGCGATGCTGCTGGGGAACATCACCCCGCCGCTCCTCATAACCGGGGCGCTGGGGCTGGCCACCGGCGACATAGCCTTCATGCTGCAAGTGGTCTTGGTGATGGCGGGACTCGCCACCCTGGTCCAGGCCTACCCCATCGGCCCGGTGGGTGGCCGCATCCCGGTCATCATGGGGACCTCGATCGCCTTTGTCGGCGGCGCCATTGCCATCGGTCGCCAGCACGGTCTGGCGGTGGTCTTTGGTGCCTGTCTCGCCGCCTCCGTAGTGGAGATCGTCCTGGGCTTCTCCATCGTCCGGCTGAGACGGCTCTTCCCCCCGCTGGTCAACGGCATCGTGGTCATGCTCATCGGTCTGACGCTGATCCCGGTGGGGATGGACTATGCCGCTGGTGGGGTCAACGCGGAGGACTACGGCTCGCTCACCAACCTGGGGATCGCCGCGGTGGTCTTTCTCATCACCCTGCTGCTCAACCAGTTCGGCCGGGGCTTTGTCAGCTACGCCAGCATGCTGATCGGGGTGACCGTCGGCTATGCCGCGGCCTTCAGCCTGGGAAAGGTAGACCTTACCCACGTCGCCGACGCCGCCTGGTTCGCTCTCCCCCGCCCACTCGCCTACGGTCTCGAGTTCCAGTGGACGGCAATCCTGGTGATGGGTTTTATCTATGTGATCTCCACCATGGAGACCATCGGCGACATCACCGGCACCATTGCCGCCGTCGGCCGCGAACCCACCGACAGCGAGCTACGAGGAGGCCTCATCGCCGACGGGGTCATGAGCGGCTTCGCGGCGCTCTTCAGCGCCTTCCCCAACACTTCGTACTCTCAGAATGTCGGACTGGTCAATTTCACCGGTGTCGTCAGCCGGCATGTCACCGCCATCGGCGGCATCATCCTCGTGGCCCTGGGAGTGGTCCCCAAGGTCGGTGCCCTCTTCGCCACCATCCCCCCCGCGGTCATCGGCGGTGGGGGCTTGATCATGTTCGCCATGATCTTTGCCTCCGGTCTCTCCATCATCCACCGCTCGGTCCCCCTCACCCGCCGCAACCTCGTCATCCTCGCCGTCGCCACCGGCCTGGGGCTGGGAGTCGAGCTCCGCCCAGACGCTTTGCAGTACCTTCCCGAGGGACTGCGCACCTTCTTCGGCTCGGGGTTGATTGCGGGCGGGCTGACGGCACTGGTGCTGAATGTCATCTTCCCCGACAAGGAACGAATGGAGACCGGTTAGAGGTAGAGGTGGAGGCCGAAACATCGAACAGCTTTTCGAGTGTTGCCCCAATCCTTGTGATTCTGGGATACGCGGCGGCTTTTCATCTTCTGTACTCGGCAAGGGAACGGTACGGCTGGACGAGGAGGACAGTAGGCTGGTTGGGGAGGGTCACCAGGCATGGAGAGAGCATCGTCCTAATTTGGGCGCTCATTGCCGACATGTTGGCAGTGGTGTTCATCATTCTCTGGCTGACGGGGGCCCGTTGAGCCGGTGAACGATCGGATCATGAGACCGATTAGGTGTAGGAGGCACGTGGCATGAGATCGATAAGCAGGGTGTTGCCGGTGGTGCTGCTGGTGGCCACGGTCGTGGTGCTGGTGGTCTCGGGGATCAATCCTTATGACCGGGTGACCTGGCTGTTGGAGGTGTTGCCGGTGCTGATCGGGGTCCCGTTGCTGGTGGTGACCTATCAGCGGTTTCCTTTGACTAATCTGCTTTATGGGTTGTTGTTTGTGCATGCTTTGATTCTGATCGTCGGGGGGCACTACACCTATGCCCGGGTGCCGGTGGGGTTCTGGTTTCAGGAGCTCTTTGATATGTCGCGCAATCACTACGACCGGTTGGGGCATCTGGCGCAGGGGTTTGTGCCGGCGATTCTGGCGCGGGAGCTTCTGCTGCGGACCTCTCCACTCCGCGCGGGGAGGTGGCTCTTCTTCCTGGTGGTTTGCGTATGCCTGGCCTTCTCGGCGTTCTACGAGCTGATCGAGTGGTGGACGGCGCTGATCGGTGGCGGCTCGGCGGATGATTTTCTAGGCAGCCAGGGGGACGTCTGGGATGCGCAGTGGGACATGTTTCTGGCGCTGATCGGGGCGATAACCTCTCAGTTGCTGCTGTCCGCGTGGCATGACCGGGGGCTGGCGCGGCTGGGGCTACCTGGGTTTTCGGCCGGCACGGAGGCCGGCCGCTTCGACTGATCAAAATCTCGGCGAAGGATTTTTGCCTCGACATGACTCATACTTACGGGTCAGGGTGAGTGTATGGACGGCGAGGCTAGCGACAAGACACTGGTAAAGCGGTTGCTTGCCGGTGACGAAGAGGCCTTTGAAGAGTTCTTCCACGGCTATTTTCCTCGCCTCTATCGCTTTGCCCTGGCCCGGGTCGACAACTGTCCCGATGCGGCCGAGGAGATCACCCAGGTAACCCTCACCAAGGTGGTTTCCAAGCTCGGGACCTACCGTGGGGAGGCCAGATTGTTTACCTGGCTTTGCACCTTCTGCCGGCACGAGATCAGCGCCTATTGGCGGCGGGAGAACCGTCAGCCGCACCAGGTGGATCTGATCGAGGAGATCCCGGAGATCCGGGCCACCCTGGAGACCCTGCTGGTGTCGAGCGGTGGCGGGCCGGAGGAGAGGTTGCACCGCAAGGAGATTGCCCGTCTGGTACAGGTCACCCTCGATCATCTGCCGCCCCGGTATGGCGACGCGCTGGAGTGGAAGTACATCCATGGACTGACGGTCAAGGAGATTGCGGAGCTGCTGCAGGTGGGCCCAAAGGCCGCCGAATCGCTGCTGACGCGGGCTCGCCAGGCATTTCGCGAGGGCTTCTCCGCCCTCGGCGAGCCACATTTAGCGCTAATTCGGAGCTGATTGGACAGAGGTATTCGAGCCATGAGCAACATCGACAACCAACAGCCGCTGGACCAGGATCGACTGGACGCCGAGCAGGAACAGATCGCCCGGCTGCTCCGGTTTGCCGGCCCGCGTCTTGCCGTTCCCGACGAGAGGGCCATCCGTGTCAAGGCTGCCGTGCACGTCGAATGGAGGGAGTCGATCCGGGCCCGGCAAAGGAGACGGGCCTATCTGTGGGCAGGTACCGGTCTGGCCGCGGCTGCGGTGTTGGCGCTGGCTGTCGGTCTGACGCTCCGCCCCGCTCCCGACACGCCTCTTCTGGTCCCAACCCAGCTGGTCGCTACCCTGGAGGCCGCCACCGGTTCCGTGCGTCATCTCCAGTCGGCGGACGATGCCGGGGATCCCGGTGCGCGTTTGGCGCCGGGCGACACGGTGTTCTCCGGCACGGCGGTCAGGACCGAGCCCGGCACCCGAGCGGCCCTACGCCTCGCCGGCGGCCCGTCGCTGCGTTTGGGCTACGGCACTCTGGTGCGGTTCGTGTCGGAGTCGGATCTCATTCTGGAGGCGGGCCGGATTTACCTCGATTCGGGCGCACTCGGGGAGGGCGAGTCGTCCATCTCGGTCCGCACCCCTTTTGGGCTGGTCGAGGACATCGGTACCCAGTTCGAGGTCGATATCAGGGAGCAGGGGATAAAAGTGCGGGTCCGTGAAGGTCTGGTAACCCTGGACCACGAGGATCGGGTCTTCGAGGCGCCGGCCGGTGTCGAGCTGACTATCAACGACGACGGCGAGCTGACCCGTGGTTCGGTGCCGATCTACGGCCCGCAGTGGGACTGGATCCTGGAGATCGCACCTCCCTTCGAGCTGGAGGGTAGCCGGCTGGAGACTTTTCTCGGCTGGGTGGCAAGAGAGACCGGGTGGGAGATGCACTACGCCGACAGCGAGTTGCAGAAGGCGACCGCCGGCACCATTCTGCACGGCTCGATCACCGGTCTGAGACCCGATCAGGCCCTCGAAGCGGTGCTGCCGACCTGCGGGCTGGTCTTTCGCGAAGAGGGAGGAACGGTTACCATCGTCGCTGGCCTACTCTGATCGACAACCCACAGCCCACCATGCGCGCCAAGGCCATCACCGCCACTCTGGCGATCCTGCTGCTCCCGCTTCCGGCCGGCGCCTCGGAACCCAAGTCCTTCAAAAAGAAGGACTTCCAGAAACAATACAGGCAAGTCCTCGGGCGTTACGCCGACGGCGACTTCGACGGCGCGGTGACCACTCTTGTCGACCTCGAGTCAGCCACGTTCGCGGAGCACGGGGCCAAGGTGCTCAATCGGATGTGGAAGGCCAAGCTCCAGGTTTTGAAAGACCTCATGTTGGAGGGTGGTTTGGAAGTTTTGGCGCCTGTGGCCCTGCTTCACGAGGACACCTATGTGGCCTTTCTCGACCTGGGGAGCCCACCGCTGGCGAGACACTCGCGCACCATGGCTGCTGATCTGGTGCAGTTCTACTCCGAGCAGGTGGAGAGCGACGAGAGTCAGCAAATGGCCAGCGGTCTGATGGCCAGCCTCGCCGGTCGCTTCCAGGAGGCCTACCTGGACTCGGCGGCAGCCGAGCTCTTCGTCCTCGCCCTTGAAGTCGACTCTCGAAACGTGGCGGCGCTCCAGGGACTCGCCGGGATCTATGAGAGGCAAGGCGAGTACGAGAGGACGGTCATGTACCTCGAACAGCTGACAGCGCTCGATGGGCCAAATCGAGAGGGACGGTTGCGACTAGCTGTCAATCTGATACGACTCGACCGTCAACGCGAGGCCGGCGAGACGCTGCGCCGGCTGGTCGAGGAGCCACAGAGTGACTGGATCCTCTCGCTCGCCTATCAGGAGCTCGCTCGCATCCTGACCGACAACGGGGACTTCGCCTCGGCGCGAGCTCTGCTGGAAGAGGCCGCCACAAGACTACCTCGTGACCCTTCGCTGTCGATTCAACTGGCGTATGTCTCGGATCGGGACGAGCCCGCCGATGCCGAGTCCGACCTGCACCTGGCGCTCAGCCGATGCGCAGCCGAGGGAGACGAGTCTCCCCGCTATCTCTATAGCCAGGTTCCCAAAAGCGCCCTCGGGGATCTCCGTCGAGCGCTGCGCCGGGAGCGAGACGACCGGCTCTTGCTGCTGGCCGCCGCGCTCGACGTTCGCCACCGCTTCGACGCGGCTACGGAGGCAGGATCGTAGATGCCGCGCTCACCAACAATCGGACGGTGCCTGGCCCGACTCATGTTGGTGAGTGTGCTGTGGGTCGGTGTGCCGCAGCTCGCCGCCGATGACGCCGGCAAGATGAGCTATGCCGGGCGCCCGCTGGTGGAGGTTCTCCGCGACTTCCAGAACCGCGGTCTGAGAATCCTCTACAGCAGCGACCTCGTCCGACCCGACATGGTGATCACCAAAACACCCACCGCCACTACCCTCCACGGTATTCTCGAGCAGCTCCTGGCACCCTATGGCCTCAAGCCCGAGATTGGCCCCCTGGGGAGCGTCCTCGTCGTGCGCAAGGAGGCCAGACCCATCCCGGTGAGGATCACCCACCCGACCGGCAATCAAGCGGTTTTTGGTGAGATCGAGATCTCGGCAGTCGTGGAAACCGAGGCGGAAGTCGACCGGGTGGAGTTCTATGTCAACGACCGCCTGGTGGCCACGGTCGCCCGACCACCCTACCGCGCGCTGATCGACATTGGAGAAGACAACATCGATCGCGAGTTCCGAGCCGTCGCCTACGGTGCTTGGGGTGGCAGGGGGATCTCGATCGTCGACACCACGCAGGTCGAGTTCGAAGAAGAGGTCGAGATCGCGCTCAAGCAGGTCTATGTCACCATCACCCGCTCGGGGCACCCGGTGACCAACCTCGAGCCGGAAGACTTCACCGTTATCGACAACGGCTACCAGCGGAATCTGGTGACCTTCGAACGGGGAGACATCCCCCTGACGGCGGTGCTGCTGGTAGATGCCAGCGAGAGCATGAAGAAAGGGTATGTCGAGGCCGTGACCAACGGCTCCCGAGCCTTTCTGACGCGGATGAACCCTCTCGACCAGGCCATGATGATGCTCTTCTGCGACCGAACCCTGGCGGCTACTCCCTTCTCGCAGCGAGCCGAAGATCTACTGCGCCCGCTGCAGGGGACACCCTTTGTCGGTGGTACGGCGCTCAACGACCACCTGTACGCCTCGCTCAAGGTGCTCGACCAGCAGCAGGGTCGAAGGGTCGTGATTCTGCTCTCCGACGGCCGGGATGTGCTCAGCACTCTGCGCATGGAGGACGTCCTGTGGAAGGTGCACCGCAGCGACGCCGTGGTCTACTGGATCCGGCTGCTCAAGCGGGGTCGGGGATCGTTCTCTTCCGCCTGGCGCGATTTCGAGGAGAACTCCCGCGAGCAGGAGGATCTCGAGCGGGCGGTGAAGGCGAGCGGTGGGAGAATCGTAGCCCTCTCGAGCATCGACGAGATCGAGGGTGCCTTTGACAACATCATGACCGAGCTGCGCGAACAGTACGTGCTCGGCTACTACCCCGACGGCCGCGCCAACGACGGCCGCTGGCGCCCCGTCAAGGTCAAGGTCGACGCCTTTGGCGCCAAGGTGAGATACAGCACCGGCTACATCGACAACTGAACCCGGCTACCATTGCCCTCATGGCGGTAGGCAACCGGGTGTGGAGTCCGGCAGTAGGCGCTCTGCTTGCCCTGCTGGCGGGAGCGGCGGACAGGGCAACGCCCGCCGATCTCTTTGCCGACAGGACGGCCGCGGTCGGGCTCGACTTCATCCATTTCAACGGCATGACGGGCCGCTTCTACATGCCCGAGAACATGGGTGCCGGGGGTGCGCTCTTCGACTTCGACAACGATGGTGACCTCGACCTCTATCTGATCCAGGGGTCTTTGATGGGCCCCGATGTCAGCCTCGAGGATGCCGTCGAGCCGCCTCACCACCCGCTGCCTTTGACCGATCGGCTCTACCGCAACGATCTCTCGCTCGACGCCGAAGGGCGAGTCGTCGTTCGATTTGCGGACGTCACCGACAGCGCGGCTCTACCACCGGCCGGTCACGGCATGGGAGCGGCCACCGGCGATTACGACAACGACGGCTGGATCGATCTCTATCTCACCCGTTTCGGCTCCAACCTCCTGCTGCGCAACCGGGGTGACGGGACGTTCGAGGACATCACCGACAGCGCCGGTGTCGACGATCCACGTTGGAGCGTGCCGGCGGTGTTCTTCGATTTCGACCGCGACGGCTGGCTCGATCTCTTTGTCGGCAACTACCTCGACTTTAGCTGGGCCAAGAAGGTTCCCTGCACCACCCGCGCCGGGGCTGCCGACTACTGCGACCCATGGGCCTACGACACCGTGGGCGATCGACTCTTTCGCAACCGTGGGGACGGCACCTTCGAGGATGTCACTCGGACGGCCGGTCTCGACACCGTTGCGGGAAGGGGTCTGGGGGCGGTGGCCTTCGACGCCGACGGTGACGGCTGGCTGGATCTCTACGTGGCCAATGACCGCACACCCAACCAGCTGTGGCGCAACCGTGGGGATGGCACCTTCTTTGATGATGTTCTCGCTGGGGCCGCGGTCAACGGCGAGGGGCTGGCCGAAGCCTCGATGGGCGTTGATGCGGGCGATGCCGACGGCGACGGCGATCTCGACTTGGTGATGGGACACTTTACCGGCGAGACCCATACCCTCTTTGTCAATGTCGGTGACGGTCTATTCGAGGATCGAACGGTGCGATCGGGTCTGGCCGCTCCGACCCTGGCCGCCAACGGCTTTGGCACCGGTTGGCTGGACATCGACAACGACGGTCGTCTCGATCTGCTGGTGGTCAACGGCGCCGTTCGAGCTCTCGACCGGCTGGTACAGCAGGGTGACCGCTATCCCTATCACCAACCCAACCAGCTCTTTCGCGGGCGTGGGGACGGCTCCTTCGAAGAGGTCACCTCGATCGCCGGCAGCGTCTTTGGCGAGTCCGCGGTGAGCCGGGGCGCACTGTTTGGCGACCTCGACAACGACGGCGACACCGACGTCGTGGTCACCAACAACAGCGGTCCGGCCCGTGTTCTTCTCAACCAGATGGGACAGCAACAAACCTGGGCGGGTTTGAGATTGGTGACCGGAGTGGCAGGCACACCCCGTGACGCGCTGGGTGGTCTTGTCGGCATCAAGCGCTCCGGCGACTCGACGCTGTGGCGACGTGTCGGGAGCGACGGCAGCTACGCCGCGGCCCACGACGCACGAGTGCTGTTCGGTCTTGGCGCTGGCCCGGACCCCCGTCCGACGGCGCGGATCCGGTGGCCGGACGGGCGATGGGAGCACATCGAGCACCTGCCCAGCGGGCACTACTCGACCGTGCCGCAAGGTAGCAGCCCGACCGCGAGGAGACGGACACCATGAGATTGTGGTCGACCCTCGGTGCTCTTTTGCTTGCCAGCGCCGTGCCGGCGGCCGCGGAGAGGGCCGCGCTCGAACCCGTCCCCCTGCCCGCCGCCGGCGCGGCCGAGAGCTTTGTCTACCAGGAGATCCGGGATGCGCATGAGGCGGTGACGGCTCTGGCACAGAGGGAGACGGCCGAGCCGATGGTGGTGGCCCAGGGATTTGCCGAGCTGGGACAGCTCTACGCCGCCTACGAGTTGTGGGATCCGGCCGGATCGAGTCTCCGCAACGCCACCACCCTGGCGAGCGGAGCGGCCGGTTGGTGGTATCTGCTCGGCTATGTCGAGCAGAGGCGCGGAGGTCTGCAGGAGGCCGCGTCGGCTTTCGAGCAGGCCTCGCGGCTCGACCCGGAGAACGCAGCCATCTGGCTCCGTCTGGGCGAGACGGAGCTGCTGATGGGTGCGGATGAGGCTGCCACGACCGCTTTCTCCCGCGCCCTCGCCAGTCCCGCGCATGCCGCCGCGGCCCACTTCGGCCTGGGCCGTCTGGCAGTGCGCGCCGGTGATACCGCCACCGCCGTCGAACAGCTGGTCCAGGCGCTCGACCTCCAACCCACGGCCACTCAGATCCACTACCCTCTGGCCCAGATCTATCGCCGTCAGAACCGGCTGGAGCTGGCGCAGAGCCACCTCGAGCTTCAGGGCACGGGACAGGTGTTATTCGAAGATCCGTGGGTCGAGGATCTTTCACGCCGGGGTCTCGGCGCCGCGGCCCAGCATCTGCGGGGAGACCGTGCGGCCATCGACGGCCGTTTCTCCGAGGCCGTCGCGGCCTATCGGGAGGCGGTGGCCGCCGATCCGCAGAGCATCTTCTACCGGCGCTCGCTGGGGCTGGCCCTTTTCCAGACCGGCGACATCGAGGGCGCTGCGCGCGAGCTCGAGACCGCACTCACCCTCTCCCCCGGGCTATCGCCGGCGCAGCGCGATTATTGGGGTGCCGAGATCCGGTACAACCTGGCCGGGCTCGCGGTCTACCGGGGTGACCTCGAGCGCGCGATCGAGCTCCACCGGTCGGTGATCGCTCTCGATCCCGGGCACGCCGGTGCGCACCTCTATCTGGGAGATCTCTTGCTCAAGAGTGGAAACAGGGAGGAGGCGGTGGTCAATCTGCGGCGGGCGGTGGAGCTCGACCCCGACGATCCCCGAGCCCGGCAGCTGCTCGAGCGCGCCCTGCCCCAGGTCGATCGCTAGGAGCCCGTAACGCAACTGCGCGGGTTACTCGGACGGGCTCCTAGCGGACGAGATCGGCGAGTGAGCGCAGCGAATCGCTGCTGACCTCACCCCAGAGAATGAGCAGGTAACCCTCGCTATCGCGCCAGCGATAGGACTTCAGGCCGGAAGGCTGGACGACCAGAGTAGGCTCGGCCGGCACCGTGGCCCTGTCACCGGGCGATAACAGCTGCTGGAGGAGCACGATCTCGTGGCCGGCCGCATCGAGGTAGACCATCTTGACGACCGGGAGATGGTCGAGACCGCCCTCTACTCCACTCCCCGGCACCACCTCCACCCGCCGAAGATCGAGATCGGGGAGCGTCCGCAATGGGCCGCCCAGCCGGCTCGCCGCATCATCCGGATCGGTGGCGATGGAGATTACAAAATCCGCTGCTGGCGGGGTGGGCTCAGGCGCCGGCGGCGGCTGTGCAGCCCGCATCTTGGCCCTTGCGGGAGCCGCGCTCTCGGGTCGGACCTCCTCGAGCTGCGACCGCAGCTCGGCTCCTTCCGCACCCGCCTCGAGCTCGGCCAGCAGGCGGCTCTCCTCCTCGGCCGGCACGATTTCTCCCGAGCCCTTCTGGTCGAGCTCGGTATCGGCTCTCGACCCGTCTGGGACATCCACCTCGGTTTCGGCAGCGACGGCCGCAATACCCTCCGCGCTTGTGGTCGCGGCCGGCTCCGGTTTCGACTGGAACGCCATTTCCGGTGCTTCGTCCTCCCCGGCCCTGCCGAGCTGCTCCTCGACCGCCAGAGGTTTGTCTTCGGCCGGCTTCTCCAATTCGCTGCCAAGATTCCCCTCGGCAATAGAATCTCGATCCTCTTTCTTCTCCGCCAGATCGACGGACGCGACAGGCGACTGGGCTGGAGCCGCCATCTCGAAGGCGGCCCTGGGCGCACTCTTCCAGACGTTGCCCGACAACCAACCGATGCTAAAGGCCAAGAACACCGACGCTGCCCACGCCAGACCCGGCCGCAGCCAGGATCGGCGCTCCGGGATGGTCAATCTCTCCGCGGCCCGTTCCTCGAGCTCGCGCCAGGGGGGTGGCTGGACGGGGCCCGGCTCGAGCTTGGCTAGCAGCGCCGAGACACTGCGGCTGAGCGTGGTCACCTCCACCAGCCGCTCACGACACTCAATACAGGTCTCGAGGTGCCGCTCGACCTCCCGGCGCTCCTGCTCTTCGGTCTCGCCGTCGAGATAGGCTTCCAGGGCTCCCTCGTCAATGTGCGACATCTTGATCACTTCCTTTGCTCTCGAGCCTCGTATAGGCCTCTGCCAGCCGGCTCCGTGCGCGCGACAGGGTGGTGCCGATCGAGCCTCGAGATAGATCCAGTATGCCAGCGATCTCGTCGTAGGACAGCCCCTCCTCCCAGAGGAGCAGGGCCTCGCGATCTCGCTTCTTGAGCTCCGCCAGCGCGGTCTGCACCTGGCGGACAGTCTCTTGTCTTTCCAGCGCCACCTCGGGCCCCGGCACCGCCGGTTCGGACTTGGCCTCGGCCTTGATCAGGGTCAGATGATGTCTCCTCACCGAGCCGCGGCGCCCCTCGTCCCTGGCCAGGTTTGCGGCCACGGCAAACAGCCAGGCCCGGGGCTTGTCTGGTTGATGCTCGATGGCGCGCACAAAAGCCTCCTGGGCCAGGTCCTCGGCGCGAGCCTGGTCGCCGATCCGCCGGTAGAGAAAGCGGACCAGCGACCGGTAGTGCTCGCGGTAGAGCTGGTGTAGATCCAACCGTTGTCTCCTTGCTTCGGGCTTCAGGACGGGGGCTCACAGGCTTCCGTCCAGACCCTCCACGACGGCCTCGAGTTCGGAGGAGCTCAGCTTGGTGACACCGCCGGCAGACAGCTCGAGTGCCACTCCCTCACCGACGATAACCAACCGATCGCTCAACGCGAAGTAGGTCTTGAGCGCCGGTAGCCGCCGCACCAGCTCGAAGTAGGCCTGGCTGTAGGGCGCCACCTCGATGGTGCGCAGCCCGGCCTCGAAGCCCACGTCGGTCCACACGCCGTCACGGAGGACAAAGGCCCGCCGACCGATCTGCCGCGCCGCGCCGGGGAGGACGCTGTCCCCCGTCAGGCTATCAGCATCATCCAGCCGGTCCACCTCGCGCATGAGGCTGCTCTTGGCGGCGCTTTCAAAGGCCACCGCACCGGTCTGGTCACGAGGGGCGGGCGACGCCAACATCGGCCTTCTTCTGGGCAAAGGCTCCCGAAGACCCACGGCCAACATCGGCTCCTCGACCAGGTAGGAGGTGTACTCGGTGATGATGCCGTAGCGCAGACCGAGCTGGCGGATCTCTTCGACCAGCTCGGGGTTGGGGCCGTGCAACCGCACCTGAGCCGTCAAGGCGCCCGCCTTTCTCGCCGCCCACAATCGCGGGATGAAGTCGTTCTCGTTCTCGCGTCGGGGGAGCTCCACCTGGTAGCGGAAGCGTTGCGTCTCCCCGGCTCTCGAGCCCTCCACCACCAGCTCACCGGCACCGTGTCCCCGATAACGCCCAAACAGTACCAGCTCCTCGCCAAAGAACAGATCGGGCAGGGTGCCCGGATAGTGGTCCTCGAGCTCCACCGGAGCACGCACGATGCGGAGATCGGAGAGGGCCGGGTGGCCGATCTTGCGGGTCAGCGAGAAGACCGCTTCTTCGACGTCGTCTCCCGGGCGGACATAGCTGACCGTGCCACGGCCGCCAGCCGCCATCCGGTCGAGCAGATAGGTGTTGACGTCGTAGCCGACACCAAAGGCAAAGACCCGCTCGCCGTCCCGCAGCCGCTCCACTTCACGAGCGATCCGTTCGGGATCTGTTTCGCCGATCGTCGGCTTGCCGTCGGTGAGAAAGACGATTAGTGAGAGCCGTCCTCTTTCGACCTCCGGTGCCAGCGCCTCGCGCAGGGCGTCGATGACGTTGGTGCTGCCCTCGGCCCGCACTCCGTAGAGAAAGTCGCGGGCGTCGTCGATCATCCCCCGGTCCGCACGCACGAACTCTCGGCGAAACGACCGCACTCCGCTGCTGAAGGTGATGAGCCGGAACCGATCCTCGCGTCGCAGGCCGCCCAGAATCTGGTCCATGGCGTCCCGAGCCTGCTCGAGCTTGCCACCTGACATCGAGCCGGAGACGTCGCAGACCAGGGTTACGTCACGTGGAATCTGGACCTCCTCCCCCACCGCCGGCGGCGAGAGCAACAACATGAAGTAGCCGTCCTCACCGCTGCCGGCATGCGCAACCAGACTGGCGCCGACCAGCGCCTCGCGCAGTGGCAGAAAGAGCTCGAAATCACGGCTGTCGCCCTCGCTGCGGTGGGCGATCTCGATCTCGTCCCGGCGCCGCTCGCGCACCTCGATGGCGTGGGTGGGTGAGTACGGGGTGGAAAAACGGGCGGCGTTTGGCACACGGACCGTCAGCGTGAACGGCTGAGAGGCCTCCGGTCGGCGTGGGGGTGAGAAGACCTCGCGCGTCTCGGTGCCGGGGAGGATGCCGACGATGCGCGGATAGCGCAGTCGCAAGGTGTCGCCATCGCGGCCCAACACCTGGGTGTAGCGCAAGATCACCCGCCGTGAATCGCCCGGCTCGATGGGAAAGACACGCGCCCGCAGTACGCCGTGGCCGACCAGCTCGATCAGTGCCGGGTCCTTCTTGCGCCGAACGATCTCCTCATAGATCTTGCGCGCCTCCTCGGCCGACAAGACCTCACCCTTGAGCTCCTGATCACCCATGAACAGAGAGAAGTTGGTAAACACAGCCGACGACGGAATCGGATAGAGATAGTCCCCCTCCGCGAGCCCGTGCGAGCGGTTGCGAAAGACCTCCTCCACCTCCACCCGGGCGACCCGGCTCTCACCGTCGACGGTGACCCGGACATCGCTCCGCACCCGCTCGACTTGAAATGTCGGGCCCCAACGGTCTCGCGGCTCGATCCACCCCTGCGCCAGACCGGCGCCGGCGGTGGTAAGCAAGGCAAGCCCGATCAGCATGGCCGCCGGAACAGTCGTGTTTTTCGATGGCATGTTTGTCCCTCCCAGGGTCTGTGGGATTCGAAATTCGGCTTCTATTGGAGGAGACGTGCGGGAAATCGGATCTTGCACAGAATCGAGAGCTCGTCGGCTCGACATACGAAGCGGCCGGCCTCCGTGCCGGCCGGGGCGGACGGAGGATCCGGGGGCCACGCCAGCGATCCAGTCAACGGCTAGAATCGAATAACCGGATGAATAGGAGAATTGAGATGCGAGTGCGAAGGTCCCTTGCGGTTTGCAGCGTCGTCACCGCCGTTCTACTGACTCTTGCCGGTGGAGCATGCGCTCAGCAGGCGGCAACTTCCGAGCCCAAGATGCCCGAGGGTTGGCCCGATCTGGTACGGAACCCGCGGATGCCCCGGGAGGGGGTGCTGAGCGGCGGCCAGCCGACCCCCGAACAGCTGGCGGCGGCCAAAGAGGCCGGCTTCGAGACGGTGATCAACATCCGGGTGCCGGGGGAGCCGGGCACCGACAGCGAGCGGGAGCTGGTCGAGAGCCTGGGAATGACCTACGTTTCGCTGCCAGTGCAAGGAGCGGCCGGAATGACCGAGGAGAACGCCAAGGCGTTGGCGGTGGCGCTGGACGAGGCCGAGCAGCCGGTCCTCCTCCACTGCGGCAGCGGCAACCGCATCGGCGGCCTCTTCGCGCTGATCGCCTACCACTACGACGACAAGACTATCGAGGAGGCCATGGCCTTTGGCAAGGAGGCCGGCCTGACAGGCCTCGAGCCGGTCGTGCGCGAGAAGCTGGAGAGCGTGGCAAGGGATTGAGGGCTACTTCAGGGCGCCTGCTTGCGTGACCCTCGGGTCTCCGCCACCCTCCCCGGCCGGCGCGCGGAGGCCGGCCGCTACGACCTACGCGTCGAGCTTTGCTGGACGTAGCTCGGCGTCGACCTCTTCGCCGTAGCGGATGACGATGCCTGGCAACGCCTCGATGTCCGCGAGCGAGGTGCGGAAGTTGACGATGCAGGCGCGGAGCGCAAAGGTGCCGCCGGTCTCGGCGTTGGAGAGGAAGGCCTCGCCGCTGGCCTTGAGTTTTGCCAAGAGCTCCTCGTTGAGCTGGTTGAGATAGGTCTCGTCCGCCTCGATACCCGCTTCGAGTCCGCTGGGAACATAGCGGAAGGTGGTGATGCTCAACTCCTGGGTCATGGCCTGGAGCTCGGTCTCCTTTTCCACCCGGTGGTAAAGCTCACGCGCCAGCCGGATGTCGTCGCCGATCATCTTGGCGTAGCCCGAGCGACCGACCTGGCGCAGACCAAGCCATACCTTGAGCGCCCGGAATCCACGCGAGTTCTGTAGACCCAGCTCGTAGAAATTGGTGCGGGGATCCTCCTCTTCGCCGGTGAAACGGTAGTAGGTGGGGGTGTAGCTGAAGGCGTCGGTGAGAGTCTTGGCCTCCCGCACCAGGACACAACCGGCCTCGAGCGGCGCATAGAGCCATTTGTGCGGATCCACCGCGATCGAGTCGGCCCGGCTCATGGCCGTCAGCTCCGCGGGAGCGTCGGGAGTGATGACCGCAAAGGCGCCATAGGCACCGTCGGCGTGGAACCAGAGATCGTGCTCCTCGGCCACATCGGCCATCTCGGCCAGCGGATCGACGGCGCCGGTGCTCACCGTCCCGGCGTTGCCAACGATGAGGAAGGGACGATCTCCCTGTCGCTTGTCCTCTTCGACCCGTTGCCGCAGAGCGCCCACATCGGCCCGCAGATCGGCGTCTACCGGGATCCAGCGGATGCTGTCGGTGCCGTGGCCAAAGAGATCCGTGGCCTTCTGCAACCAGGTGTGGGTCTCCAAGGAGGCGTAGGCCAGGAGTCTTCCCTTGCCCTCTTCGATGCCCCGTGCGCGAACACCCTCGCCGGTTTTGGCCCGTCGCGCGGCCAGAAAGCAGTGGAAGTTGGCCATGTTGCCACCGCTCACCAGCAGTCCGCCGGCGTCACTCGGGTAACCCAGCAGCTCGGCGATCCAACGCACCGACTGCCGCTCGATCTCGGAGGCGACGGGTGACAGTTGCCAGCCACCAAGATTCGGGTTGATCGCGGCCGCCAGCAGGTCGGCCAAGGCGCCGAGGGGTGCCGCCGAGGAGGTGATGTAGCCGAGGAAACGGGGGTGACCGTTGAAGAGTGAATGCTCGAAGAGGAGCGGTGTCACCTCGGCGAGCAGATCCTCGGCAGTCGACCCCTCCTCGGGAAGAGGGCCCTCGGGCAAGAGGGCTCTGACCTGGGTGGGAGACTCGTCCCGATTGACCGGGCGATCGGCCAGCGTCTCCAGAAAGGCGGCAATGTCGTCGACGAGTCGGTGACCAAGATGGCGAAACTCCTCCGCGCTCATCTCCATGGGGGCGACCCGCCGACGAAGGTCGCTCTCAGACTTGGGGTTACTCATCTCACCAGCTCCTCTGTTGGTGGCTCCGATCTGCATGAGCTAGAATCAACCATCGCACCCGAAACCGGAAGATCACGATTGGCAGGAGCGCCATGATCGGCGAGACCGTATCGCATTACAAAGTCATCGAAAAGCTCGGCGGCGGCGGGATGGGTGTGGTCTACAAGGCCGAGGACACTAAACTGGGCCGTCAGGTGGCGCTCAAGTTCCTGCCCGAGGCGATCGCCGAAGACCCGCAGGCGCTGGAACGTTTTCTGCGCGAGGCGCGAGCAGCCGCGGCTCTCAACCACCCGCACATCTGCACCATCTACGAGATCGACGAGCACGACGGGGCGCCCTTTATCGCCATGGAGCTGCTCGAGGGGCAGACCCTCAAGCACGCCATCGCGTCCGGTCCGCTGCGGAGCGACACCGTCCTCGCCGCTGGGGTCCAGATCGCCGATGCCCTGACGGCGGCGCATGCCAAGGGGATCGTCCACCGCGACATCAAACCGGCCAACATCTTTTTGACGGCCGGCGGTCACGCCAAGATCCTCGATTTCGGTCTGGCCAAGCTGGCACCGCAGGCCGGTGGCGCCTCGATGTCCTCCGACTCGACCAAGGGAGCCGATCTTACCAGCCCCGGATCGGCGGTCGGCACCGTGGCCTATATGTCGCCCGAGCAAGCGCTGGGCGAGGAGATCGACACCCGTACCGATCTCTTCTCGCTGGGAGTCGTCCTCTACGAGATGGTCACCGGGCGTCAGGCCTTTACCGGCGCCGGCTCGGTGGCGATCTTCGACGCCATCCTGCACAAGGCTCCGGTGCCGGTGGCCAGGGCCCATCCCGAGGTACCGCCGGAGCTGGAGCAGGTCATCGACAAGGCGCTCGAGAAGGACAGGAATCTGCGCTACCAGACAGCCGGAGACCTGGCGGCCGATCTACGCCGGTTGGCGCGGGACACCGATACCGGACACTCGGTGGCCGCGAGCGCCATCTCGGTGCCGGCGGCCACACCGCCGCCGGCCGCCGCTGAGCCGGCTGCCCAGACCATGCCGCAGGCGGCGGTGGTTTCGGAGTCGACCAGTGGCTCGGCGATCAGCGCCTCCAAGATCCAGGCTATCGACCGCGCCGGTGCCCGCCATTGGAAGGCGGTGGTCGGTGCGATGTTGGTGCTGGGAGCCCTGGCCGTCGCGGCAACCTGGTACTTTGGCCGAGAACCGGCTCTTACCGAAGAAGACGTGGTGGTGCTGACCGATTTCGTCAACACCACCGGCGATCCGGTCTTCGACGGCACGCTCAAACAGGCCCTTGCCGTCAAGCTGCGCGAGTCTCCGTTTCTCAACGTCATGCCCGAGGAGACGGTGCGCGAGACCCTCGAGTTGATGGCTCGCTCCCCCGACGACCGTGTCACCCGGGCGGTGGGACGCGAGCTCTGCCAGCGGCGAGGGGTCAAGGCGATGATGACCGGCGAGGTGGCGCCGATCGGCAGCAGCTATGTCGTCACCCTGGGGGCGGTCGACTGCCAGAGCGGCGACTCGCTGGCCCTGTTGCAGGCCGAGGCCGGGAGCAAGGAGGGGGTGTTGGAGGCGCTGGGCGACGCCGCCACCCGGATTCGCCGTCAGCTGGGAGAGTCGCTGGCCACGATCGAGCGTTTCGACGCCCCTATCGAGCAAGCCACGACCGGGTCGTTGGAGGCCTTCAAATCCTTTGTGCTGGGGGTCGAGGAGCGGGCGAGCTCCGGGGACAAGAACGCGATTCCCTACTTCGAGCGCGCCATCGAGCTCGATCCCAACTTCGCTCTCGCTCACGCCCGGCTGGGTACGGCCTACGGCAATCTGTTCGAGCCCGAGAAGGCCAGCGAGTATAGGAAGCGCGCTTTCGAGCTCCGCGATCGCGTCAGCGAGCTGGAGCGGCTTTACATCAGCGCCCACTACTATGGCTCCGCCCTCGGTGATCTGAACAAGCAGATCGAGACCTACGAGCTCTGGAAGCGGACCTATCCCCGCGATTGGACCCCCCACAACAACCTGGCCGTCGGCTATACCCATCAGATCGGCGAATTCGACAAGGCTTTGGTGGAAGCCCAAGAGGCGTTTCGTCTCCAGCCGAATCACATCTTCGCCCGCCAAAACCTGGCTTGGGCCTACCTGATCGCCGGTCGCACCGATGAGGCCGCAGCCCTCAGCCGCCAGGCTCTTGACAAGGGATCCAAATCCGAGACTCTCAGCATGGTCTTGTGGCTCATCGCCCGCGCCGAAGGGGACCCGGAGACGATGCGTGAGCAGGTGGACTTGCAGAAGGGCACCATCGGCGAGATCTGGATGGCCAAACTGCAGTCCGAGGCCGCCATCGAGGAGGGAAAGCTGGGCGAGGGACGACAGCACGGCCGGCGATCCGTGGAAGTGGCACAACGCTTCGAGCTTGCCGAGATGGCGTCGCTGTTCGCCTCTCAGACTGCCGTCTCCGAAGCCCTTCATGCCAACAACGACGAGGCTCTGGGTCTGGCCGAAGAGGCACTGGCCATGGCTCGCAGCCGGGACTCCATGGCCTATGCCGCGGTGGCCCTGGCGGCAGCCGGCGCCACTTCGGCGGCCGAGGAGCTGCTTGCCAAGTTGAACGAGCGTTTTCCGCAGGACACCCTGATCCAGAACGTCTACCTCCCCGCAGCCCGGGCGGCCCAGGCGATGCGGATGGGAGACCCCGCCGCGGCCATCGAGCAGCTCGCGGCCGCTACCCCGTATGAACGGGCCTACCTCTGGATCATCTATCTCCGGGGTCTTGCCTATCTCGAGCAGAATCTCACCGAGGAGGCTGCCGCCGAGTTCCTCAAGATCGACGAGGTGCATGGGGTCTGGGAGACGGTGCCGGTCCGCTCGCTGGCGCTGTTGGGTCTGGCTCGCGCCCAGGCCATGAGCGGCGAAACCGCCGGGGCCCGCCGCGCCTACGACGATCTATTCGTCACCTGGAAGAACGCCGACACAGGCTTCGAGCCTTACCGGCTGGCCCAGACCGAGTACTCGGCGCTTGAGTAGAAAAGAGCTCCATCACAGGAAGGCTAGGCTCTGTTGGCAGTGGCAAAGAGCTTGGCCAGATCCGGCTTGGTCACCTTGCCCATGGCATTCTGCGGCAGCGCATTGAGCTTTAGGAGACGGCTGGGCACCTTGTAGGCCGCCAGGCGTTCCTTGGCCCAGGTGCGGAGCTCCTCGAGGGATAGCTTCGTCCCCGCGCGCAGAGTGACAGCGGCTCCGACCCGCTGACCCCACTCCGGGTCGTCCAGACCGACGACGGCGCAGTCGCGGATCGACGGGTGCTCATGCAGGACGGCCTCGATCTCCAGGGCCGACACCTTGAAGCCCCCGGTCTTGATGATGTCGACGCTCCGGCGGCCGAGGATGCGGTAGGACCCCTGCTCTACCACGGCGATGTCGCCGGTGCGGAACCAGTCGCCACGGAAGGCGGACCGGGTGGCCGCTGATTGGCGCCAGTACTCCAGAAAGACTCCGGGGCCACGAACCTCGATCTCGCCGGGTTCCTCGGCCGCGACGGCCTCCCCGGCCTCGTTCACTCTCCGCACCTCGACCCCGGGCAGCGGCTGGCCGACATGACCTGGTAACCGCTGGTCGTGGAGCGGATTGGAGAGCGCCATCCCGATCTCGGTCATGCCGTAGCGCTCGAGCAGGGTGTGCCCGGTGATCTCCTGCCAGCGCTCGAACATCGGGACCGGCAGCGCCGCCGAACCGGAGACCATGAGACGCAGACTCCCACAGGCCTGCGACAGCGAGCGCTGTCTGTCAGGCGACATCCTCTCCCAGGCAGCAATCAGTTTGGCGTAGATAGTCGGCACCGCCATGAACAGACTCAGATCGCTCCCCTCTATCCGACCCCAGACATCGTCCGCATCGAACCCAGGCAGCATCTCGCAGCGGGCTCCCGACCACAGCGCACAGCCCACCACGTTGATGATGCCGTGCACATGATGGAGTGGCAGGGCGAGCAGGATCTTGTCGTCGGGCCTCCACTCCCAGGCTTCGACCAGCGACTCGATCTGAGCTTGGATGGTCTGGTGGGTAAAGACCACCCCTTTCGGCCGGCTGGTCGTGCCGCTGGTATAGACGATCATGGCGCGCCGCTTGGGCTCGATCTCGGGCAGCTCCGCCTCGCCCGGCGGCGGTGCGTCGGCCAGTAGCTCCTCGAGGGTTGTCAGCCTTAGACCCCTCTCTTCGGCGATCGGGCCCAAACGCCCGACCCAATCGGACAGGGCCACCAGCACCTCGGGCTCCACATCGTCGATCACATACTCGAGCTCCGGCTGTGGATGCGACGTACAAAGGGGTACCGCGACACCGCCGGCCCGCCAGACCCCCCATTGCACCGCCGCATAGGCGTAGCTCGGGGGGAACAGAAAAGCGACCCGTGCCTCCGCCAAATCGCTGCGGGCACCAAGCAGCGACCCGGCCACACGGCTCGAGTCGGCCAACAGCCGCTGGTAGGAGAAGTGCCCTTCGATCGCCTCGATCACCAGACGGTCGCCATGCCCGGCCGCTCGCTCGATGAGGGGGATCGCCATCGCCGTCTCCAATCGCTCTTCTAGCTCACGGCCACCGGGCGGGATGGGGTCAACGCCACCGCCGTCAACGGTATTCGACTCTCCTGCTCCGCCAAGGGATCACATCTCCACGCCACAATCCGGCGGTCGGGGCCGGCGCCCCGGGCGAGCGCCACCGCCATCAGCACCGACGAAGACAGCTCGAAGAGACCAAACTGCCAGTCCTCCGCCCGATCCTCGAGTGGCGGATCCAGGCGAGCCCCGAGTCTCTCACCCCCGGCCAGCGAGAAAACTACGCTGCGTAGCGGGCGGGTGATGCCATGTCCACAGGCCTTGAGATAGGCCTCCTTCAGCGTCCACAGCCCAAAGAAATGCCTCTGCTTCCCTGCCGCGGGTCCAGCACCCAGCTCGACCGCCTCTTCGGCAGCAAAACGTCGCTCGGCCAAGCCCTGAACATCGAGAGATCTCTCCAGGTTCTCCACATCGACACCGGCATCGATGGCGTCGGTCACCAGACACGCCACCACGCCCCGGGTGTGGGAGAGGTTGAAGCGCAGCCCGGAAGCGCCCGGCACAGCGATCTCCGGCCGCCCTCCCGCGCTGGTCTCGAATTCCCAAACCTCGGGCCGGACCGACACATAGCGTGAAAGCGTCGTGCGCACCAGGGCACGGGTAACCAGATACTCGTGGCGGACACGAACCGAGCCGATCTCCCCGAGGCGCTCGATCTCCGGGGCTGACAGTAGCTGCCGGTACTCCTCCCGGATGTTGGTGTCGCTGATGGCCTCGGGATACGTCAGCCAGACGTGGGCCTCGTGCGCGAGGACCTTGCGGTCGAGGGGCATTGCCGAATGCTACGACGAGGCTGCGCCTGCTGCAATCCGGGTCTGAGGGCGCGGGGGTCGAAGACCCTAAGGCCCTTTGTCCAGCTCTCTTTGCAGGCGCTCCCAGTCCTCGGGTGTGTCGATGTCGAGTAGTGGCTGTGGGCTGGTCAGTGGGACTTCTACGATCTTGTCCGGATGGCGTGGGAAGAGCTGGCGGCCGCCGAGGTCGCCGCTGAGGTGCGCCAGCTCCGGGAAGAGTGTGCAGTCGAAGAGAACCGGAGCCCCGCGGCGGTCATCGAAGACCGGCACCACGATCGGCGCCCCGGTCTTCTCGTGGGCCGCAATCAGGCGATCGATGACCTTGCTGGTCAAAAAGGGCTGGTCGGCGGGCAAGAACATGACCGCCGTGGCGTTCGGGCTCACCTCGGCGAGACCCGCCCTCACACTCGTGCTCTGCCCCTTTTCGAAATCCGGATTGACGACCACCTGCAAAGGGAGCACGCCAAGGGCTGCCGTGATCTCGCGTGCCCGGTGTCCCACCACCACGATCACGTCGATCAGATTCGACTCGAGCGCCCGGCGGGCCACACGACGTACCAATGTCTCCCCCTCGAGCTCCAGCAACTGCTTGGGGAGATCGTGGTCAAAGCGCTTCGACGGACCGGCGGCCAACACGACCCCAGCTACTCTGGCTCTCGTCACCTTCATCCGCTGGCACCGTGGCGGACCGCCACGATTTGAGCGATGATCGAGAGCGCGATCTCCTCGGCCCGCCTGCCGCCGAGTTCGAGGCCGATCGGGGCGTGGATCCTGCTCAATTCTTCGGCCGAGAAACCCTCCTCCTGCAGCGCAACGACCCTTTTCTCGTGGGTCTTTTTCGATCCCAGAGCACCGATATACCGCACCGAGCTGCGCAGCGACTTGCGTAGCGCCGGCAGATCGATCTTCAGATCATGGCTGAGAAGCACCAGATAAGTCGACTCATCCAGCCCCACCTCGTCCAACGCCTCCTCGGGCCAGGCCTTGATGAGTCGATCGGCCTGGGAGAAGCGACCCTCGGTGGCAAAGACACCACGGGGATCGATGACTATGGTTTCGAATCCGAGCAGACGAGCCAGCTCCACGAGCGCGATCGCTACATGGACGGCCCCCACCACCACCAGCTTGGGTGGAGGCACCAGCACCTCGAAGAAGACATCGACAACCTCGTTATCCACTTGGAAGGACTTGCGCCCCGTCCCAAAGACCGGGATCACCTGCTCGCCGTAGATGGCGGCCCGCTGGTTGAGGCGGGGAGCACCCAGATCTCCGAGTGTTTGACCACCGGGCCACACCAGAAGCTGGTGGCCCACTCCGGGGCCGTCCACCACGGTTGCCAGAGCCGCCAGCTGGCGCGACTCGAGACAAGCGCTGAGCTGCCGAAATATCGTCTCACGCATCGTCCGAGCCGCCCGCTTCGCTCTCCAGCCGTTCGACAAAGACTTCGATCTTGCCGCCACAGCTCAGGCCCACGGCCCAGGCCTCGTCATTGGTCACACCAAACCTGAGGAGCTGGGGGTCACCGGTCTCGATCACTTCTCGAGCCTTGTCGAACACCGCTCCCTCCACGCACCCGCCGCTGACCGAGCCCGCCATCTCGCCGGCCGAGGAGACCACCATTTTCGACCCCAATGGACGAGGAGCCGAGCCCCACGCCTTGACCACTGTAGCCAAGGCCACGCCCTTGCCTTCGCCAACCCAGCGTTCGATCGAACCTACGACGTCATGCATACTCGTGGCGCCTTTCTACCACAAGTGTATTTGAGAAATGCGGTTGAAAGGAGTAGCCTTGGGTATCAGCAATAGAGCCGGACTCTCGAATCAATCCGAAAGGGGGGAAACCGAGATGATAGGCAAGATCAGGACCTCGAGACCGACCGATGTCGTGCTTAGGATCGGACTTCTGGCGATCCTGGCCCTCCTCATCGTGCCTGCCTTTGGCTCCGCGCAGCAGACCGAGCCGGACAAACCCTTTCTGGTCTCCAAGGGGCGGGTCACCTACCGCGTCTACTGCATCAACTGCCACGGTGCCAAGGCCAAAGGTGACGGCAACCTGGCTGAGCTGCTCACCGTCAAGGTCTCCGATCTGACTCAGATCAAGAAAGAAAACGACGGCAAATTTCTGGCCGACGACGTCGCCAAGACCATCGACGGTCGCGAGCAGGTCCGCGGTCACGGCATGAAAGAGATGCCGGTTTGGGGAGACGTCTTCCAGACCTCGGTCGCCGACCCGTCAGCGGCTGATGGGAGCGGCGAGGAGCGTGCTCGCACCAAAATCCGCGAGCTAGTCCTCTATCTCGAAACGATCCAGGAATAGACGGCGCTTTGCCGCCGGCTAGCCGCCGAGCAAGCCTTCGATCTCTCCATCCACTAGATCCATGCGTGTGGCCTGCGGTGTCTTCGGAAGACCCGGCATACGCATGATGTCCCCCAGCAGCGGGACAACGAATCCTGCTCCCGCCGAGACGACGATGTCCCGCACCGTGATCTCGAACCCCTGGGGTCGGCCGGCAAGCTTTGGATCGTCGGTGAGAGATGTCGGTGTCTTGGCGATGCAGACAGCCATCTTGTCGTAGCCCAACTCTTCGATCCGCTCGAGCGAGCGCTCTGCCAGCTTGGAGTAGGTGATCTCTCCGGCTCCGTACATGGTGCTGGCCACCTTCTCGATCTTGGTTTTGACCGGCTCGGACCAGTCGTAGAGCGGCTGGAAGCGCTTGGCGGTCTTTTCGGCGTGCTCTACCACCGTCTTTGCCAGCTCGACACCTCCTTCGCCGCCGCGCTCGAAGTGCTCGGCCACCGCGAACGGGGCGCCGACGTCATCGCAGGCCTTGCGCACCACCTCGATCTCCTCAGAGCTGTCGCTGGCAAACTTGTTGAGGGCCACGACCGGCGTCTCGCCAAAAGCGCGGATGCTCTCGATGTGCTTGTGGAGATTGCCGAGCCCCCCCTCTACGGCTGCCAAGTTCGGCTTGTCCAGATCCGCCTTTTCAACTCCGCCGTGACGCTTCAAGGCCCGGACCGTCGCCACCAACACAACGGCCGCAGTGTCGAGATCTGCCGAGACGCACTTGATGTCGAAGAACTTTTCCGCTCCCAGATCGAAGCCAAAGCCGGCTTCGGTGATCGCCCAATCGGCATGAGCGCGGGCCATTTTGGTGGCGATCACCGAATTGCAGCCGTGGGCGATATTGGCAAAAGGGCCGCCGTGGATAAATGCCGGCACACCCTCGCCGGTCTGCACCAGGTTGGGCATCAAGGCGTCCTTTAGCAGCACCATCATCGAGCCCACCGCCTCGAGCTCGGCGGCCGTAACCGGCTCACCCCGAAAGGTGAAAGCCACCAGCAACCGACCCAGTCGCTGGCGAAGATCATCGGCATCCTTGGCCAGACAGAGAACCGCCATTATCTCGGAGGCCGCGGTGATGTCGAAACCGGTCTCCCGCGGCACACCCTGCAACCGGCCACCAAGGCCGATAACAACGTGACGCAACGCCCGATCGTTGAGATCGATAACCCGGCGCCAGATGACCTGGCGGGAGTCGATCCTCGGTTTATTGCCGTGATAGATGTGGTTGTCGACCAGAGAAGCAAGGATGTTGTTGGCCGAGGTGATGGCGTGGAAATCGCCGGTGAAGTGGAGATTGATATCCGCCGTGGGAACAACCACCGCCTTGCCACCGCCGGTCGCCCCGCCCTTCATGCCAAAGGTCGGCCCCAGAGAGGGCTCGCGCAGCGCCAGGCAGACGCTCTCGCCGATCTTGGCCAGGCCCTGCGCCAGACCGATCGAGGTAGTGGTCTTGCCTTCCCCGGCACTGGTGGGAGTTATGGCAGAGACCAGAATCAACCGACCCGGCGGACGTCCGGAATCCAGGGCATCGAGTCGAACTTTGGCCTTGTCATCACCGTAGGGAACAAGATACTGCTGATCGATCCCCAGCTCCTGGGCGACTTCCGTGATTGGGCGCGGTACCGGCGTCGTGCTCATATTCCCGTACTCCTTCTTGGTCTTGGACGGGTGAGTCTATCGCAGCACCGGTACCGTGGCTTCGGGGCTCTCACCCTTCACCTGTCGTCCCGCCTCCTGGGCATCAACGACGGCGATAGCGGTCATGTAGACGATGTCTTTGACCTCCGTCCCGTGCTGCAGCACGTGCACCGGCTTCTTCATTCCCATCAGGATCGGTCCTATGGCCTCGGCTCCACCGAGATGTTGCACGAGTTTGAAGGCCACGTTTGCCGACTGCAGATCCGGGAATATCAACACATTTGCGCCACCCTTGAGAGTGCTGAAGGGGAAGATCTCCGCCAGGAATTCCGGTGATACTGCGGTGTCCACCTGCATTTCTCCATCGACCATAAGATCGGGGCGCCGGCGCTTGACGATTTCGGTCGCCTTCCGCACCCTGTCGGCGAAGGGATGTTTGACGCTGCCAAAGTTCGAGAACGAAAGCATGGCGATCCGCGGCTCGATGTGGAACCGCTTAGCGACATCGGCGCTCAAGATGGCTATGTCCGCCAACTCCTCCGCGCTCGGCTCGATGTTGACCGTGGTGTCGGCAAAGAAGTAGACCCTGTCTTTGACGATCATCATGTGAAGGCCGGCTACCCTGGACACATCTTCGTCTTTGCCGATTACCTGGAGTGCCGGGCGGATCGTCTCCGGATAGTGCTGGCTGACGCCGGCCACCAGCGCATCGGCATCGCCAAGCCGCACCATCATGGCGCCAAAGACCGTCGGGTTGCGCAATAGTTCCTTGGCTTTTGCCAACGTTACGCCTTTGCGCCGGCGCATTCTGAAGAGCTCTTGCGCGTATTCCTTGCTCTTGTCGCTTGCCACGGGGTCGACGATGGTGACGTGATCCAGATGAAAACCGTGCTCCTCGATGGAGCGCAGAATCCTGGTCTCCGAGCCCACCAAAACCGGCTGGGCGAAGCCTTCGTCGAGAATGATCTGGCTGGCCCGCAGCACCTTTTCGTGATGCCCCTCGGGAAAGACCACTCTCTTGGGATTGGACTTGGCTTGGTTGATCATGTTCCGCATCACTTCGCGGGACTTGCTGAGGAGTCTCTCGAGGCGCTCTTTGTACTCGTCGAGGTCGATTTCGATCTGGGCCACTCCGCTCTCCATCGCCGCTTTGGCGACGGCACTCGCCTCCCAGATGAGGACCCGGTGGTCGAACGGCTTGGGGATCAGATACTCGGGGCCGAACTCCAGCCGCTCCAGACCGTAGGCCCTCATCACCGAGTCGGGGACATCTTCCTTTGCCAGGTCCGCCAGTGCACGAGCCGCCGCCAGCTTCATCTTCTCGTTGATTCCCGTGGCGCGCACGTCCAGCGCCCCGCGGAAGATAAAGGGGAAGCCCAGGACATTGTTCACCTGGTTGGGATAGTCGGAGCGCCCGGTTGCCATAATGACGTCGGAGCGTGCGGCCTTGGCTTCTTCGTAAGTGATTTCCGGGTCCGGATTCGCCATGGCAAAGATGATGGGCCGGTCATTCATCGAGCGGACCATGTCCCGAGTGACACAGTTGGCGATGGACAGACCGACAAAGACATCGGCTCCGACCAAGGCATCGGCCAGGGTCCGGGCCTTGGTGTCGGCGGCCAACTCCTCCTTGAACGAGTTCATGCCGGTTTCGCGACCCTTGAAGACCACACCCTTGCTGTCGCAGAGAACCAGGTTCTCCTTCTTCACGCCGAGTGCGACATAGAACCGGGCACAGGCTATACCGGCAGCTCCCGCGCCATTGAACACCACCTTGATCCGGTCGATCGGTTTGTCGACCACTTCCACGGCGTTGAGTAGGGCTGCACCGGAGATGATGGCGGTGCCATGCTGGTCGTCGTGAAACACCGGGATGCCGATTTCCCGCTTCAATCTCTCTTCGATCTCGAAGCACTCCGGAGCCTTGATGTCCTCCAGATTGATGCCCCCAAAGGTAGGCTCGAGCAGCTTGACGACGCGGATGATCTCTTCCGGGTCGTGGGTATCCACCTCGAGATCGAAGACATCGATGTCGGCAAAGCGCTTGAAGAGCACACCCTTCCCTTCCATGACCGGCTTGCCGGCCATCGGCCCAATATCGCCGAGACCGAGAACCGCCGTGCCGTTCGAGACCACGGCCACAAGATTCCCCTTGCCTGTGTACTTGTAGACCTCGGCCGCATCGGCCTCGATGCGGCGGCAAGGCACGGCCACCCCCGGCGTGTAGGCCAGCGACAGATCTCGCTGGGTCAGGCAGGGCTTGCTCGGGACAACCTCCAGCTTTCCCGGGCGGCCCTGGGTGTGATAGTCGAGTGCTTCCTGGTCGCGAATCATCGTCTCCCTCCTAGCGCCCGAGGTCTCGGCGCGGCGTGGTCGAAACACAGCCGTCCCGAGGGACTCAGCGGTCGGCTTCTGGTTTTCACTGAGTGGTTTCCAGGGGACCAATGCAGCGAGGATTCGGTCCCCATCGAGGTTTCCATGAGCTCGGGTCCGATTTGCTCGGATCCGCCAACAAACATGATCGCGCGAACCTCTTCGATCGGCCACAGGCCAACGGGTAGGGCCTGCTCCCGCCCCCCGAGGTAGGCCGGATTGAACCATTGTTCTGAGCCGAAGATTGCCTATACTTGGGCTTCCGATTGGCAGCCCGGTCGGTCGCGGGCTGCCTCCCAAAAGAGATCGTTTAATTGGAGGCGACAACGGATGGAACGCAAGAACGTCGTGATCATGGGAGCGGCTGGTCGGGACTTTCACAACTTCAACTGTCTCTTTCGCGACGTCGAGGAATATCGGGTGGTAGCCTTTACCGCCACCCAGATCCCCGATATCGAAGGGCGGACCTACCCGGCCGAGCTGGCAGGCTCGCTCTACCCCGACGGCATCCCCATCCGCCCGGAGGCAGAGCTCGAACAGATCATCCGCGACCAGGCCATCGACGAAGTCTGGTTCTCGTACTCCGACGTGCCCCACTCGTACGTCATGAACAAAGGGAGCCGGGTGATCGGTTGGGGAGCCCACTTTGGAATCTGCTCGGCCACCAAAACCATGCTCGAGTCCGAGATGCCGGTTATCGCCGTCACCGCGGTGCGCACTGGCGTCGGCAAATCGCAGACCACCCGCTATCTCTCGCGCATTCTTCGAGATTTGGGCAAGCGGGTCGTGGCCGTACGACACCCCATGCCCTATGGCGACCTCTTACAGCAAGCCTGCCAGCGCTTCGAGACCTATGAGGACCTCGATCGCTACGACTGCACCATCGAGGAGCGCGAGGAGTACGAGCCCCACATCGACAACGGCTTCGTGGTCTATGCCGGGGTCGACTATCACCGCATCTTGAAGGAAGCCGAGAAAGAAGCCGAGGTCATCCTTTGGGATGGGGGCAACAACGACACTCCTTTCTTCAGGCCTGATTTGTACATAACCCTCCTCGATCCACACCGACCCGGGCACGAGCTGACCTACTATCCGGGCGAGACCAATTTCCTGCTTGCCGACCTGCTCATCGTAAACAAAGTGCAGACAGCAGAACCCGAGAATGTGCAATTAGTTCTGGACAACTGCCGCCGCTACAATCCCGATGCCCTCGTCGTCCAGTGCCGCTCCAAGATCGTCGTGGATGACCCCGAGCTTATTCGTGGCAAGAGGGCGCTGGTCGTCGAAGACGGACCAACGCTCACCCATGGTGGCATGACCTACGGTGCTGGTTGGTTTGCCGCCAAAGAGGCCGGCGCGGCGGAGATCATCGACCCCAAGCCCTTCGCGGTCGGCTCGATCAAGGCTACCTATGAAAGCTATCCCAACGCAGGACAGATCCTTCCGGCCATGGGGTACGGCGAAGCCCAGATCAGGGAGCTCGAGGCCACCATCAACGCGGCCGACGCAGATGTGGTGGTCGAAGGCACGCCGATCGAGCTGCGACGGATTATCTCGGTCGACAAACCGATTGCCAACGTGAGTTACGAGCTCGAGGAGCTGGAGCCGGGAGTGATCGAGGAGGCCGTGCGAGCCGTCGTCGACTGAGTCAATCGACGGTGGCGGCCAATCGGAGTCGCTCGGGAGAGGGATGAGAATCGAGGCTATGCGCTGTCGGTTGCCGTCGGCGCCAGGACCATTACCATCCGGCGGCCGTCAAGACTGGTTCGAGATTCGACGGTGGCGACATCGGCAGTCTGCTCGACCACCTTGTCCAGGATTTGGGCCCCAAGCTCCGGTCGACGAAGCTGCCGGTAGCGAAAGAAGATGGTCACCTTGACTTTCTTGCCCTGGGTCAAGAAGCGCCGCGTCCGTTTGGTCTTGATTTCGTAGTCGTGCTCGTCGATATTGGGGCGATACTTGACCTCTTTGACGTCGATGACGTGGGTCTTTTTGCGTGAGTCGCGTGCCTTCTTTTCCTTCTCGTACTTCAACTTCCCCCAATCGAGTATTCGCACTACGGGTGGGTCGGCCCCCGCGCCGACCTCGACGAGATCGAGTCCTCTGTCTCGGGCTCTGGTGCGGGCTTCGTCGAGCGCCACGATGCCCAATTGGGTTCCATCCTCGTCGATAAGCCGGACCGGGCTCGTCCGGATCATCTGATTGACGCGGACCTTCTCTTCCTGCTTGTACTGTTTGTAGTGTTTGATCTCGAAGCTCCTTTCTTCAAATCGGTCGGTTCAGCACAGTCGGGTCACCGGGGATGGGCCCACGCCTTAGAGGGCCGCGGTCCGCGACGAGCACCGAATCGAGCTTGCCGGAGAGTTCACACGGTTCCATCCGTCGGGCGAGGGAGCCGGACAGTCACTACGCGGAGGAAGCTCTAAGCCGAGAGATTTCGGGGAGGGGGGTCGGATGGGAATACCACAACTTCACGAGTGGAATGATACCACAGGATGAGCCTGGCGGCACACCGGGCCGTCGTACTGCTCCTATCCGCATAGAGTCACGCCGGACTGCGATTGCGCTGCCGAAATCAGGCGTCCACGGCGCAGCGGAAGCCGGCAAAAATCTGCCGGCGTATCGGGTAATCCCAATTGCGAAAAGTGCCGCGAGCCACCGCATTCCGCGTGGCCCAGGACCCTCCGCGCAGCACCCGGTACTCGCTGCCAAAAAAGATCTCCGAGTACTCCCGGTAGGGAAAGGCTTCGAAATCCGGATAGGCCACAAAGTGCGAGGTGGTCCACTCCCAGACGTCCCCCGTCATCTGGTGGAGTCCGTAGGGACTGACACCCATGGGATATGCGCCCACCTCGGCCGGCTCGAAAGCCAGCTGGTCGAGGTTGGCTCGCTCCGGAGAAGGGAGCTCCTCACCCCAGGGGTAGGTTCGCTGGAGCCCGGCCGCTTCGTCCCAGAGGGCCGCCTTCTCCCACTCCGCCTCGGTGGGTAGTCGCTTGCCGGCGTATCGTGCGAAGGCCTCCGCCTCGTAGAAGCAGACGTGGACGACGGGCTTTCTCTTGGTTACCGAGACATCCTCGTCCATGAACCTCACCTCCCACTGGCCACCCCGCTTGCTCCAGTTACCCGGCGCCTCGGTCCCGGTTTCGAGCTTCCACTGCCATCCCTCGTCCGACCAGTGCTCCTGTCGGGCATAGCCACCCTCTTCAACGAAAGCCAGGTACTCGCCACAGGTCACCGGCGTTCGATCGATCAAGAAGGTGGGCACCGCAACTTCGTGCTGCTCCTTTTCGTTGTCGTAGGAGAATCCTCGGCCCGACCAACCCATGAGGGAGGGCCCCCCGGGGATCTCGATCATCTTCGGATCGAGGGAGGTCCCGGGAGGAAGCTGCCGCCGTTGAGCGGGGACATAGGGTGGATCGGTCAATGCCTGGAGAAGTTGCAGGATCGTCTCTTGATGTTGCTCTTCGTGCTCGGCCACCATCTCGTAGACAAACCCATCGGCCACGAGTGCCGGCTCCCCTTGCGCCTCCGGGCTGCCCATGACCCCGAGCGTCCGCCGCCGAACTCGACCCAGATATTCGAATAGCTCACGGCCCGTCGGCAACGGGAGACTCTCTCGTGTCGGGCGCGGATTGAGCGTGGCGTCGAAGATCTGCGCGAATGCCGATTCGATGGGCTCGAGGTTGCCCAGTCGCTGGACCAGCCAGTCCTCTTCGAAATACCCGATGTGTCCCAGGTCCCAGACCATGGGGCTCAGGATCGGAATGTGTTGTCGGCGTAGTGTCTCCCAGTCGAGTCCGGCGATCAGGCTCAGAGTGCGCTCGCGGACCCCCTCGAGTCGCTCGGCAACGGCGCGAGGCTCGAGGGTGGTGAGGGGTCCAGACCTGGATTCCATGCTCCCCATGATCTCTCCTATTACGTGCTCTGGTCCCGTCGCTGGGACATGACCAGCGTGCGTCCCTCCCGTCCGACCCGTCTGAAGCCGAGAAGATGGAACAGCTGCCGCGCCAGCCAACGTGCATAACGCCGATCGACAATGAAGCTGCCGGGCAACTCGGGGTGGCGACGGACACCAGGCAGAAGATGGAGGATCTTCTCCACTCCTAGGCCGCGAAGCACCTTGGACACGGAAAGCCAGACCGGTTGGACCTCGCGGACGAGAAAGAAGCCGTCCTCACCCTGGTCCTGATAGAGGGGCATCAACAGCAGACCCGCTTGGGGTGCCTGTATCGGTCCCGAGCTCGAAGACGCCAGCACTTCACCCGCTTGCACCGGTCGAAAGTTGGACAAGCCCGGTTTCATCTCGAACCCATCCTGGCTGTCGATGTGGTGCCGGAAACGGACTTCGACGATCCTCGAGCTGACTCCGTTGCCGGCAGCGAGAAGCCGGTGGGCCTGCTCGACCTCCACCCGGGATCTCGGCTGCAGGACGCCACAGGAATCCATGGCGATCCAGATGGCGGCCTCCGCCTGGTCCACCGCCAGCGGATCGTCGTGCTGCCCCGCCTCGAAACCCACCACCGTGATGCCCAGGGCGGTGGAATAGGCGGCCAGGGTCCCACCTAGCTCCTCCTCCAATCCAAGGACCAGAGGAACCGGAAAATCCATCGCGATCTCGCGATTTGGCAAGGTATCGTCGAGGATGGCAAAAGCACCGCCGGGACCCGATGTGGTGTGCAGATCGAGCAGAAAGACCCGTCCCCGCGCTTCGTCGAGGACGCTCTGCAGCGCATAGTCGAGCTCCCGCAGCTCCTGATCCTCCGCCTCGACCGGCACCGGTGTGGAACGCAGCGCCGCGACTCGATCCCGATGCCAGATGCGATTGAGATCGTGGACGAGAAACCGCCGATTGCGGGCCAGGGCCTTCCGATTTCCGGTCAGCCCAATCAGGTGGCCTTCCAGGCCATCTGGCTCGTTCGTCAGGCGCTCCTGAACTCGAAGAAAGGCGCTCAGACCGGCCGGCTCGTTGCCGTGGAGACCGGCCAGACAAATCAAGGTCGGCCCGGTTTCGTCGGTTCCCACCAGCCGGCCCAACTCCCGCGGCACACGGGACAGATCGATACCCCCGGTCGCGGTGGAGGTCGCGCTTGGCCGGTCGGGTGGGGAGGGCTCTGCCTTGCTCTCGGGGTTTCTTTGGGTGGGAGGAGCTGTCGTCATGCCATCGGCGGGGGCTACCCGCAGCCTGGAGCCTGGACGGCGACCGGGCGTAGTCACGGATTATACGACCTCGGTGCCCGCAGGCACACCCTCGAGAATCAGAGAGCGAGGTCCCTCGCGGGCGGTCCGTCAGCCGTTGAACGGACCCGGTCGCTTCGGGTAGGCTCCTAACCTGAAGCTGGCTCGAAAGCCGGGAATACTCGACGATGACCGACCTGGCATCCGTACGCGATCTGGACAAGAAAGAGGCTTATGCCGTCTTTCTGGAGGCCTATCCCCAGTTCGCGGAGACCGGGGCTCTCGACGAGCTTCGGGCTCGCGATTTTGCCCGCCTCGACGCCCAAGGGCACGTCTATCTGGACTACACCGGTGGGGGACTCTACGCCGATTCGCAGATCCAGCGACACATGGAGCTACTGCGGACGAGCGTTTTTGGCAATCCCCATTCGACGAACCCGACATCGATCGGCACCACCGATCTCATTGCCCGCTGCCGGCGTCGGGTCCTCTCCTTTTTCAACGCCTCGCCCGATGAGTACGCTGTCATCTTCACAGCCAATGCCAGTCATGCGCTCAAGCTTGTTGGAGAGTCCTACCCGTTCGAGCCTGGAGACCAGTTTCTGCTGACCTTCGACAACCACAACTCGGTCAATGGGATTCGAGAGTTCGACCGGGCGCATGGCGCCGAGACGACCTATATCCCCGTCTCACCGCCCGATATGCGGGTCGACGAGTCCGTACTCGAAGTGCACCTGGACCGGGGCCGACCCGACGGCAACAATCTGTTCGCCTATCCGGCTCAGTCGAACTTCTCGGGTGTTCAGCACCCGTTGGAGTGGGTAGACCGGGCACAGGCCAAGGGTTGGGATGTGCTGCTGGACGCGGCAGCATTCGTCCCCACCAATCGGCTCGACCTCGCCCGCTGGCATCCCGACTATGTGGCACTCTCCTTTTACAAGATGTTCGGGTACCCCACCGGGGTGGGCGCCATGATCGCCCGCTGGCCGGCGTTGGCCAAGCTCCACCGACCCTGGTTCGCCGGCGGCACGATCACCGTCGCCTCGGTACAGGCCGATCGCCACTATCTCGCCGCCGGTTCGGAAGCATTCGAGGACGGGACCCTGGACTACGCCAACATACCGGCTGTCGATCATGGCCTCGACTTTCTCGAGTCGATCGGTCTCGACATCATCAACTCACGAGTCAAGTGTCTAACCGGCTGGCTGATCGACAGCCTGCTGGCTCTGCGCCACGACAATGGCCGATCCCTGATCCACCTCTATGGACCGGCCGAGGCCGGAGGCCGCGGTGGCACGGTAACCTTCAATTTCTTCGATCGCTCGGGTCAGGTGATCGACCACGAGCTCGTGGAAGAGAAAGCGAATCGACGACAGATCTCACTTCGTACCGGTTGTTTCTGCAACCCGGGTGCGGGAGAGATGGCCCTGGGGCTGTCCAAGAGCGAGCTGGTCTCGTGCTTTACCCGCGCCGAGGGCGAGATGACCTACGAGGACTTTCGTCACTGTATAGACGGCAAGAGCACCGGTGCCGTGCGCGTGTCGGTAGGGCTGGTGTCCAATTTCGACGACGTCTGGGCCTTTGTTCGTTTCGCCCAGGGCCTCGTCGAGGATTAGCAGCAGCCCCAATCTACTCCGATTCTCGGTCCTGACTGAAGTCGAGCTCGACCACCACCGGATCGTGATCACTGGCTCGGTCTCCGTCGGCGTAGTCGGCGTTGACATGCACGATGTCCAGCCGCGGTGAGACCTGCTCCAACAGGTCGGCGCTCAGTACGATGTGATCCAGAACCTGTGAGTTACCCCGATAGATGAAGGTGTAGCGATCGGCCGGCGGTACTTCCGCGATCAGATCGACCAGACCGGTGGCCGTCAACACCCGCATGGGGGTGCGGCCGACCAGCTCGTTGAGATCCCCCAGGACCACCAGATTGGCAGCGGGGTCCCGGGCGAGCCACTCGTCTGCAAACTCCCGGATGACCCAGGCCTGGCGAGACCGCTGGCTCTCGGTCCTCGCCAACGGGGGCTGGCTGGCACCCATCAGCGGGTCGTCTCCCCGCTTCGATTTCCAGTGGTTGTTGATGACCACCAAGCGGCGACCCTGAAACACGAATTCCGCCGCCAGGGATTTGCGGCTGGCCTGGAGCCCCAACTCGGGATTGCCGGCAAAGGCCGGGTCTTCGGGGGCGACCCGCACGGGTCCGCCGACCAGGTCGACGCGCGTGGGTTGGAAGAGAAAACCGACGCGGATGTTGCCACCGGGCTGTCCGCCATCCTGTCCATCGACCGGATCTATCTGGCAATACTCGTACCGAGGCCCTCCCGCGGCCGCAATGGCGTCGATCAGCCGTCCCAGGGTCTGGTCGGCCGCCACCACACCGTCGTCCACCGGTCCGTTGTTGTCCTGTATCTCCTGGAGGGCCAGGATGTCGGGGCTGGCGAGGTTGTCGACGATCGTCTCTGCCAGCCGGGTGAATCTCTCCTCGGCGTCGCTCGCGTCCAGGTTCTTGACGTTATATGTCGCCAGAGTCAGACGGGATCCACCGCCACGCAACTCGGTAGCCTCCCTGGCCAGGGCCACCGATTCAACAGCTGGCAGGGACGCCGTGGCGAGCACGAGGTATCCGCCAAAGCCATAGTCCAGCACGCCGTCGATCGGGGCTCTGAAACGGGTTCCACTTTCAACCGCCGGAGCCTCGGTCACAAGACGAGAGCTCACCACCAGGCGCTCCGGATTGGCGTCTCCGGGACGGATGACCAGACCACCGCTCGCACTGCGCTGAGAGGCCGCCCGTCCTGCATCGCCGACCACCACGATCTCTCCATAGGACGAGGTCGGTCCGACGACCACCGGTTCGGCAATCTCCACCCGCATCCCCTCGAGGCTCTCGTAGAAGTCGAGACCATCGAACTCGGGCTCGAAGAATTTCAAGCCGTCGTCGTCGATCACCTCGGCGGGCGGCAGCCGCCCCCCGAGACCGAGACGGATGGGTTGGGGGAGTGGATCCCCGTGGGAGAGGGCCCGCACGGCTTTTGCCGTCAGCCCGGTGACCGTGAGACCGCCACGACCTCCAAACTCCTCCACCCGGCCGTCGACCGCCACGGTGTCGCCGACCGCAACCTCGGGCGCACCACTGACGACGGCGACAAAGACGCCATCCGAGGTGCCGGGATCCCCATCGGGAGCTGTGGTCTGCATCCAGAAGGTCTGGTTGTCGCCGGTTCCAGCCTCGGCCGTGACCACCCCTTCGACATCCCACAACCAGTCACCCGTCAACGGAGACGAGTGGCCATGTCCCTGGATCTGCTGAATGCTCGCTCGCTCGTCACTCACGGCAAAGGCCAGAACCTGGGTCACCTGACCACCCCGGTTGAAATTGTCATCGCTGATCAGCAGCAGGGTACGCCTGCCGTCCGGTAGCACGGGTCCAAAGGCCATCCCCTCGATGTTGTCGAGTCGAATTCCGAGCTCGTCGAGATCGAGCAATAGCACCTTCTCCACCGGCGTGACGGTCTCGAGGTCCACCCCAGCGAGGCGATTGAGACGTCGAATATCGGTCGCTTCTCTCAAACTGATCCGGTAGAGGCGGATCGAGTTGCCGACACCAGCGGCAAAGGACCGCTCCAGGGCAAGCAGGGTCTCTTCATCGATCGCCAGCAGCTCCACCAGACCGTTGTTCTTGAACCCATTCTCGTAGGCCGAGTCTGTTGGTATCGGCTCCACCCAGTAGAGGTACTCGGCTTCTACCCGGCCCCGACCCAAATCCAGCTTCAGGATGCGGGCCGGGCTGCGCTGCTCGAGATCCGCCTCCGGCCCGTCTTGCACCACCGCGTTCTCGACCGCCGTAAAGAGAATCCGGCCGCCTGGAGCCAGCGCCAGGCTTTCGAGACCCAGGTTGTGCCGTACGCCCCTCCTACCAGTCTCGTTGGGCAGGATCTTCTTGGGCAAGGCGATCTGTCGGATCAACTCCCCATCCCGGCTGTACTCGCGCACAAAGGGATCGACCCCCCGGTCGATGTTGCCCTCGGAGGAGACCACAAAGGACCCGTCGTCGGTGAAGACGATCCCCTCGCCGTCGACCTCGTAGGTGGCCATCGGTCCGCCGTCTCTGGTGAGCAACTCGGTGACCCGCGTGAGAGTCACGCCGTCCGGACCCAGAGTGCCACCCTCCAAGTCGATCTTCAGCGTAAACAGGCGGGGCGGGCTCAGCACACCCTGATCGTCCGAGATGGCGTAGTACTGCTCCCGCTCCGCGTCGTAGCTGATCCCAGAAAGACCTCCCACCACGGCACCGTCAAAGAGCTGCATCGGCTGGAGACGGGCCTCACCCAGGAACTGCAAGCGGCCGATCCCTTGACCAAAGAGGGCCGGCGTCAAGACTCCCCACAGGAGAATCCACCACAGAGTCTTCGATGTACTCGCTAGAGACGGCATATCGCCATTCTGTCCTGGCCCCGACAGCCGCCGATCCCCGACGGAGCGGAGGGCCGGCCCGAATCGTAGTACAAACGGGGCGAGCAGCCCGTGGTAGAAGTCCCGCGGGCTGCTAGGGACGGCAATTGTGAGGAATGCCACTGACGAGGCTCTGTTTCCCCCCTAGAGTCAACGAGATGTGTCATTTCGCCGGAGTAAACCTGACATCGATTGTCATGCGTTTCCGGACAGCTCCCCAGAAATCTCGTGATCTGGGGCAATCCAACTGGCATCAGGTTTGCACTTTCTGACACCGGCAAGATATAGGCGCTAGTCGCCCAAAGCTGGATATCCAAACCCGTGAGGGGGTTGAAATGCGCAGAACACAGAAAAAAGGTTTCACAGCCATTGAGCTGATCGTCATCGTCACGATTGTGGGGCTCATCTTCATCGTTCTTCTGCCCTTTTATCTCGATTCGCTGGAGAAGGCCAAGCAGCGCAAGACGATGGCCAATATCAACTCGATCGGCAAGGCCATGTTGAGCTGGATGACCGATCAGGCCGGTGCCGCGGCTGCCGGCGCCAGCACTACAGAGGTGATGGATCTCGACAACTTCGAGGGTGTGACCCGCGAGGAGCTCGACGCCATCATGGTTCCGGTCTATTTGGCCAACGTCCCCAAGAGTGACGGTTGGGGGAGCGATATGGACTACTACATGAAGATCCTAGACTTCAACGACGCGGACACTATCGCGGTCCGTAGCCCCGGCAAGGGCGGGAACTGGGACGGCAATACCTACACCATGGCGCCATTTGTCTCCACCAACTACAAATCGGATATTGTCTGGGCCGACGGGCTGTTCGTCCGCTGGCCTCAAAACTGGAAAGACCAGTAAAGAAGCTCGTCACACCGTTCCGCTGACCGTGGCCTTTGCCACAGCTGTGGACCGACTCAAGGGATATACTCCATTGCCATGATAAAAACGCTTGTCCTTTTGGAAGTGGGTTTGGCGGCCTCCATCTTCCTGCTCGCTGCCGCCCAGTATCTCGGTCTCTCCCAGGCCCGCCGCGAGGGTAGGACCCAGAATTTCTCCCGTTTGGTGACCTACGGCAGCTTGATGGCGCTGACGGTCATCTACGCCGTCGGCAACCTGATCTGGCTGGGCTCGGCCCCGAGCCCCCAGGATGTGAGCCAAGTGGAGAATCTGCCCACGGTCAACTGGACCTTCCTGATCATCGCCGTGATGATCGGTATCCTCGCGGCCTGGGATCTGGTCACTCACATCCGGTTCGTCCTCACCAGCCTGCCCCACTACAAGCCGAGACTGATGACGGCTCTGGCCATGGTTCTGCTCATGATCCTGCTGGTCGGGCTCAATCTCGCCCGGTGGGACGCCTACTTGGGCGAGGTCGAGGCGACCTACGTCGAGAGCATCCCCGACGGCTCTCCCTGATAGGGGACCCGCGTTCCAACACCATCGACCGTCTGCCGACCCGCTTACCCGGGTTGCAGACGGAGTCCGTCGAAAAGCCGGATCGAATCGCTGTCGGCAAAGCCCGCCGCGAGCTGCGATAGCGTCTCACCAGACACCGGGTGTCTAAAGAGGGGCTCGAGGTCGGCGAGTGGTAGCGCCAAATGCGCGCAGGTGCCGATCTCGGGGTCGGGGATCACCAGGCCAAGGGCCGGATCGTCGATGACCAAAGAGCCAAAAAAAGCTATATCCAGATCGATCGTGCGCGGTGCATACCGGTTGTCGGAGCGTCGTCTTCCCAGCTCCCCCTCCAGCGGGCGAAGCACTCCGAATTTCAGATCCTGCGGCGACAAAGTGGTTCTTATCCGAGCCGCCGCGTTCAGGAACATGGGAGCTTCGGGGCTCCCCACCGGCTCGGCGACGTAGACCGGTGACACGGCCTCGACCGGGCACTCTCGATTCAACAATGAGATCGCCCGAGGCAAGTTCACTACCGGCTCGATGTTCGAGCCCAGGGCAATGAGGACGGGGGCTGGTCGATCCTCGGTCAAGACAGGCTATGCAAAATCGGCGCGGCGGCGCTCGATTTCTACCCCTACCGCGGAAGAGAAACGCAGCGCCCCCAGTTTCTCGACTCGGACCAGTACCCCGTCCGCCCCATGGTCGATCACCGCTATCCGGGCAATTGCGGTCGCCAGGGCTTCGACGAGGAAATGGCTCGACGACTCGACGTAGGTGATGACCTCCTTGGTCAGGGTTCGATAGTTGATGGAATCTTCGACCGCATCGGATCTACCGGCGGCGCGTGTATCGAACAGGACCTCCAGGTTGATCAGAATATCCTGCTTCTTCTTTCGCTCCCACTCGTTGATCCCCACGATCCCCCGCAGATGAAGATCTTTGATCAAGATTTTGTCGAGTGTGGCCATGGCTAAGGTTTCTCCCAGGTTTCGCCACCTGACCGGTGTCCCGTACCGACGAGATGCTCGCCGCCGTCGACGAAGATGGTCTCTCCGGTCACGTAGTCGTTCCGCGTCAGAAACAGAACCGTCTCCCCGATCTGCTCGGGGCTGCCAGTTCGCTCGAGGGGCACCCTCTCTCCATGTCGCCGCCACTCGTCGCTCGTGTCCTCCATGCCGGGTGGCGGCAGGATGGGTCCCGGAATGATGGCATTTACTCGTACATCAGGGGCCAGCTCCCGTGCGGCAACACTGGTGAGATGGAGCAGTCCCGCCTTCGACACCCCGTGATGTGCATACCCCGGCCAGGCCTGGACCGCGCTCAAGTCGACCATGTTCACCACCAACCCGGGCTCCCGGGTCGAGCGTTCGGATGCCGCCATCAGCGCTGCGGCGCGTTGCGTGCACAAGAAGGGAGCTCGCAGATTGACGGCCAGGACGGTGTCCCAGTCGGCGGCTGTGATCTCGGCAAAGGGTCTACGGACAAAGCTGGCGGCACTGTTGACCAGGATGTCCAAGCTCCCGAAGCGCTCGCCGACCGCATGGAACAGGGCATCGACCTCCGCGGGCCGGCCGAGGTCGGCTCGCTGGAGCGATACCTCGACGCCGAGCTCACGAATCTCGGCAGCGGTCTCCTCCGCCTCCTGCTGAGAGCTGGAGTAGTGAACAATGACGTGGCTGCCAGCGCGACCCAGAGTCGTGGCAATCGTACGGCCGAGCCTGTGGGCCGCCCCAGTCACCAGCGCAATCTTTCCTCGAGGATCCATCTTCCTGGGGAACAATGATCTGGGTTGAGGCAACCGCTGTCAAACCGGCGACAGTCGGCCCTTTTCACCTGCCCTACCTCCGATGCTATCTTTGGCGGGCAGAAGGAGAACCGATTTGAAATTCAATCACGATCGCCCCTGCTTTTGTCGTCCACTATTGACGTTGATGATCCTGACCCTGGTAGCGGCCGCCACAGCCCCCCTTGCCGCTCAGGAGCCGGAGCCCGGAGCCTATTCTCAGGAGATCGAAGCCTGGAGACAGGACCGAGTAGATCGGCTCACCGCCGACGACGGCTGGTTGACCCTGATCGGCCTGTTTTGGCTAAGCGAAGGGAAAAACTCCATGGGCTCCGACCCGTCGAATACGGTGATCTTTCCGGTGGGCAAGGCCCCACCCCATGCCGGATTGATTTACGTTTCTGGGCAGAAGCTGCGTCTCGAGGCAGAGCCATCGGCCAGGATAGTTCACCACGGGGAGCCGGTCACCACACTGCCGCTGCTGGCTGACACCCAAGGGGAGCCGACGATCCTCGAGAGCGGCAACATCAGCTTCTATGTGATCGAGAGGGACAAGAGGTTTGGTGTCCGCATGAAGAACCCGAGCCACCCGGCGAGAGCCGAATTCCGGGGTATCGATCACTATCCAGTGTCCCCCGATTGGAGGGTTGTCGCACGATTCGAGGCCTACAAGCCGCCAAAAGAGATTCCCATTCCCACCGAGCTCGGCACCATTAGCCACCAGGTGTCGTGGGGAGCCATCATCTTCGAGCTCGAAGGTCAGGAGTTGAAGCTCGATGTACTGGCGGAACCCGGCGCCGAAGAGCTCTTTATTATCTTTGCTGACAAGACGACCGGAGCGGAGACCTATGGTGGTGGGCGCTACCTCTATGCCGCGGCCCCGGATGAGAGCGGGACGGTCATTGTCGACTTCAACAAGGCCTACAATCCGCCGTGTGTCTTCACGACCTTCGCCACTTGTCCCCTTCCCCCACGCCAGAACCGACTACCCGTCCGGGTCGAGGCCGGCGAGAAGGTCTACCGCAAGGCTGGATAGAACCGGTTTCTCCTCTCCACCGGAAGGAGTGGGCAAAGAGGGGAGGTTCCGGTTATTGGTATGAACTATCGATTGATTTTACCCCGGTCAGCTGCCGGGGAATGGGGTGGGCTTGGTTTCGAGCTGGAAAACGACTCGCGTCTCAGCTAAAGTTGATAGGACTTTCTTCCGAAAGGGGAACCTCCCTGCCCATGCTCTTTCGAGCTTTCTTGCGAGCATCATAGCAGCTTGTGAAAGTTTTCACAAGTCCCCGCAGGAAAGGATCAAAAAGCCCGCCGGCAGGCTGAAAACAACCGATGACTAGCTTCCAGACCCCTCCCAACCCGGAGACCGCGCCGCGGCCGAAAATCAAGAAACTCGAAGTGATGGTTGCAGAGGTGATCCGGGAGACACCGGACACCGCTACTCTCGTGCTCTTCACCGGCAACGATCGGCTCGAATACAAGCCCGGTCATTTCCTGACCATCGATCCACACCAGTTTCCGGCGCTCGAGCGATTCATCGACTACTTCGAAGAGACCAAGGGCAAGAAGGAACCCGCCCGCGCCTACTCTCTCTCCTCGGCACCGCATGAACAGTACCTGGCCGTCACGGTCAAGGAAGAGAGATATATCCCGCAAGTGACACTCTATCCCCCTCTCCTCTCACCGCTCATGGTGTGGCGCATTCAGCCGGGAGCTCGAATGGTGGTGACCGGCTTTGGGGGTCCCTATGTCCTGCCCGACGACATTCAGGATCGAACCGACCATCTGGTGCACATCTGTGCCGGCTCGGGGGTCGTCCCCAACATGAGCATCCTCAAACATGCACTGGCCACGGAGCCGAAGCTCCGTCACACCCTGGTCTACGGCAACAAGACACGACGCGACGTCATCTTCCGCCGCGACCTCGACGAGCTGGCGCACCGGCATCCGGACCGACTGGATGTCGTCTACGCCCTCAGCCGCGAGCCCGATGCCACCGGCCACGGAGAGAGCTACCACTCCGGTCGAGTCGACGCGGATCTCGTCCGCAAACACATCCCCGATCCGTCGGCGGTCGAGATCTTCGCCTGTGGTCCGGCAGTCGGCAAATGGGAGCGCCTCACGGCCAAGGACGCCGGACAGACGCCCAAGCCCCGATTTATGGAAACCGTTCTGGAGGCGCTCGACTCGATCGGTGTCGCCAAAGATCGAATCCACCGCGAAAGCTACGGCTAGCCGACTTTCGCGAAGGTGAAGACGGCAACAGACAATCAAAAGCCGTCGACTATAATGGCTTATTGGACCTCGGGCGGCCCAGTCGAGCGTATTTGCCGATGTCAGCGGAACCAGGTAACAGAAAGACACGGGCTTCGGCCTCTCAGCGGATTCCCGTCCGCACCGAGATCGATGTGCGCTTCCCCCACTTCCAGGGGTTTGTGACTGGAATCTCGTCCGACCTTTCGACCACGGGGATGTTTGTCGAGAGCGACCGTCCACAGCCCGTGGGCTCGGTCTTTGCTTTCAAGTTCCACATCGAAGATTGGGAGCTGATTCAGGGCACGGCTCGGGTTGTCTGGACGCGGGATCGGAGCGAAGGAAAGGACCGTCCGGCCGGCATGGGTGTCCAGTTCATCGACCTGGATGCTCAGAGCCGAAGGATGGTCAGGTGGCTGGTCGAAAAGCACATCGACGAGGGCGGTCAGCCCTTCGATCTTGCCGGCGACCTCCCCGAGACGGCCTCGAGACTATGGTCCTGGTCCCGCCCCACGCAGTGGGTAGGCCGGCGAAGATCCACCGACCCACTGCTGGCCGGAGACTTCGACGAAGTCCCCTCGATTGACACCAGGGAGCCGGAGAAGATCCCCGCCAGCGGCCTGCGACCGATTCATGGCATCGCCTTGCTGACTCTGGTTCTGCTCTGGGGCTACATGATCGGCCGGGGTTTCGTGCGCGACCAGACGAGCGCTGTGATGCCGTCCGGCCGCATGTACCGCATCGCTGCCGAGTCGGTGGAGGCCCTCAAATCGGTGTTTGGTAAGGCTCCGGCGCCCGCAACGCTCGAGTCGCCCCCAACGTCCGCACCGCGACCCGAGCCCGGGGCCATCTTCACCGACCTGGTGGAGAATTGGTCTCTGGCCTGGGCTCAACAGCGGATGGATGACTATCTGAGCTACTACGCAAGGGATTTCGAGCCGGGCGGCGGCATGACCCGCGCGGATTGGGAAGCTTTTCGTCGCGACAGGGTTCTCGGTCCCGAGTACATCTTCATGGCTATTTCCGGTCTGAACTGGAGCAGGCAGGACGACGACACGGCACAGACGACCTTCATCCAGACCTACCGATCCGATCGTTATTCCGACACGGTAATCAAGACTCTCGATCTCGTGTGGAAGAACGACCGCTGGAAAATCCTCCGTGAGCGGGTCCGGGGCGACGCCGATCAGGAACAGCCCGACAGCAGCTCACCGTAGAGACTCTTTGTATTCTCGGCGATCGCCGCGGCCACTTCGCCGGCGGAGAGATTCTTGATCTGGCAGATCGCCTCGAGTCCAACTCCAACATTGGCCGGTTCGTTGCGCTGATCCCGCACTTCCCCCAAAACCGGGCTGTCGGTTTCGAGCAGCAGACAAGACAAGGGCAACCGTTGGACTAGTTTCTGCTTCTGGGGCGACCGCGCCACCGAAGGTGGCACCGAGAAGTAGAAACCTGCTTCGACCCCGGGAAGGGCCTTGGCCGCCCTGCCATCGAAAGCATGGAGCTGGACCTTTTTGGCGCCCCTCTCGAGCAGCAGCTCGATCGTCTTGCGCCCCGCCGAACGCGAATGGACATTGAGAGGAAGATCCAGCTCCAGGGAAAGATCGATAAATAGGGCGAAGATTTGCCGTTGCAGATCGCGGTCTTCTTCGCTCTCGACTTTCCAGTGATCCAGTCCCACCTCGCCAATCCCCACCAGACGCCTTCTCTCGCGACGGATGAGGTCGGCCAGCTGCAGGGCCTGATCAGAATCGAGAATCGTGGGGAACAGACCGGCCGCGGGGAAGATCAGACCCGGGTAGGAGGCAGAGAGCTCGAGATTCCGCCCCGCCTCCTCCAGCGTCTCGCCGACGGCGACAATGGCCACCACACCCGCATCACGAGCCCGATCCAGGACCTCAGGCAGATCGTGAGCGAAGCTCGAATCGCAGAGATGGGCGTGGGTGTCGTAGAGAGTCATGCCCCCTCGATAGCGACGCGATGACTTCCCGAGTAGATGTTGAACCTCCCGTCCCGCAGAAACCCGACCAGCGTCATCTCGAGCTCTCGCGCGAGCTCTACCGCCAGGCTGCTGGGCGCCCCCACAGCCAGCAGGGCGGGGATACCGGCCATGAGCGCCTTTTGGACCAGCTCGAAGCTCGCCCGGCCGCTGACGAGCAAAATGCGGTCGGCCGCCGGCAGGTCGGCTGCCAGCAGCCGGGCGCCGATCAACTTGTCCACGGCATTGTGACGACCGACGTCCTCGGCCAGTTGGAGTAGGTCTCCGTTGGGCTCGACGAGCGCGGCAGCATGCAAACCCCCGGTGCGCGAGAACACCGGCTGCGCATCGACGAGGGCGGCTGGCAGCCGCACCATCTCGCGCGGCTGGAGTCGGAAGTCTCCTTTGGGAGGGCCGGGGAGCGCGGTTCTGACCAGATCGATGGAGCTCTTGCCGCAAACACCGCAGCTCGACGACATGTAGACGTTGCGGCTCAATCGGTCGGGGTCGAAAGCCACATCCGGAGCTAGATGCACTTCCACAATGTTGCCTTGCTCGTCAGCCGAGTCCTCTTCACAGTAGGAGAATCTCCAAATGGATTTGTCGTCGCGAACAACGCCTTCGGTGAACAGAAATCCCGCCGCCAGATCGAAGTCGTGACCCGGTGTCCGCATGGTCACCGCGACACTGTGTCGAGCTCGGCCCCCCTGACCTTCCGCCGTCACACGGATCTCCAGCGGCTCTTCGACTGCCAGCTGATCCGGTTTCTGCTCGACGCCGTCCGCCGAGTAGGCGGTCACCGTCGTGGGCACCGCCGAGCCCCTCGGGGTATTGTCGGCCGCCTTCGATCTGCTCATCGATCTCTATCCCCTGCCGCTCCACGGTATTGGAGGCTCTCCAGTAGGCTTAGATCTTCCGGCCGATTCAGATTGACCAGTGCCCCTGGATGGTAAAAAGGCAGCTCTTCCGTGATCGCCACCGGCCGCGTCTCGATACTGCGGAGAAAGTCGTGCACCCTGAGCTCTCCTCGAGACAACCGCTCACCGATCGGCTCTCGGCACGCCGCGGAGTAGAGGCCACACAGCGGGTAGAGGCGATTCTTCCACTGGGCAACCTGAGCCCTCGCCGCTCGACCACGGTCGCCTTCCTCGCCCTGCTTTGCGTGCAAGGTGGTCACATAGCGTACCAGCGGGGCTTCGACAAAAGGATGATCGCACGCCAGGACAAAGACGTTGCGGCCGTCGGCATCCACCAGGGCGGCATGGAGGCCGCCAAGGGGACCCGCATCGGGGACGATGTCTTCCACCAGGTCCAGACCCAAGCGCGAATAGCTCTCCCGGACTGGCGAAACCACCACCACCCGCGAAAAGACCTGTCTTAGAACACGGGCTGCCCGCAGCACTAGCGGCTCCCCCCGATACTCCAGCAGCGCCTTGTCACGTCCCAGCCGGCGGCTATGGCCACCGGCCAGCACCGCACCCAGGATCGAGCGCTCTACTTGCGGGACCTGTGCCTGAGACTGCTCCAAGTGGATGACAAACGCGACGAATGGAAGATGGGTTGGCTCGCGGGCATCTTAGCAGAGCCGAAAAGCCTGTCTCTCGTGCTACGATTCGAGCGCAGTCAGAGGAATTTTCTGGAGGAGATCGTGAGCCCGATCAAGATTCTGGCCGTCGACGACGAGGAGAGGCTGCTGGAGTTGGTGGAGTCACTACTGACCCTCAAGGGGGACTATCAGGTAACCACCGCCAGCAACGGCGAAGAAGCGCTGAACAAGGTCAAAGAGGAGCAGCCGGACGTCATCCTTCTGGACGTGGTCATGCCGCAGATGGACGGACCCACGCTCGCTCACAAGCTCCGCGAGAGCTCGAATACCGCCGACATTCCGATCATCTTCTTGACCGGTCTCGTGGAGTCGGCGCCCACCGACTACCACGGCCCCGAGCTCGGTGGACAGCTCTATCTGTCCAAGCCCTTCGATGCCGAGGATCTGTTCAAGATCATCGACCTGGCGCTGAAGCGGAAGTCGGAGCCCTAGCAGCCCGTCCTACAAGTCGCGCGCAGCTCCACGATCTTCTTGCGGACCTCGTCCGCTAGCTCGCGCCGGTCCTCCAGGCTCAGGGAGACCGTTGGTATCGGTCTGCCAATCACCACTCGGATCACTCCCGGCCGAAACCTCAGACCATCCGGTGGTAGGACCTGGGCGGCGCCGCTGATGGCAACCGGAACCACCGGGACCCCGGCCTTGATCGCCGCCACAAAGACACCGGTCTTGAAAGGCTCCACTTCACCACTCCTGCTGCGGGTTCCCTCTGGAAACGAGACCAGACTCTCGGCCTCGTTGAGCAGGTCCGACACCTGATCGATGCTCGCGGCTGCGGCACCCGAGTCATGACGATCGATGTAGACCATCCCCATCGTCGTGGCGTACCAGCCGAGAAAGGGGATCTGTTTGAGCTCCTGTTTGGCCAGAAAGCGGAGACCGGTCGGCAGAGCCGCGAACAGCGTGGGGATGTCGATCAATGACTCGTGATTGGCCGCGACAAGATGAGCCTGCGAGAAGTCGAACCGATGCCGACCAGCCACTTCCAACTTGCCGCCCAAGAGGGCGAGAGTGCTTGGCCCCCAGATTCTTCTGGCAACAGCCAGCGATCGTCGTCGGTTACCGGTGACCAGGTAGACCAGGAACGCGACGACGATCCACCACAACGTCCAGATCAGTAGCACGACGAACTGGAGGAGATTGACCAGTCTCCACAGGATGTTGCGCATGACCACCGGCTCTGCCCTTCTCAGCGAAACGAATGATTTCCTAGCCTACCCCGTCGCCGGCGGCACTCAAAGTCGCCCACAACTGGCGTGCTACCATCGACGACTCCCGAGTAGCGATTGGTCGCCCTACCCAAACTCCGGCATGGAGACACCCACCAAGCCGACGGCGCCCTTAGGGCCAATTCTCCTCAGCGTTCTCATTGTTGTGGGAGCGATGTTGGTGGCGCTTGTCGAACCCCTGTCGTCACAAGAGCTGGCGCAGGTGCCGGTGGAGGAATTCCGGCTGCCAAACGGCATGACGCTGCTACTCGTCCACCGTCCGGAAGCGCCGATGGTTGCGGCCGGTTGGGTGGCCAGAGCCGGTTCGGCGGACGACGAACCGGGTCTGACCGGCCTGTCGCATCTGATGGAACACCTCCTGTTCAAGGGCAGCCGTGTAATAGGGACGAGAGACATCCAAGAGGAGCTGCTGCTGCTCGACAGGCAGGATCGGCTGTTCGATGAACTCCTCCGGTGGCGTGACAAGGCACTGCGCGCCGACGCGGGTAGCAGAAAAAGAGACAAGCTGGAGCAGCAAATCAGAGACTCGGAGGCCGAGCTCCAGGACCTCCGGCGCCGGGCCACGTCGCTGGCGGCTCTGGGGGAATACTCGCTCCACTATTCCGAAAACGGTGCCACCCAGCTCAATGCGCACACTCTGCGCGACCTGACGATCTTCTATGTCACCCTGCCCGCCGAGAGAATAGAGCTCTGGTTCTGGCTGGAATCCGATCACCTTTCGCAGCCGGTCTTTCGCGAGTTCTTCAAGGAGGTCCAGGTGGTACGCGAGGAGAGACGCATGCGTGTCGACTCCACTCCCACGGGGCTCCTCGACGAGACGCTGCGCCAGCGCTTTTGGCAGTCGCACCCCTATGCCTCGCCCACTCTCGGGCTCCCGGCGGACCTGGATCGCCTGCGGCGCGAAGACGCCTACCGCTTCTTCTCAACCCACTATACGCCCGGGAACCTGACCGCGGCCCTGATCGGCAACTTCGATCCCGAGATGGTGAGACAGTTGGCCCAGAAGTACTTCGGTCACCTCCCGGCGGCCCCACCCGAGCCGGAAAAGCCGCGGCCGCCGACACCCGGCCCGGAGCCGGGCGAGAATCTCGACGCTCCTTGCGTCTGCCCGACTCAAACCCAGGTTTTTTACCCGACGGTCCCTTTTGGCCACGCCGACTCCACCCCGCTGGAAGTCCTCGCTGGGGTCCTCAACGGTAGGACCGGCCGTCTCTACCGCTCACTCGTGCTGGGCCGAGAGATCGCCTTTGCCGCCAGCGCGGCCCAGAATTCCCTCCACCGAGCCGGCTACTTCTCCTTCGCCGCGGAAGCCAAGGGGGAGACGACTCCCGAGAGTCTGTTGGTCGCCTGGGACAGCGAGCTGCAGCGATTGGCCACCGAGCCGATTCCCAACGCGGAGCTCGAAAAGGTTCAGAACCGGTTGACGGCCGACGCCTTTCGCCGGCTCAAGGACCCCGTCTCGCTCCTCCAGCAACTGTTGGTCTACGACGCGTTGGGGGATTGGCGCCACCTCAACCGGTGGCCCGCCGAAGTGTTGGCAGTGGAGCCCGATGAGATCCAGGAGGTCGCCCGTCGCTATCTGAAGCCGGCCGATCGCACGGTGGCCTTCTACCGTCGAAGCGAGGCCGACCGACCGTGAAGACCGAGAGCTCGGCAATTCTCTTGATCTGTCTCGCTTTCGCCTGTCCGAGAGGCCTTGGCGGGCAGGTAGAGGAAGATATTGCCCCTCACCCGAGAGCATTGACTTTCGGGCAAGTCTCGGTCGCACTCCCGTCAGCCGAGGGGAGAGCGGTCCAGCTCGACACCGGCCCTTTGGTCTTTCTGGCGGCGGATCACACCCTGCCACTGGTCGAGATCGCCGTCGCTCTCAGGGTGGGAAGCTTCCTCGATCCACCGGGCAAGGTGGGGCTCGCCTCGCTGACCGGGGCTCTTGTCCGTCGCGGCGGCACTACCCAGATCGAGGCCGCTGAGCTCGACGTTCGGATCGACCACCTGGGCGCCCGTCTGGGTTCCTTTGCCGGCATTACCCGTGGCGGCGCCAGCCTCAGCGCTCCGACCTGGGTACTGGATGAAGCCTTGGAGCTCTTTGTAGAGATACTGCGCGAGCCCGGCTTCCAGATGGAGCAGTTGCGGGCCGCCAAGGACAATCTGCGCGAGAGCATGATGCGGCGCAACGAAGACCCGCTCGAGATACTGCAGCGAGAGTGGGAGTGGCTCATGTTTGGCGATGACCACTTCTCCACCGCACCGTTGACTCTCGAGTCGCTGGAGGCGATCACCCGCCAAGATCTGGTCGCGCACCACCGCCGCTACTGGCGTCCGGAGCACATGTTGCTCGCGGTCTCGGGTGACTTCGAGCGGGAGAAGCTGCTCGCCCGACTCGAGGAGCTCTTTACAGGCTGGCCACCAAGCGATGACCCAGCAGCCGGCCAAACGGCTTCCGCACCTGTTCCCTGGCCCCCGGCAGGACCACCGGCCGGGGCCGGCCCCGGACTCTTCCACGTCGAAGCCGATACCCCCCAGGCCAAGATCGCTCTCGGCTATCGGGCGGCAGCCAGACTCGACTGGACCGACTCCGATCGCTTCGCCCTCGAAGTCGTCTTGGAGATCCTCGGGGGCAGCGGCGCCATCTCTCGGCTCGCCGGACGGCTGCGTACGGCCGAAGGACTCGTCTATCGGGCGAGCGCCGCCTACGAGGTGGGCACCCTCTGGCCGGAATATTTCCAGGCCTTTTTCGACACCGACAACCGCAATGCCGCTCGCGCCATCGACCTGGCGTGGGAGGAGATCGAGCGTCTTCGCACCCAATCCATCCACCCCCGCGAGCTGGAAGTCGTCAAGCAGACACTGCTCAGCCGACTGCGGCTCTCCTTCGACACCGCCGAGGAGATCTCCGGCCGGTTTGCCGAAGACCGACTCATCGGACGTCCCCACAGCTACTGGGAGAGTTATCGCAACGGCATCGAACAGGTCACCGTCGACGACGTTCGACGGGCCGCCCATCAATTCTTGCTGCCCGAGAAACTCCTGTTTCTGGTCGTAGGTCGCTGGGCCGAGCTCTCCGCCGGCATGCCGGAGGGCGAATCGGACTTGGAAAAAGTGACCGGTCATCGGGTGACTCACCTGCCGCTACGCGACCCACTGACGATGGAGCCGGTGGACTAGCCTGTACTTCTCACCGCCGTTCGTAGCGAAGCGGCGTAGGTGCCTGTAGATGCAAGGCTTGCGAGGGAGGTCCTGCGAAGGCGTACTCGAAGTACGTTGAGTAGGCCCGAGGGCACCGAACGGCGCCACTGCTGGCGCCGTTTGGTCGCGTAACGCCGCAGGACCAACCCTGGAGCTGCGCTCCAGGTCGGTGCCCAGGCACATACGCCGCTGCAGTAGAACGGTCGGTGAGAAGTGCAGGCTGACCGCGTGATAGGCTGCGCGCGTGAAAATCGGAGTCCTGGCCGATACCCACGACAACTTGCCTCGGATTCGCGAAGCGATCGAGCTCTTCAACCGCGAGAAGGTGGTGCGGGTAATCCACGCCGGCGATTTCGTCTCACCATTCGCCCTGGATCCCTTCCACCATCTCAACTGCGAAGTCCTTGCCGTCCTCGGCAACAACGACGGGGAGCGCGAGGGCTTGACGGCCAAGTTCCGCGAGATCGGCGAGATCCACCCCTACCTGGCGACCGCTACCATTGCCGGCCGCCGGATCGCCACCGTCCACTATCGCGAGCTGGCCGAGCCGCTGGCGCGCAGTGGTGATTTCGACCTCGTTGTCTATGGGCACACCCACGAGATCGAACAGCGCCAGGAGGAGGGGCTACTGCTCAACCCGGGAGAGGCCGGCGGCTGGCTCACCGGTCTGGCGACTGTGGCTCTAGTCGATCTCGAGACCCTCGAGGTCAACCTGCGCGAGCTTTGAAGACTGCAGAGCTTCATGGATGATCTCGGCGGCGAGCCGGTGACCGGCCGCCGTGAAATGCGACTCATCGGCAAAGTAGTCCGGTTTGCCTTTGAAGTGGGAGTAGACATCCACAAGTAGCACATCCTCGTCCGCCGCGACCTCGGCCGTGGCCAGGTTGTAGTCGGGCGCGAAGTTCTTCCACCAATACTCGTCGTCTATCCGGCCGGTGTAGGGTCGGGTGAGAAGAACGACGAGAATTCCCCGGTCCCTCGCCAGACGGATGATCTCCATCAGATTCTGACGATAGTCCGCCAACGACACGCGTGGGTGGAGCGGTTGGCTCGGTCCGGCAAAAAACCGCGTCCGAGCTCCCAGCAGCAGCCGCCCCAGACGGTAGCGCTGCAACAGGCCGGCGGGACTCCACTTTACCGTGGAGTCTCGGGCGAATTCCCGATCAGGAGTTCGGACGCGATGAGCATCGTTGGCGCCAAAGCTGATCAGGACGAGGTCGGGATCGTAGGCGATGCTCTCACGAAATCGCTGCAAACCCTGATATGACGAATACCCGTAGACACCCGCGTTTACGACTTTGAATCGGTCGTCATGCCGGCGCATCAGTCGATCGAGGTCCCCCGGCCAGTTGGCACCGGTCGATCCGCTCCAACCCAGAGTGTTGGAATCACCGATCGCAAAGATCCGGTACTCCTCCGGTGGCTTGTGGGCGGCAAGCTCCGGCCCGCGAAAGCCCTGAGAATTGAAGATCTCCCCATCCGGCTTGGGCCTCCAGATGAGAAGAGGATCGTAGACAAAATACTCGTCCCCGAAAATGTGCTGGAGACGTGCCTTCTCCGGATCCCGAATTTCGATCTTCAGCGGCCGGTACTCGTAGTCCAACCAACGAAGGAGCATCTCGGCGCCAGCCAAGCACACAATGACCGAGAGCAGCACGAGACCGAGATTCACCAGCCAGTGCTTGGCTCCAGTCATGGTCCCTCCTCTTTGGCCGCGAGCAGCGCTTCGACGACACCGAGATGTCCGCGTCGAGTCGCTAGGATCAAGGCACTGTGACCGGCACGACTGCTGAAGTCGACATCAGCACCCGCACTCAGCAATGCCTCGACCAGGTCATCTCGACCGGCTAGAGACGCCCACATGAGGGGTGTCCACCCCAGGTCGCTGACGGTATTGACGTCCGCGCCGACCTCTATGAGCCGCTGCGCGAGGGGCAGCTGATCTTGGCGTACCGCGATCATGAGTACCGTCCAACCGTCCTGGTCGCGAGCTTCCAGGTCGGCCCCTGCCGCAGCTAGACGGATGGCATTGCCAACACGACCCACCCCAGCGGCAACCATCAACGGGGTTTGCCCGGTTCGACTTCGAGCGTCCAGATCCAGGTCGCTGTCGATCAGAAATCGCAGCAGCCCGGGCTCCTTGAGACGTGCAGCCCCGTGGAGCAGGGTCTCGCCGAAGATGTCGCGAGCCTCGAGCCGGGCGTCCGCCGCCAGCAGGAGCTCGACGCACTCCGCATGACCGCCGGCGATCCCAAAGGCTAAGGCTCGGGCTCCATCGAGGCCCTCGACGTCTGCGCCGCCCTCGATCAACCCCTCCAGCGCACGACACTTCCCCTCTTGGGCGGCCGCAGAAAGGGCATGAGAGTCCTCTTTCGCCTGTTCCGCTGGGTTGCAGGCGCACAGACCAAAGACCAGGCACAGCGCCGCCAGAAGCCATTGTGGCTCAGAACCTGGGATAGCTCTTGGGCACTGACTTCCGGTCGCCTTCATCTGGGCAATCGCCGGCTCGTACGAGCCTCCTCCGACCAATGAGCACCAGCGGTCCGCCTATTCCGCAACCAGCCGCCTGGCGGCCTGGACCACATCCTCAGGCTTGGGGAGAAAGTCGTACTCCAGTGGCGGTGAGTAGGGCACCGGGGTGTCGGGTGCGGTAACCCGACGGATGGGGGCATCCAGAAAGAAGAACATCTCGTCGGCGAGCAGCGCCGCCAGCTCGCCACCCAGGCCACCGCGCCGGGTGTCCTCGTGGAGGATCAGAACCCGGTTTGTCTTCTTTACCGAGCCGGCCAGCGTCTCCTCGTCCAGCGGTACCAGCGTGCGCAGATCGACGACCTCGGCCGAGATCCCCTCGGCGGCCAGGGTCTCGGCGGCCGCCAGCGCCGTCCACACCATGGCGCCGTAGGTGACCAGGGTCAGGTCTTCGCCCTGACGCCGGATCGCAGCGACCCCCAGGGGTGTCTCATGGTCGGTTCCCAGCGGCACTTCCTGTCGCAGGTCGGTGCGGAAGAAGCCGTAGAGCCCCTTGGCCTCGAGATAGATCACCGGGTTCTCGTCGCGCAGTGCTGCGATCATCAGTCCTTTGGCGTCCACCGGATCGGACGGTGCCACGATCTTCCAGCCGGGAGTCCGCAGAAACCACATCTCCGGGCATTGGCTATGGAAGGGTCCTCCCCCCAGCAGCATGTTCATCGTCCCGGTGGCGCCACCATAGGGAAGCCGTACGACCAGCGGTACCGGCCGGCGCCAGCGCCAGTAGATCTTGGCCGCATTGTTGACCAGAGCGTTGAACGCCGGCGCCAGAAAGTCGGCGAACTGCATCTCCGCCACCGGCCGCAGACCCAGCAACGCCGCCCCCACGCCGCAGCCGATGATCGCCGACTCGGCCAGCGGTGTGTTGAGGCAGCGTTGGGGGCCAAATTGCCTGGCTAGACCACGGGTAACGCCAAAGGCACCCCCGTAGCGACCCCCGACATCCTCACCCAGGACAAAGACCGAGTCGTCCTCCTCCATCATCTCGGTGATGGCCTGGCGGACCGCTTCGTCGTACGACATCGTCTTGACCGACGGATCCGACGGCGGCTCGGGAACGGGCTGGTGACGCGGTGCATAGACATGGCTCCGATAGTCGCCGGGCTCCGGCCAGGGAGCCGCGGCGGCTTCCTCGGCCGCGGCCTCGACCTGGGCCTGGGCCATACGCTGAAGGCGCTCGCCCTCACCAGGCTGCAGAATCTCCTTTTGCACCAACCGTCTCGCATAGAGGGCCACGGGATCCAACTCGGCCCAGGCTCGTCGCTCCTCTTCGAACTCGTACCCGGGTACCCCGGCCGCGGGACTGCCGTGGAATCGGTCGTCGTCGTGGTGGGCATGCCCCGGCCGCCGATAGGTCACCAGCTCGACCAGGCTCGAACCCAGACCCTGCCGCGCGCGATCGGCCGCCCAACCGACCCCCCCCGCAATCTCGTCCGGGTCGTTGCCGAACAGTGTGATTCCCGGGATGCCATAGCCGACGGCTCTGACCGCGAATCGTCGAGCTGCCGTCTGCTCGGTGACATGCGTTCCGAGCGCCCACTGGTTGTTCTCCACGACAAAGACCATAGGGAGCTTTTTCACGGCGGCAAAGTTGATGGCCTCGTGCCACTCCCCCAGACTTGCTCCCCCCTCGCCGATGAACGCCACACAGATCCGGTCTTCCTTCCGCACCTTGAAAGCATGGGCCATCCCCAGCAGGGTCTGTGCCGCAATGGCAAGGGGCGCAGCCGCTGGCACAACGCCGCGATCGAAATCCCCGACATGCAGATCCCTCCCGCCGACAGGGGTTCCGGACTTGCCGTACTGAACCAGGATCGGTCCGATGGGCTCGGGTGAGAACATGAGCAGGGCACCCAGATCGCGGATCAGCGGCGAGATGAAGTCACCGCGATAGGTCTCACCCTGTCCGTACTCCGGAAATCGCCTAAGTCGGACCGCCGCGCCGGCGATGGCTTCCTGACCGGTCGAGCGAAACCCCTTCTGCGGCGAGGAGTAGTCATTCCATGCGATCTCTTTGCGGTCGAAGGCCGTCTTCAGTTGATTGTCCAGCGCACGGGTGAGAAGCATGGTCTTGAAGATGAGCTTGCGCTCCTCGGCGGTGATCGAGGACTTGATTCGACGGCGCTCGAAAAAGCCCCGCACCTGGATCACCAGTGCTTCGCGTGTCCAGGCGACCGCCTGCTCGTGGGTCACAAAGGGGTAGAGCCGCTTGGGTCCGAACTCCGGGCCGGTGCGGGATCGCGCGCCGATCCGCTCCAGCAGAGCGGCCTCGAGCTCCTCCTCCGAGCTCACTCGCGGCAGATCGCGGATCAGAAATGGGGCTTCGAGACTCAAGAAACCGTGGAGCTCCTCGAGGAGCCCCGGGGGGAGTCGCGACGCCGCAGGATCGGTCATTCGCGTCGTAGTATAACTATGGGCTAGGCGAGGGGTGGTGACTGCGATAGAAAGGAGACCGACCGCCTCAGGAAGTGCCGGAAGTCGAACCAGGGATGGGAATGATCCCGACGGCCTGAGGCGGCCGAGCTCCTTGTAAAGCCAAATTCCTCATTACGAGCTGCTGGCGACGGTCGCCGCTTTGCCTGGTGCCCTTTCTGTCGTGCCAAGATTGCCCGAAGTCTGCCACAGCCGTCGCATCCAATTGCCGACACCCTCCACCGCGACACTGATAAAGGGCAGCACCAGGAGGGTCAGAAACACAGAAGACAGGAGACCTCCCATCACCGTCCTCGCCAGCGGGTAGTAGAAAATCCCGCTGGTGGCCGGGCCGCGAATGGCCAGAGGCACCAGACCGATAATCGTCGTTGCCGCCGTCATCAGGATGGGTCGCAGACGATCGCGTCCCGCTTGCAGAATCGCCTCTTCCCGTTCGAGCCCGGTGCGGCGCAGCTGGTTGACGTGATCCAGCAAGACGATGCCATTGTTGACCACGATACCCATCAGGATCAGCAGGCCGATCTGCGCCATTAGGTTGAAGCTGGTGCCGGTGGCCGCCAGCACCCACGCTACACCGGGCACGGCAAACGGTATCGAGAAAAGAATGGCAAATGGCTGAGACAAGGATTCGAAGAGCGAGGCCATAACCAGATAGACGAGCACCAGGGCCAGCAGAAAGTTGACCGCCATCTGCGAGCTTTGATCCTTCTGCTCGACGATCCGGTCGTTCCATGACCAGGAGTACCCCGGCGGCAGATCGAAGGCGTCCATCAATCCGGCGATCTCCTTCTGGGTGTCTTCCCAGTCCTCCCCTTCGTAGGTGGCTTGTACCGCCACTCGGACTTTGCGGTTTTCGCGCACGATCTCGCGTGGTTTGGAGACGATCTCGAAAGTCGCGATATCACCGAGCAGGAAGGGCAGCTGGCCGTCGCCACCACCGATCTGTATCTTTTTCAGATCGTCGAGGTTTTCCCGGTCCTCGAGCCGCAGCGCCAGCCAGGTCTCCACCTCACGGTCACCGGTGTTGAACCGCGGCAGACGCATGGCCCCCAGGGTGAAGGAGAAAATATCTGCCATATCCTGGGCCGTCAGCCCGAGCCGCTGTGCCTTCTCGCGGTCGATTTTGACCTGGACCTCCTGCTGGGCGTTGCGAAAGGACGTGCGTACATCCTGGATACCTTCGAGCGTCTCGATTCTGCGCGCCGCCTCCTTGGCGAAGATCTCGAGCACACCCGAATCCTGACCAAAGAACTTGACCGCGAAAAACGTGGTACTGCCACCGGTCTCGGCTTCGTCGTCGAAATAGAACTTGACGCCCGGCACCTCCGGCAGCTCATCGCGGATCTTCTTGCGCAGATCCCGCGCCTCGTCGTCGGTCATGTTCTTGCGCGCCAGAACCATGGTCGTCTCGGCCCGGTTCTCCATGAAGAAGCTATAAAGCGACGCGATCTCCCACTCTTCTTTTCTCTCCCAGAGGAAGGACTCCATCACATCGACCACATCTTCGGCCTCGGACTTGTAGGTGTGCTCCGAGAACTCGTAGCGCAGAAAAAGCCGCTCATTTACCAAGCCTGAGAAGATGGCGGCCTCTACCATTCCCGCCTTGAAGGGCACCAGACCGATGACGAAGACCCCAACCAGAATGAGAGCGGTCCATGCGCGGTGGTGAAGAGTCCAGCCCAGGGTTTTCGCGTAGCGCTCCTCGAGCCACTCGATCGATTTGATCGGCTTGGGCTTTTTCTTGCCCAGAAAATGGGCCGACATGAGCGGGATCAGGGTGAGCGAGGAGAAGAGCGAGCAGGCCAGGGCGATGGTGATGGCGATGCCGATCTCTTTGAGCCAGGTGGTGAGATCGGTCTTCGCCCCGAGAATCAGCGGCAAAAAGACGATCAGTGTAGTCAGCGTCGAAGCCGCCACCGCCGTCGACACCCCCCGTGCGCCGATGAGGGCCGATTTCTCCCGATCGGGCTCCGTGCGATGGGTTCGGTCGATCGACTCGAGCACCACCACCGCGTTGTCGACCAGCATGCCCACCGCCAGCATCAGCCCCATCATCGACAGGATGTTGAGACTCTTACCCATGAAATACATGATGCCGCAGGCCGCCATGACGGAGAACGGAATCGACAGCGACACGATGAAGGTGGAATCGAATCGCCGGAGGAAGAAGTAGAGGCTCAAGACTGCCAGCAGGGCGCCGATGGTACCGGCCTTGAGCAATCCCGTCAGACCGCCCATGATCTCGTCGCCCTGGTCTTCCCACACAAAGACGTTTAGGCCTTTGAGCAGAGGGTCGTTATTGATGTCGTTGCGGATCACCGCCATGGTCCGGCGGACGACGTCGACCGTGTTGGCCGTCGACTCCTTGAAGACGATGAGCCCGACCGCGAATTCGAGATCGAGGTGCCGGCCATGGAGGATCGGCGGCTCCTCGTAGGTGATCTCAGCGATATCCTTGAGCCGCAGACCCTGCTCGTTGATTTGCAGATTCCCGATCTCCGCCACCGAGGTGAACTTGCCCAGGGCACGGGCGGTAAATCTCAGCCCACCGTCCTCGATCTGACCAAGGACGACATTGGAGGCCGAGCCCTGGAGATTCTCGATCAGCGCCCCGACGTCGACGTTGTGCTCTCGCACCCGGTCGAGAACCAGGTCGACATCGATCTCGCGTGGCAACACACCGTCGAGATCGACCCGCGCCACCCCGGGCACCCGCCGAATCCGGTTGAGAATTCGCGACTCGATCAGGTCGTAACTCTCGGACAGATCGACACCCTTGGCCGAGACCCGTGCCTGCACCACCGGAATGTCGTTGGTGTTGAACGAGAAGATGAGAATCTCACCGATATTGGCCGGCAACTCGGGCCTGATCTGATCCATCTTCTCGCTGACCTGCATACGGACCAGGTCCAGATCCAGGCCCCAGTCGAATTCCAGAAAGATCTGGGCCTGATCGGCGTCGGCCTGGCCGTTGAGGGTCTTGACCGACGGCAGGGTCGCCAACACCTCCTCCACCGGCTTGACGATCTCCTTCTCCACCTGCCAGGGATTGGAGTTCGGATAGGGAATCATGACCCCGATAAAGGGAGCGTCGACCTCGGGTAGAAAGGCCAACGGTATACGCACCATGGCGATTCCACCCACAACCAACACGCTGATCAGGATCATCGCGGTGGTGATGGGCCGGGTGACGGCCAGCTTTGGGAGCTGCATCAGCTCACCTCCCGCAGGGGCTCTTGGATCAGGGTGTCGGCCCCGGGCACCTCGACCTCTTCGACTTCCTCGGCTGGGGCCACCCCCTTGCGATCCACCAATGAGTAGACCACCGGGATGACGAACAGGGTGAGGAGTGTCGCCACGCTCAGCCCGCCGATCACCGTGATGGCCAGCGGGGCACGAAGCTCGGCGCCTTCTCCAAGACCGATGGCCATCGGCAGCAGCCCCAGGATGGTGGTGGCTGAGGTCATGAGAATCGGCCGCAACCGATCCTTACCGGCAGCAATCAGTGCCTCGGTGGAGCCCAGCCCCGTACTACGCCGCTGGTTGACGGCATCCACCAACACGATGGCATTGTTGACGACGATGCCGGCCAGCATCACCGCCCCGATCATGGCCACGATGTTGATGCTGCGACCGGTCAACGCCAGCGCGCCAATCACACCGATAGCTCCCAGGGGCAGAGTGAAGATGATGATGAAGGGATGGAGAAAGGACTCGAACTGGGAGGCCATCACCAGATAGACGAGGAAGATGGCGAGAGCCATGGCCAGCAGGAGCGAATTGAGGGCCTCGGCCCGCTCTTCTTCCTGACCGCTGAGTGCCGCCGTGACACCCACCGGAAAGACCTGCTCGGAGATGGTCTCGCGCACATCCTGCGCCACCGCGCCCATGTCACGCCCCGAAAGATTGCCCGAGACCACCGCAGCTCGATCCTGTCCGATCCTGCGGATCTCGCTCGGCCCCTCCTGCAACGAGATCTGGGCGACCGACTTGAGGTAGATGGGCACTCCGTCGCGCTGAGCGACGATGAAATTCTGAACATCGTCGACCGAAGCCCGGCCGATCTCCACCGAGCGCACAACGATGTCGATCTCCCGATCGCCCTCGGTAAAGCGCGTCGCCACCTCCCCCTGGACTTTGTTGCGCACGGTATCGGCAACATCGCCCAGGTTCAGACCCAGTTGGGCAAGTTGGTTCCGGTCGAAGACGATCTGCAGCTCCGGGTTACCCAGCTCGGCCGATGATTTGACGTCTACGAGCCCCGGAATCCCCTCGACGCTGACCTTGAGACTGTTGGTGGCCGCGTGCAGCTCGGTGAGATTGTCGCTGTAGACCTCCACCTCGATCGGCGTACGGAAGCTGAAGAAGGTCGGGCGCTCGAATTTGTAGCGCGCCAGTCCCGAGCGGTCCAACCGGTCACGCAGCTCGGAGATGAGCACCTCCTCCTGCGCTGGTGTGGAGCCGGGAGCCATCCGCACCTGGAGACGCGCGGCGTTCTCGCCCTCGGTTCCCGTGCTGGTCAGAGAGAGGCCGCGACCGCCGGCGATGCTCGAGAATGTAGCGACACGGTCGTCGTCTTCCAGCACCGACTGTACTTCGGCGATAAACCGGTCGGTCACTTCGATCGGTGTCCCCTCGGGCAGCTCGACAAAGAAGCTGAACTCGCCTTGGGAGAAGGTGGGAATAAGATCGAAACCCAACCGCGGAATCAGCCAGATCGATCCGGCAAAGGCGATCAGTGCCAGGGCCAGCACCACCGGCCGCGCCCTGAGCGAGCCGCGGAGCATCTTCGGGTAGGCGGTGGAGACCGCGGCCAGCGCCGTGTCGAAGGCCCAGATGAAGGGCCAGCCCAGCAGCGCGATCAAACGACCCAGCTGGCGCAGCGCCCAGCGCAGGCCAAAGAGCACCCAGGTGGGGATGGTGACAAACACGAACCGCAGCGCCCGTCGCATCCGGCTGCCGCCCGGATCGGCGGGCTGCAGCCGCACAAGACTATCCTCGACACCACCGAATACCGCCGCCATCATGGGAATAAGCGTCAGCGCCACGGCCAGCGAAGCGAGCAGCGAAAAGGAGACCGTCAGCGCCATGTCGCGGAAGAGTTGCGCGGCTATGCCCTGGAGAAACACCACCGGCAAAAAGACTGCCACCGTGGTGAGGGTGGAAGCGGCCACGGCCCGCCCGACCTCCGAGGCTCCCTTTCTCGCGGCATCGAAAGACGATGCACCGGCCTCGCGCTGCTTGAAGATGGCTTCGAGAACCACGATGGCGTTATCCACCAACATGCCGACACCGAGAGCCAGACCGCCCAAGGACATGATGTTGAGCGTCGTTCCGGTGCGATACATGAGAAAGAACGTAGTGATGATCGAGATGGGTATCGAGATACCGATGATGAGAGTGCTGCGGGTGTCTTTGAGGAACAAGAGCAGCACCAAGATCGCGATGCCGCCGCCCAGCAGGGCGTTCATCAGCACCTCTCGGATCGAAGCCTGGATGAACTCGGATTGATCGATGCCGGTGACCACCTCGACCCCTTCCGGCAGCTCGCCGGAGACGTTGCCAAGCCGATTCTCAACCGCCTTGGCCACCTGGACCGTGTTGGCGTCACCCTCTTTGTAGATGGCCAGCTCGACGGCCTCTTCGCCGCCAAAGCGGGTGATCACTTCTCGCTGCTTGTGCCCACGTGTCACCACGGCGACATCCGAGACCCGGACATTGCGGCCCTGGTGACTCACCACCACCGTTTCCTTGATGTCGTCGAGATCCAGGAATTCGTTGCTGGAGCGGACCAGATAGCGGGCTTCCTCTTCATAGAGGCTGCCACCGGCCTGATTGACGTTCTCCCGCAGTAGCTTCTGGTTGACCTCCTGGATGCTGACTCCGAGCAGAGCCAGCTTGCCTTCATCGACCCGAACCTGGATCTCCTCTTCGTAGCCTCCATTGACCTTGATGGCCGCTACGCCTTCGGTGGATTCCAAATCTTTCTTGAGAACCTCTTCCGCCACATATCGCAGCTGAAACAGATCCGCCCCTCCCGTGGCATAGAGCCGCAGGATCGGATCGTTGGCCGGGTCGAAGCGAAGGAGGACCGGTTTGTCCGCCTCGCGCGGGAATCGGACCAGATCGAGTTTCTGGCGCACGTCGATGGAAGCGAAATCCATATTCCGCCCCCACTCGAATTCCAGGGTCACCTGAGAAAGACCGGGCTTCGAAACCGAGGTCAGGCGGTTGACACCGGCGACGATCCCCACCGACTCCTCGATCGGCCGGGTCAGCAGCGCCTCCACCTCGGCCGGCGCCGCGCCCTGCAACTTGGTCTCGACCGTGATGCTCGGGTAGGAGAGATCCGGGAGGAGGTTGATGGATAGCCGCCCAAAGGCGACAAGGCCAAAGAGCACCAGCGCTACAGCCGCCATGGATATCGTCACCCGGCGGCGAAGAGAGAAGTCGATCAGTCCCATGATTGTTTTCCTAGATGTGGCTCAACTGCAGCTCAGCTGGTGGTTGCTTCTTCGGCACCGAGGATCTTGACCGGTGAACCATCCTTGAGGCCTCCCTGACCGGCAACGATGACCTGGTCGCCCTCTACGAGGCCGGTGAGGGCTTCGACATAATCGCCCTCCTCGAGGCCCAATGTGACGTCCCTTTTCACCGCCAACTCACCTGCAGCGATAAAGACATGCGCCTTCTGCAGCTCGCGGATCACCGCCTCGCGGGGCACCAGCAGGGTGTCGGCACGGGTTTCGCGCACGATATTGATGGTGACAAAGCTACCCGGCCGTACCTGTGACGGGGTGTCGCCATTGGCCTCGACTGTGACCTTGACCGTGCCGGTGGCGGTGTCCACGATCGGGCTTATCTGCCGGATGCGGCCGGTGAAGCGGACGGAGGCGTCGGCGTTGAGCAGAATTCGCACCTCGCGGCCCTCGTTGAGGCCGATGATGTCCCGCTCGGGAAGATAGATGCGCGCAATGAGGGGATCGAAGTCGGTGACCTGGAAGAGCTCGTCGCTGATCTGCACATGCTGGCCGACCTGGATCATGCGCTGCGTCACCTTGCCGGTAAAGGGAGAGCGGATCTCGGTCCTGTCCTTGGCCCACTGCGATTCGGCCAGCTCCTGACCGGCGATCTCGTAATCGATGGAGAGCTTGTCGAACTCCTCCTGGCTGATGAGCTCCTTTTCAACCAGATCCTTTGCCCGCTCGAAAGCCAGTCTGGCGTTCGACTCCGTCAGCTGCGCCTTCTTGAGACGGATCTCTTTGTCGTCCTGGACCAGGGTCGCCAGCAGCTGACCCTTGCGGATGGCATCGCCCTCCTCCACCAGCAGAGTCGCAACCCGGCCCTCCGCTTCAGCCAGGACCTTGACGTCGTTCTCGGCGACAAGATTGGCGGTGGAGCTGATGTAGGCCGAGACCGACCCCACGCCGATCTGGGCGACCTCCACCGGCACCGGCGCCTTGCCGTTCTCTTCCTCACCCTCCTCGTCGCCCTCTTTCTCCTCGCCATCCTTGGCTTCGGTCTGGTCTTTGCCCTCGGCCCCAGTCGTCTCGGTATCGGCTCCGTTGGCCTTGGAGGTGACCATATTCATGACGGCTACGCCGACCACCGCCACAATCACTATGCCGATCAAGGCGGACAGGAGGCGGAGCTTGCTGCGACGGCTGCGGCTCTCAGGGCTCTTTTCGCTCGGGTCACTCATGACACCCTCCATGGGCGCTGGCCCACGATCTGGTTTCGAAGTATCGAAATGTCCATCTGCCCTTTGAGTACGTACCGGCCAGGGCGTTTGTTTCACCTGTTGACCAGGACGTCGGGCTGAGCAATCCGTGACAGAAGCCCCGTGGACTGCTGGAGTATCCTTGACCGGTGAGACTGCTCATCGCCTGTCCATCCTGCAAGCGACAATTCGATGCCACCGGTCGAAAAATGGGTCACCGCTTCCACTGTCTCTGTGGCCAGGTGCTGGAGGTTGGCCAGCCCGAGTCTCACGAGGCGGCCGTTGTGCGCTGCTCGTCCTGTGGCGGCCCCCGCGAGGAGGGATCGAAGACCTGTCGCTATTGTGGCGCCGACTTCACGGTCCACGAGCGGGATCTCCACACGATCTGCCCTCAGTGTCTGGCCAGGGTGAGCGACCGCGCGCGCTATTGCCACCACTGTGCGGTACCCCTGCTCCCCGAGGGTCTGGCCGGCGAGACCACCCACTACCTCTGTCCCGGTTGTGGCAAGAGCCACCAATTGGACAGCCGCAGACTGGAGGCCGCCGATATCTCGGTGCTCGAGTGCCCCCGCTGCGCCGGGCTCTGGCTGGGAGCGGACACCTTCGACACCCTGTTGAAGAGATCGCGTGAGAAGGCCCTTCCCGACGGCTGGAACCCGGAGCGCGAATCGCCCTCTCTGCTCCCCTCGCCGGCCCCCCAGTCGGGTCCCACCTATCGACCCTGCCCGATCTGCGCCAAACTGATGCACCGCCAGAATTTCGGTAGAAAAAGCGGGGTCATCATCGATAGCTGCAGATCTCACGGCATCTGGTTCGACGCTCACGAGCTCGCCGGGATTCTGCGCTGGGTCCAGCAGGGTGGCAAGCTGGCCGCCCAGCGGCTGGCCGAGGAGGAGGCGCGGGAGGCCGAAAAACGGGCCAAAAGTCAGAAGATGTCTTTGCCGCCAGACTTTGGAGCCGACTATGCGGAGCCCGGACCCGGCTCGCTGATCGATGCCCTGAGGTGGCTGCTGGGCTCCTATTTTTCCTAGCGGCCGACGCCCTCGCCGCTCTTCTTCCGTGGTAGGATAAAAATGGCTCCACAGGACATGTGCCCACCAGATGATTGAAGCCGCCCAGCTGCTCAAGATCTATGTCCAAGGCCTTCGCCACCTGAGCGGCGCAGGATCGGCGTCGCTATTTGTCCCCGCCATGATCACCGGCGCATCGAGCCCGCTGTTGGTACACGACGGCGATTTGGCACCGGTGCCCGAGTTGGTCGATCTGGAGACGGCGGCGCAGCTGGGGTCACCCGGGGCGACGGCGACCGACGACAACGAGAGCGGTGCGGAGAGAGACTCAGCGCCATTTTTTTCCAGCGCGGCGCCCGACGGCGTTCTCATTCCCCTACCCTCCGCCGTCGGCCCGTGGTCTCCCAGCGGTCCTTCGGCGTCCGAGAGCCTTCCCCCGGCGGGGCCACCCACCCGGAGGCGATCGGACTCCGAAGAACAGGGGACCGCGGCCGGCGCCTGGCTGGGCCTTCGCTTTACCCGCGACGACCGACCGATTGCAGAGCGCCTGGCCGAAATCGAGTTTCCGCGCGCTCTTGGCCGGGAGGTGTCGGCCTCCAACTGGTGGGACTGGTTGCTTTCACTCGGTGGGGTGCTGACCGCCCACGCCACCAAGGTAATGGCGGTCCTTCGGGACCCGGTGAGCGGTCTTCCCGATCGGCCCGAATTCCAGTCGGCGCTGGCCGAAGAGCTGGAGAAGGCCGACGCCCAGAACCGTCCCCTCTCGCTGCTGCTGATCAATCCGGACGAGTTTGCCAACATCAACGAGCGATTCGGGCGCGAGTCGGGCGATCGGATCGTGCGCGAGTTGAGTGATCGCCTACGCGGCGCCCTGCGTGGCACCGATACCCTGGCCCGCTACGGTGGTGTGATTTTCGCGGCCACCCTGGTCGACACTTCGCTCGAGCTGGCGCGCAATGTTGCCCAAAGCGTCAGGATCAACCTCTCCGAGGCCTCCTTTCTCGCCGGTACGGTGCGGCTCAATTTCAGCATCGGTGTCGCCACCTTCGAGCCCGGCGACAGCGACATTCAATCGGCCCTCGACCTCGTCTACCAGGCCGATCAGGCCCTCAACGCGGCCAAACGGCGGGGTGGTGATCGCGCGGTCGAATGGGAAGCCGGGCTGAGAGAAGAGGAGACCGGGTATTTCGACCGCCTGAGCGGATTCTTCACCGGCAACATGGCGAAGGACTACCGCAACATGGTCCTGCTCCGAGACACGATCGACGTCATCGCCGGTCATCCGGATTTCGATGAGCTGTCCACACAGGTCGTCGAAAGGCTCTACACCACCTTCAAGCCGGACCGCGTGGGATTGTTTTCGCGCGAGGAGGACGGCTCACTGCGGCTGGTGAGCGGTCTGACCCGCCGTACACCGAGCCGCGGTCCGCAACCCCGGGTGGAGGTGGTCGAGCTGTCGCCCGACGAGGAGAGGCTCATGAGCCTGGCGATCGCCGAGGGCCAGCCTCGAAAGTGGACCTCGGATGACCAGGAGCGGACAGCCCATGCAATCCCCTTGATCGCCAGGGACGACCGCCTCGGCTGCTTGTACATGGGTGGACGCATCGCCACGCTCAACTTCGAGTCTTCAGACCTCGTCTTCCTCAAGGCCCTCGCCTCGCAGCTGGCCGTGGCGCTGGACCGGGCGCGATTGGCCGAGCTCGAGGCCAGCCGCCGCGAGCAGGAACAGAGACAGTTGCGGGCAGAGCTCAACGACCTGCGCCAGGCGCTACAACAGGCCAAGCTGGTCTACCGGTCGGCGGAGATGGATGCTCTGGTGACCACCGCTCGTCGGGTCGCCCCCACCGATGCCACGGTGCTCATCACCGGAGGCAGCGGCACCGGCAAGGAGCTGCTGGCGCGAACCATTCACCAGCTCAGCCCCCGCAAGGGACGACCCATGGTGGTGGTGGACTGCGGCGCCATCTCGACCAGCCTCATCGAAAGCGAGCTCTTCGGCCACGAAAGGGGGGCCTACACCGGCGCCCACCAGCGTCGGGCGGGCAGATTGGCCGAGGCCCACACCGGCACCGTGCTCCTCGACGAGATCGGCGAGCTGCCGCTGGAGGTGCAGAGCAAGCTCTTGCGCTTCGTCCAGGAAAAGCAGTTCACCACCGTCGGCGGCACCAGACCGCGGAAGGTAGACGTCCGCATCCTCGCCGCCAGCAACCGCGACCTGGGTGCCGAGGTGGCGGCGGGACGCTTTCGCGAAGACCTCTACTATCGCCTCAACGTCGTCCGTCTGCGGGTCCCACCCCTCCACGAGCGACCCGACGACATTCTCCACCTGGCGCGTCATTTTCTCGAGCTGTTCTCGGTCCAGTACCACAAGAACATCCGCCAATTGACCCCGGAGGCGGAGGAGCTGCTTCTGCGGCACAGTTGGCCGGGAAATGTGCGTGAGCTCCAGAACCGGTTGATGCAGGCCGTCATCCTCTGCGAAAAAGAGGAGCTCGGACCGACCGAGCTCACCCTCCAGGCAGATGGCCAAGGGATGCCGACGCTGGGAGCGGGCGAGGGCCCGGGTGGCGAGCTGACGGCGGCACCTGGAGGCTTTGGCGCCGTTCCGCCACCGGCGGTGGGAGCGGCCAGCCCACCACCTCAATTGCCAAAGCTTTCATTCGAGGAGCTCATGGCCCGGCTGCGCTCCAGCCTGCGACGCCAAATCGAAGCGGCGGTGGGTGGCCCCGACCGACTGGTAGCGCCGCTGGGCACGTGGCTGAGCGAGGATCTGATCCTGGAAGCCGACACGGCGGCCAACGGAGTGGCCCGCAGAGGATCGGCCATCGTCGGCATTCCGGAGACGACGTTTCGCCGTCGTCTGCGTCGGGCCGGCAGCCAGGTCAAGGCCGGTCTTGCCCCGCGGATGGGCACGTGGTCCGAGGTCCGACCCATTCTGACCGACCTCGTTCGCTGCCCCGATGTGGACGGGAGAGACCTGTTGTTGGCGGTCGAACAGGTGCTGCTCAACGAGATCATCACGCGATTTCCCCGCGATGTAAAAACCGGATCGGCTCTCCTGGGCGTGACGGCACCGACCTACAGACGCCGACTCGCCGCGCTGATGGCCACGGGCTAGCAGTCCGTGGTAGAAGTCGCGTGGGTCGCGCGCCAGGGATCTGCGTTCGCAGGCAAGGCGGGCCGAGGA
>JBAUDS010000370.1:0-1516 GCA_049678185.1 Thermoanaerobaculia bacterium
ACCTCACCAGTCCACTGGTCGAGGCGATAAGCACGCCCTAGCGTGGTGGTGTCGCCGCCTACGGTTTGAGCCACCAGCTCATAGCGTTGGGAAATGGCGAGCAGGACCAGAGCGAGGACTGCAAAAGCAAAGACGGCCACCTTCACGACTTCCAGCCATAACGGTTTCTGCATTTCAAGTTCTCCGTGGTCCGTTCAATACGTGGCGGGTGAGAGCGGTCTATTCACCGCCGCTTGCACGCCAGTGGCTATATTAGGGCGATCACATGTAAAGCGGATAGGCAAGGATGAGGAGGTACGTGGGCGGATCTACTGAACCTCTGCGCCAGCAGGGTAATTAACAAAAAAGCCGTCAGCCCACACGACATCGTCCCCGTAGCAATCGGGTATACCGACGGTATTCTCGTTCCAGGGGCAGTCCTCCAACACACCATTCGGCCCGGCGCTGCGAACTCGCAATACCGTGTGGGCCAACGGGTCAAGATTTATCCAGATCTCGAAAGGATTGCCATAACGATCGGTGGGCGAAAGTTGAAGACTCTCCGACGGATCAAGAACGGCAATGACCTCCTCTGCCGAAGGTTGCTCCGGGAGGCCAGCGAGAGCAGATGCTAGCGGCGGGTCAAACGCCACGTCGCCCAAGGCCGAGCACAAGGCGATCATCTCGCCGCCGCTGCGCTTCTCCGTGACGACTTCAGGTGGATACTTTTCTCTTGCCCGTTCTGGGATCTCAAGTAGGCCCGCGGGTCGTAGAAGGACTCTTCGCTCTCCGGTCGCCACATCAAAGAAGACGAGCCTCCCATAGTGGTCTAGGTACAGCTTCGAGATTGGGCTTCCGGGTTCAGGAACGAACAATTTGTTTTCTATCCACCACGACTCCTGCTCCACATCCATGGCTGGTAGCACGTGCTCAAGGTCGAGTGCTACTTTCCTCATGGCGCCCGTTTGTAGATCGATTGCCATGAGGTCCAACGAAAACCTTGGGCGATCCGCCAAGACACTAAGGACGAGGGTCTCGGGGGCAACCAGGACAAAACCCCACCTGGCGGTTTGGCCAATGTCGATTTGCTGGATGAGCTGCCCCTCAGCATCAAGAATGTTCAGTGCAAGGTGTCGATAGTCGAATATAGCTACCCGATCCTCGGAGAGAAAGCCCGACAGGCTCCAGGCCCGGTACTTCTTGCCCGGCAGCCGCCTTCTGACCTCTCCTGTCCGGGCATCGATAAAGGTAATAATGCCTTCCATATTCTCGAGGCCCTTGGTAACAAGGTTGTCGCCCGAGGGCGAGGATACCGCCAATGTCAATGGGTCACCCCCGAAAGTCGGCGGCTTCGCAGCCGTTGACCAGCTTCTTTCTTCTAGATCGATGTCGATGATTATTCCTTTGGCCATTGCTTCCCGGCAACGCAGTGTGTCCTCGTCGATGAAGGAGGCATCGTGACACACGCCGGGAAGCTCCGCTCGATTGATTGCCTCTTCGAGAAGCAGGTCCTGCGTTCTAAGAACCGCTATGTTGT
>JBAUDS010000371.1:0-67078 GCA_049678185.1 Thermoanaerobaculia bacterium
GCCGCGGCGGCAAGTCCCATGACGGCGACCATTGCCAGGTAGAGGGCGGCGATCTGTGAGGTGCGGGCGCCGACGGCCTTCATCATGCCGATCTCACGCACCTGACCGGCGAGAACTGCGGTCATCAGGTTGATGACCAGAACGCCCGACAGCGCCAGGGCGAGCAGCCCCAGGGCCGCCTGCACGAAGAGTAGCGAGTCTATCTGGCCGCTGTGGACGTGCTCGCCCGGAACGGGGACGTTCACATCCCGGACTGTCGTCTTCTGTTGCTCGAGGACTCGGGTCACGGCGGCCGCGAGGCGCCGCACGCCGGCCTGATCGAGCGCGGGATCCCCCACGGTGAAGCGCAGCTCGTCCAGGAAGACCTGCTCGCCGAGCTCAGCAAGGGTCGATGAGGTGGCGTAGGCGTAGACAACGTGCTCCATCCAGCCCGGGGCGAGACCGACATCGTGTGCCAAGCCGACGACGGGCAGCGTTTGGCGCGTGCCGTCTGTGGTCTGCACGCTCACTTCGTCGCCGGTGGCGACCTCCACCAGGGGTAGTGACGAGCGCTCGACGACCAGCTCGCCTCCAGCCGGTGGCCAGGAACCGCTCACGGACTCGATCCGCCCGATGCGGCTGCCGGCGAGGTCGTCGGCGACAAAGAGGCGCAAGGCGTGCCGCTTGCCGCTGATCCAAATGGAGCCGGAGAGGGTGCGACGGGCCTCGGCATCACGGACTTCGGGGAGCTGCTGAACGTGTGCGAGAGCCTCGGGAGTGAGACGATCGGTGAGAAGTGTGGCCGCTGGAGGGTTCGAGGCGAGGAAGCCGCTGTCGATGGCTTGCCGCACCAGTGAGTACTTGTCGAGCACCGTTCCCGCCCCGATCAGACCTACCGCGATCGCCAGGATGACGAGCAGAGTCCGCCCTTTGTGGAGTCGGAGGTCGCGGAGGATCTTCATCTGCCGAGCACTAGCCATGGGAGAGCTCCCCATCCACCAGGGTGACAGTGCAGGTGGCGACGTCGGAAATGTCGCGCTCGTGGGTCACCATGAGCACCGTGCGGCCGTCGGCGACGAGCTCGGAGAAGAGAGACAACACGGACTCCGATGTCCGGCTGTCGAGGTTGCCAGTGGGCTCGTCGGCGACGATGATGGGCGGATCGTTGGCAAGTGCCCGGGCGATGGCGACGCGCTGGCGCTGGCCGCCCGAGAGGGTCTCGGGGAGCTTGCTTGCCTGGTCCTCGACACCGACTCGCTCGAGGAGCTCCAGGGCCCGCTCGCGGCGCCGGCGTGGCTTCAAGTGGCGACGAAAGTCCATCGGCAGCATGACGTTCTCGAGCGCGGTCAGGGTCGGTAGAAGCTGAAAGAACTGGAAGACAATGCCCACACCGTCGCCACGCCAGACCGAGGCCTGCCCCTCGCTCAGAGCATGCACCGCGGTGCCATCGACTATCACCTCGCCGGCGCTCGGCCGGTCGATGGCGGCCAGCAGATTGAGGAGGGTCGACTTGCCGCTGCCGGAAGGGCCGACGACGGCAACAAACTCGGAGCGGTGGACCTGGAGATCGATTCCCCGCAGTGCGTGGACCGGTCCGCTCGGCGTCTGGTAGGTCTTTTCAACCGCTCGCAGGTCGATCAGGGGTTTGGAGTCAGGGAGTGGTAGGGCAAACATGTGGATTCCTTTCGTCGGTGGGGGACCCACGCGGTCGGTCCCGTTGAGTTCAATGGTACTACGCAGGAATGAACGAAAGGTTCACATGTTCATGAAAGTGATCTGTGTGTGAGAGGGAATGTTCGCCTGCTGGCCGCCGATGAGGGGTCGAGCCGACGCCGCTAGGTGGCGGGCGGCCTGATAGCGCTCAGCAGGAGCTGAAATAGCTCGTCGGTGTCGCGGACGATCCTGGCGTGGGGGCGGGCGATGACCTGGGAGGCGAGGAAGTACTCCCCGAAAGCCTGGACGAAGAGCTCGGCGGTGCGCCGGGGGTCGTCGACCGCCAGGGCGCCGCTGGCGTTGCCCTCCTCGAGCACGCGGACGGCGCTTTCCGTCATCGAGCGCAGCACGTCCTTGCGGCCGTCGCGCACCTTGCGGCCAATGTAGCGGAGCTGTAGCGCACCCATCAGCATCTCGAAGTCCGCCTGGTTCTGGCGGACGCGCTTGCTGAAGAGATGGGCGTGCTCCACAATGAGGCGGTAGAGTTTGTCCTCGGCGCCGGCATCGGATTCGACGATCTTCGCGTTGCGGGCGTTCACGTGCCCAAGCCACTTCTTCTCCACGGCGAGGATGAGCGCATCCTTGTTCTCGAAGTCCCGGTAGATCGCCCCGACACTGATACCGACCTCGCTCGCGAGATCACGCATCGTCACCCGGTCGAGCCCGAACCGCGCCACCAGCCGCTCAAAGCTCGCGAAGATCTCGTCGCGTCGGGTGGGCTCAGTCATGTGAACAATTCTAGCAAACGTTCATCAAATTCGCCACGTAGCCCGGGCGGAGTCTGGTGCGCCCTCTGCTACTCTTTGTGGGACGTGCTTGCACGCGGAACAAACCCTCAGTCCTCAATCACCTGCATGGCCGCTGTGGTCGTCGTCATCGTGGTCTGTCTTCTGCTTCCCACGATCGCGGTCGGGCAGGTCGAGCGGGTCGAGATCGAGACCCGCGAGCTCCTGGCGGATGGTCGCTCCTTCGGGCTCGCCGGGGCCTACGAAAAGCTGGAGGGTCGTGTCTTTCTCTCGCTCGACCCCGACGATCCTCGCAACGCCCGGGTGGTCGATCTCGACAAGGCGCCCCGGCGGCAGGACGGCCGGGTGGAGTATGCGGCCGATCTCTACATTTGGCGCCCGGTCGATCCCCGGCGGGGCAACGGTACCGCCCTGGTGGAAGTCCCCAACCGGGGTGGCAAGGCGATGGTGCGCTATTTCAACCGGGGCGCCACCAGAAGCCGCGACCCGGTGGCCGCCGCCGACCTCGGCGACGGCTTCCTGATGCGGCGCGGATTCTCGCTGGTGTGGATCGGCTGGCAGTACGACCTGCCCCCGGATCCCGAGCTGCTGCGGCTCTACCCGCTCCGGGCCACCGCCGTCGAGAGTCCCATCGAGGGATTGGTGCGTGCCGACGAGGTCTTTGCCGAGCGGCAGGTCACGATGTCCCTTGGGCACCGTGGTCACCTCGCCTATCCGGTGACCGACCCGGCCGATCCGCGCAACGTGCTCACGGTCCGTGATACCCGGCTCGGGGAGCGGCGGGTGATCCCTCGCGACCGCTGGAGCTTTGCCCGGTGTGAAGATGGCCAGCCGGTGCCCGATCCACGGTCTATCTGTCTGCCCACGGGTTTCGAGCCGGGGAAGATCTACGAGGCGGTCTATGTCGCCCGCGAGCCGGCGATCGTCGGTCTGGGCCAGACAGCGTTGCGTGATTTCGTCTCCTATCTCAAGCACCATCCCGAGAGCCTGGTGGCGGCCGAGCGGGCGATCGGTTTTGGGGTCTCCCAGACCGGGCGCTTTCTGCGTCAGTTCCTCTATCAGGGATTCAATGGCGACCTCGAGGGGCGACCCGCTTTCGACGCTCTTCTGGTCCACACGGCGGGTGCCGGCCGGGGCAGCTTCAACCATCGGTTCGGCCAGCCGTCGCGAGATGCCCACCGCTTCTCGGCTTTCTGGTACCCCACCGACGTCTTTCCCTTTACCGGCACGATCCAGAAAGACCCCGAGACCGGATTGGAGGACGGTCTACTCGCGCTCCTGGCGGGCTCGCCGGCCATGCCGCGGATCTTCTTCACCAACTCCGGCTACGAGTACTGGGGGCGGGCGGCCTCGCTGATCCACATCTCGGTCGACGGAAGCCGCGACGTACCACCCGGGCCCAACGTCCGCATCTTCCATTTCGCCTCGGCCCAGCACTTCGTGGGCTCCTTCCCACCCCAACCGCGACAGTCGCTCTACAACACGAATCCGGCGAACTTCTTCTTCCTTCTGCGCGGACTGCTCGCGGCGCTCGACGATTGGGTGAGCCGCGGTGTGGAGCCCCCGGCCAGCTCGTTCCCCATGATCGGTAACGCCACGCTGGTGCCGCCGGCCGCGCTCTCGTCTCCAAAGATTCCCGGCGTTGAGTCGCCGCCCTCTCCCCACCAGGCCCATCGGGTGGACTACGGACCCCGGTTTCGCAGCCAGGGGATCGTGGATCTGCAGCCACCGCGGGTAGGTCGTGCTTTTCCGGTGCTGGTCCCCCAGGTCGACAGCGACGGCAACGAGCTCGGCGGTCTACGCCTGCCCGAGATCACGGTGCCGCTCGCCACCTACACACCCTGGAACCTGCGCGCTCTCGAAATCGGAGCTCCACACGAGATGGCCGATTTTGTTGGAGCCTTCCTCCCCTTTCCCCTCACCCGTGCGGAGCGCGAGGCCAGTTGGGACCCCCGTCTCTCCCTGGAGGAGCGCTATGCGAGTCGCAGCGAATACCTCGGCCGCTACACCGAGGCAGCGGTCGAGCTCGTGCGCCAGCGTTATCTTCTAGCCGAAGATCTTCCGGAGATGATCGAACATGCTGAAGATCTTTGGGACCGCGTCACCACCGACGGAGGCCTCTGACAGCTTCACTCTTCCTCGTCTTCGACTACCACCGCGGTACCAAAGGCCAAAAGCTCGGCCGCTGCTTTCATTACCTCCGAAGTCGAGAATCTCACCTCGACCACCGCGTTGGCCCCCAGGCTCCGCGCCTCCTCCACCATCCGGTCCATGGCCTGCTCCCGAGCCTCGGCCATCAGCTTCGTGTACTCGCTGATCTCACCGCCGACGATACCGCGGAGCTCGGCCACGATGTCGCGGCCGAGGTGGCGGGCCCGGATGGTGTTCCCCCGTACCAGGCCGAGGGTTCTGACGATGCGTTTGCCGACGATGGTATCGGTCGTGGTCACGATCACTTTTCCACCCTCCTGTAGCGGTCGGTCTTGGCGCTGCGTAGCCGGTCGAGCAGCACCGAGACAAAGAGCAGTCCCATGCCAGCCAACCCGCTGACCACCAGCAGTTTGATCAGTGGGTGACCCGGCTCGGTGGCAAAGGTCCAGGCGGCGAATCCCAGGCTGACGGCGAACCAGGTGATCACCAGGATCCAACCGGTACCCCGGAACAGACGGCTGGCACCGGTTCGCGGCTGCTCGTTCCACTGCTCGTCATCGGGAGTAGCAAATGGTGTGGACATGCTTGCTTTCCTCATTAGCTCGAGTTGCCCGAACACGGCCCGGCAGGTCTCGCAGTCTTCCAGATGAATACGGACCTGTTGCTCTTCGGCCTGGGTCAGCTCGTGGTCGAGGTGACCCGAAAGCAGCTGATCGTCAAAGGATTGGGGGCAGGTCTCAGACATGAAAACCTCCAAGCTCTTCTTCCAGGACACTCCGGAGCTCTTTTCGTGCCCTGTGGAGCCGCGACATGACCGTACCCACGGGGATGTCCAGTATCTCGGCGATCTCGGCGTAGGAGAGATCCTGAAAGTCCCGTAGGACCAGGATCTCCCGTCGCGCCGCGTCGAGTCGGCTCAAACCCTGCCAGATCTTGCGCTGTAGCTCGCGTTGATAGGTCTCCAACTCCGGGTTCCGGCGGAGATCCGTCAGCCGTGGACTCTCCACTACCGTATCAAGCGACTCGGTCCGACGCACCCGGTGCCGTCGCTGCAGATCGCGAGCGCGGTTGCGCACAATGGTCAATAGCCAGGGTAGAACCGGGCGTTGGCCGTCGAACCGACCCAGAGTCGTGAAAAAGCGAATCAGTGAGTCCTGGGCCACGTCGAGGGCGTCGTCGGGGTTGCCCAGGAGCTGGAGAGCCAGCAGATAGGCCGGCCGGCGAAAGCGTACAGCCAGGGCCTCACAAGCCTCCTCGTCGCCGGCCTGGGCCTGGCTGACAACTTCCGCCTCGTCCGTGGGCGATGGTACTTGGCGCAGTGCCATCTCGGTGCTCACACTATTCCATACGGGGCGGGGTGGTCACTTATTCACGGATTCGAGAGAACCGGGCCCCCAGACCGGTCTGAACCCAATGCACACTACAAGGGAATCCAGGTGCTGGCCTCCCGAGACCACCGTTTGCGGCTAACATGATGGCGGGGAATTCATCGAAGGAGGTGTCGTATGAAGAGCAGGATCTTCACCCTGGTACTGCTGGTATTTGTTTTCGGTCTCGCCTCTGGCGCCGACGGCCAGATGGAGCGCATCTGGATCGTCGACAACGCCTCTCTGCCCGGCTGTGCGGAGATCCAGGGTGTCGTCATCGGCTTTCTGATCCCCGAGCAGGGGGTGCTGCTGCTGTCCACCCAACAGGTTCCGGGCACCACCAAGATCGGCGAGCTGCGGGACGAGGTCCTGAGCTTCTCGCAGCCGCCGCTCGGTCGCTTCGACTTGAATACCCATCAGGCCCCCGACACCCCCACGACCATCTGGGGAACGTTGGACCAGGTCATCCCCGTCGGCAACCAGACCGGCTGCATCGCCTTCGACCGGGCCCTGTTCTCCGATATCGACGACTTCAGAACCTACGTCATGTGGATCCTGGACAGGTATGCGGAGTTCACCCCGGCCGATGTCACCGGTGGTTGGGCGATGCGGATTTCCGACCGCATCGTCACCCTGGACATCACCCCCGATGGTTATGGCTCGGCCCAGATCCGGGTCAAAGAGGGCGGGCTCACCGAGCTCAGGCTGAGCGGCCAGGAGTCGATGTTCGCGTTCTTGCCCGTCATCCTCGACGAGCAGACCGGACGGGTGGCTGTTCGGGTTGTCAGTGTCGAGAAGAGTGAGGAGGGGAAGAAGACATATTCGGATCTAGGGATCGTCGAGACGAGCTACGACGCACCCGCGGTGGCGCCGACACAGCCTTTGCTCGAGGTCCGGATCGTAACCATCCAATAGGCTCCACGCTGTCGACCCACCCGCTGCGAGCGGGTGCTCTGTTGATACTCTTCCCCCTCATGTTGGATCGTCGGCGCTGCTTGCTGGTATCCCTCTTTCTCGTCACCCTTGCGGGTTGCGAGCAAGAAGATTCTCCGCTTCCTATCGTCGGCACCCTCGAGCGAGATCGCCTGGAGCTAGTGGCAGAAGCCCAGGAGCAGATCGTCGAGGTGCTGGTGACCGAGGGCGATCGGGTGCAGAAGGAGCAGCTCCTGGTTCGCCTGGAAGCCGGAGTCTTCGAGGCTAAACTCGAGGAGGCCAGGGCTGCCGGCCAGAGAGCCGAGCAGCGGCACGCGGAGTTGGTGCGCGGTCCGCGCAAGGAGCGGATTCAGGAAGCTCGCGCCCGCTTGGACGGTGCTGCCGACAAGCTCGAGGCCGAGCGACGAGAGTACGAGCGTATCCAGAAACTGGTTGACGACGAATTGCTGACCGCATCCGACCTGGATCGGGCCTTTGCCACCCGACAGGTCGCCCTCGCCGAGCACGATCGCGCCGCCGCCGACCTGACTGAGCTCTTAGAGGGCACAACCCCCGAGGAGTTGGCGCAGACCCAGGCTGTCGTCGCCGAGACCGCTGCGGCCGTCAGGCGTCTGGAGGTGATCGCCGACCGGCTCCTCATACGCGCTCCCCGCGACGGCATCATCGAAGCGTTACCGTACAAACTGGGAGAGCGGCCGCCGGCCGGCGCCAGCGTGGTCGTCATGCTCGCCGACACCGCGCCCTATGCGCGGGTGCATGTGCCGGAGTCCCTACGAGCCCGGGTCGCGGCTGGACTCGAGGCGCAAGTCACCATCGACGGGCTCGACCGAGTCTATCCGGGGGCCGTGCGTTATGTGGCTGCCGAAGCCTCATTCACTCCCTACTACTCCTTGACGCAGCGGGATCGGAGCCGCTTCAGCTACGTAGCGGAGATCACCCTCACCACCGAGGAAGCCCGCGATCTGCCCACCGGTCTGCCCGTGGAAGTGGACTTTCCGTCTCTGCGATGACCGACCTGGCGATCGTCTCCCAGGATCTCACTAGACGCTTTGGCAATCTGGTGGCGGTCGACCGGGTGAACCTGGGCATTCCCAGAGCCCGCATCTATGGATTTCTGGGGCCCAACGGCTCGGGGAAGTCCACTACCATCCGCATGCTGTGCGGGCTTCTGAAGCCCAGCGGCGGTACCGTCGACGTGCTTGGCTACGCCATGCCGAAAGGCGCCGAGAAGCTACGCCGGCGGATCGGCTACATGACGCAGAAATTCTCGTTCTACGAGGATCTGTCGGTGCTCGAGAATCTCGAGTTCATCAGCCGCATCTACGGTCTCGACAGCCGGCAGCGAAAGGAGAGAATCAGAGAGAATCTCGACAAATACGATCTTGCCGATCGCCAGCGGCAGCGCGCCGGTACCCTGAGCGGGGGACAGAAACAGCGGCTCGCCCTGGCCGGCGTGACTCTTCACCAACCGGAGCTGTTGCTGCTGGACGAGCCCACCAGCGCGGTCGACCCTCAGAGCCGCAGAGATTTCTGGGAGGGCCTGTTCGAGCTCGCGGACCGCGGCACCACCATTCTGGTCTCCACTCACTTCATGGACGAGGCCGAGCGCTGCCATCGGCTGGCCATCCTCCATCGCGGTGCTCTCGTGGCGGAGGGTGTTCCCCGAGATCTCGCCGACGAGATCGACGCGATCGTCCTGGAGGTGGAGACCGAGCGGCCCCGCAGGGCACAACACGCGCTGCGTGAGTCGGGCATTGTCAAGTCTGTCACCCAGCTCGGCACGCGGCTGCACGTGATGGTCGAGCACCAGACCAAAGATCCCGTGGCTATCGTGCGCCAGACTCTCGAAGCCGCAGGGATCCCCGCCAGCGTCGAGATCATCCCGGCCAACCTGGAGGACGTGTTCGTGGCCGCTACCGGCTTTGCCCACGGCTGAGCAATGCGACAAGCGCTGCAACGAATCTTCGCCATCACCGCCAAAGAGGTGCGTCAGCTGGCGCGCGACCGGATCACCTTTGGCATGATCATCGGCATACCCCTGCTGCAGATCACCCTGTTTGGATATGCCATCAACCTCGACGTTCGCCATCTGGACGCGGCCGTGGCGGATCTCGCGGGCACCCAATTGTCTCGCCAGCTGGTCACCGACACGGCGGCCACCCAGGTGGTGGACATCGTCGCCCAAGTGCGCTCGGCCGAGGAGCTCGAAGTTCTTCTGCGCCGGGGAGAGATCACCGTCGGGATCTTCATTCCACCCGACTTTCCCCGGCGGGTGCGTGACGACTCACGGGTGTCGGCGCAACTCCTGATCGACGGTACTGACCCGAGCGTCGCCAACATCGCCACACAACTCGCCGACATGCGTTTCGACGTGAGAAAAGGGAACCCGGCGGGTCGGGCCGCTGTTTACGAGATCCGCAACTACTACAACCCGGAGCGACGCTCGGCGGTGCAGATCGTTCCGGCCCTGATCGGTGTCATCCTGACCATGACCATGATCCTGTTCACCTCGGTGGCCATCGTGCGTGAGCGCGAGCGTGGCAACCTCGAGCTACTGATCACCACCCCGATTCGCAATCTGGAATTGATGATTGGCAAGATCGCACCCTACATCGTCATCGGTCTCATCCAGGTCACTCTCATCCTGACCGTCGGCATGCTGCTCTTCGATGTGCCGGTGCGAGGGAGTCTGACCGATCTCTATCTCGCCAGCCTGGTCTTCATCGCCGCATCGCTGAGCCTCGGGCTCATGATCTCGACTTTTGCCAAGACCCAGTTCCAGGCCATGCAGTTGACGTTTTTCGTCTTTCTACCCTCGATTCTGCTGTCGGGATTCATGTTCCCGTTTGACGGCATGCCGGCGGTAGCCCAGGGGGCAGCCATGCTGCTGCCGCTGACTCACTTTGTGGAGATGGTTCGTGGAATCGTGCTGCGGGGTGCGAGTCTCGAAGAGATGCTTCCCAGCCTACGGGCACTGATCATCTTTCTCGTCATCACCATGACCCTCGCTGTCCTGCGTTTTCGCAAACGCCTCGACTAGGCGCGACGTTCCTCATGCATATAATGGCGGCCGTCCCACAATCTCATTGATCGAAGGAGGCTCCAAAGTGAAGAGCGCTCAAATACTGGTGTTGCTGCTGTGTACGGTGATGACTGCGGGGGCCCTGACGGCACAGGGCTCGAAATGGGAGTGGGACGGAGTCTCGCGTGTCGTCGCCCTGGGCGATGTGCACGGCTCCTACGACAAGATGGTGACTCTCCTCGAGGGCACCGGCATGGTCGACGACCAGTTGCGGTGGATCGGGGGCGATCAGCACCTCGTCTTCTGCGGCGATCTGACCGACCGGGGTGCAAACGATCGCAGTGCCATGGATCTGGCTCGCCGCCTCCAAGGTGAAGCTGAGGCGGCCGGCGGCAAGGTCCATGTCGTGCTCGGCAACCATGAGGTCATGAATCTGACCCGGGACCGACGCTACTGGAATGCCAACCTCCTCGACGAGTTTGCCAAGGACGAGACCGCAGCACAGAGAAAAGAGGCCCTGAGAAAGTTCCGAGCGGGGCAGAGTACCCAGGTCGCAGGCGCCGACGATGCCTTCGACGAAAAGTTTCCGCCCGGCTACTTCGCGCGGGCGCGGGCCCTCGACCCAGATGGGGAATACGGCTCCTGGCTTCTCGAGCTGCCGACCGTGGTCAAGGTCAACGGCGTCCTGTTTCTGCACGGGGGCTTGACCCGAAGGGTCGCCGAGCTCGGTCTGGACGAGATCAACGCCCAAGTGACCACCAATATCCGAGATTTTCTCGCCAGCGCCGACGAGATGGGCGACGCGGTGCCGTTTCCTGGCGACATGGCCGCCATCATGCAGACCGCCAATGCCCGCAAGGGCCGGGCAGCCAAGGCCCTGCTGGAGGCGCACGAGGGTCTGGCTTTCGATGCGGCAGGCCCGGTCTGGTATCGGGGCACCTCGGTCGAAAACGAGCGTCTGGAAAGCGGTCGAGTGACAGCTGTCCTCGCGCTGCTCGACGCCCAGGCGGAGATGATGGGTCACACGGTGACGCGAACCGGCAAGATCTCAACTCGCTTCAACGGCACCGTCTACCGCGCTGATGTGGGGATGGGTTATGGCCGGCCGCCACTGGCAGGCATACTCGAAGGCGAAAGCCTGAAGGTCTTCGATCCGGCAAAGGGCACGATTACGGCGGCGCCGGCCGAGCCACCACAGGGCGAGGGTTGGCCGGCTGGAGAAGAAGATCTCGCCGACCATGTGCTGGAGGAGTTCCTGCAGAAGGCCGAGATCAAGTCGATCTCGACTCTCGACTTCGACGGCGTGCCGGTGAAGTTCTTGAACCTCGAAAGAAAGGACATGAAGCTGCGGGCACTCTTTGGTGCAGCACAGGAGACCGCCGAACAGGCCGCCGCCGCCGGGCGCAAGGGGCGCCGTATGTACCAGCATCAAGTCGCGGCCTACAAACTCGACCGCGAGCTGGGTCTGGACATGGTGCCCGTTACCGTCCTGCGCAAAGTAGACGGCACCGAGGGAGTGGTCCAGATCTGGATCCAGGGCGCCCTGGATATCAAGGAGCTCCAGGAGTATGACGACTTCAGCGTGCTTTCGGGTATGGATTCGCAGATCGCCAGAGCGCGGGCGTTTACCGGCCTCATTGGTCTCCATGTCCAGGACAGGGTCAGACAGGGCAAGCTGGTCTTGCCCGTCTCACGCCGCGTCATGCTCTCGGACAATGGCATCTCCTTCACCGTCGACGAGAACGTCGAGGATTACCTGCCCGAGGGCTGCGGACCCGTGGGGCCCTCGTTCCTCCACGATCTCAAGACCCTGGAGCTCACAAAGATGAAAAAGGACCTGAGGAAGCTCCTCTCCGACACCCAGATCGAGGCGGTCCTGAGACGTAGGGACGACCTGCTCCAGCTGTGCGCGAAAGAGAATCCGGATTGGTCGGTCGAGAAGATTTTGGGACTACAGCAGAATTCAGCGGACTGAAGAATAGAGGACGCGGCGTCGATAATGAGCTCCTGTCGGAGCCCGTGCCGCTGAAACTCCAGCATTTCCCTGCCAGACCGCAGAGCGAGGTCCTTCCTGCCCAGGAGATTCCTCGGTTTTGCGGCCACTCCTCGTCGGTTGACCAGGAAATACTTGACTGCTTGGGCGCCCCAGTCCCGAGAGCCGGCGGTTAGCCGAGGCCCGGGATAATCGGCTCGCCAGCCAGCACCCGCTGGCCGGCGTAGATGAGACCTATCCCGACCAGGGTGAAAAGCAGCCACTGTGGGCCGGCGAGAATCGCCTTGAGCAGAGCCGTCACGGCTTTTATCAGCTCGGCAACTCCACTGGCCTCGTCGGCGCCGGCCGAGCCTCGAGATCGGGAGAAGGCCGCGCGCGCGGCTCCGGCCACGCCGATGAGAATGAACAGGGCACCCACCACGATCAAAAACCAACCGAGCAACATCGTCGGCATCGATGACCTCACTTTCTAAAGTGCACACCCGCCGGCTTCGTCATCATCACCAGCCGCAAGCGGCTGCACTTCGCTCTGTCTTCGCAAATCCAATTATGAAGCATAAAGAGCTGTTCCGGCAGAGAGAAAATACCAAGATACCAGACTGGCGTCGGTTGGGATGATGGTGGTGGAAAGCCCACGCCTCCTGTGCGTTAGACTCTTCAGACGGCGCGTTCTCGGAAGAATCGTTGTCATCTGCCGTGATTCTCGGGCATGACAGAGTTTCGCCTTTTGAGCCATTCCCACTATGAACGATCGGGGCGAGGGAGCTCGATGGTGATGCGGACCTTTGGAGCCACTTTTCTGCTTGCCTCAATCGGGATCCTCTGTCACGGGTCCTCGGTTCCGATCTCGGCGGCCGAGCTTCCGGTCGTCAACGTCGGCATGGTCATCGATGGCCCGTGGGAAGGGAACCCATACGTCACCGAGATCACCCGCAATGAGATTGTCACTCTGACCGCGGGCGAGTTCGACATCCGCTTTCCCGACGACTACAACATCGAAAGCGACTGGACTCTCGAAGGGGCCATCGAAAACTTGAATCGGCTGCTGAAGAACCCCGGCGTCGACGTGGTCATTGCCTGGGGTGTCCTCGCCTCTCATGCGGTCGCCCGGATGGCCGAGCTCCCGAAACCGGTGATCGCACCAGTGATCCTCGATGTGGCGCTGCAGAGTGTCCCCTACCGGGACGGTGTCAGTGGGATGCACAATCTCAATTACGTAGCATTTCCCGACACCCTGGCAGACGATCTCCGGCGGTTCCAGAGGGTCGTCCCCTTCCAGAAGGTGACCATAATCTCGACCCGGCCGTTTCTCGAGGCCATCCCGGAGTTGTATGCCCAGACCGAGCGCTCTTTGGCGGGTCTCGACATCGACTTCGAGTACGTAGCAGTCGGATTCGACGTCGACGAGGCCCTGGAGGCCATCCCTGCCGATAGCGACGCCGTATTCATGTATCCCCAGTTCCAGCTCTCTCCAGAAGAGCGCTCTCGACTCATCGACGGGTTTATCGAGCGCCGACTCCCGAGCTTTACCGCCCTCGGTGGGCAGTTCGTCGAAGATGGCGTGCTGGCTGGTTTTGGGGCGGCTGACTTCTTCCCGCGAACTGCCCGTCGGATTGCGCTCAATTTGCAGAGGATCCTCCTCGGCGAAGAGGCCGGCTCGATTCCGGTCGCGATCAGCCTGCGCGAAGAGCTGATCATCAACATGAAAACCGCTCGCGCCATAGGGGTCTCCCCCACCTACGAGGCGCTACTCGAGGCCAAGGTGCTCCACCCCTATGCGGTCGACGAGGTCCGCACCTTGACGCTGTCCGAGGCGGTCCATGAGGCGATCGCCGTCAATTTGGATCTGCTGGCTCGCGAGCGCTCGGTCGCCGCCGGGCAGGAGGACGTGCGGCGCGCAAGCTCGATCTTCTGGCCCCAGGTGGATATCGGTGCTCTGGGTCTGGTCATCGACGAGGATCGAGCCATCGCCAGCTTCGGCTCACAGCCGGAGCGCTCGCTGACCGGTTCGGTAGGTCTCACCCAGCTCCTCTTCTCGGACGATGCCCTGGCCAACAAATCGATTCAGACGAGCCTCCAGACCGGTCGGGAGTGGGACTTCGAAGTCCTGCGCCTGGACATCGCGGTCGAGGCGGGAGTCACCTATCTGAATCTGTTGCGGGCGCAGAGCCTGGAACAGGTCCAGCGCAACAACGTGGCACTCACCCGTTCCAATCTCGAGCTGGCAGAGGTGCGCCGGTCGATCGGCGCCGCCAATCCGGCGGAGGTCTTCCGCTGGGAGAGCCAGATCGCCACCGACCGCAAGGCCTTGGTGGAGGCAGAGGCCAGCGTTCAAGTGGCACAGATCGCCGTCAATCGGATCCTCGATCGTCCCTTGGAAGAGCGTTTCCAGACCGAAGAGGTGGATCTCGAGAAGCCTTGGCGAGTCACCGGGGACCCACGCATCGGCGGCTACATTGAGACACCAGCCCGTTTCCGGGCCTTTCAGGATTTCGCGGTCGAGGAGGGAATCGCAAACGCTCCGGAGCTCGAGATTCTGGCAGCGGCCCTCGCGGCTCGGGAGAGATCCCTGACCAACGCCAAACGCGCCTACTGGGCGCCGCTGATCGCCGCCGAGGCGTCGCTGGACGAGTTCCTATCGAAGAGCGGGGAAGGCACCGAGCCTCCAGGGCTGCCGGGTGGCGGTCTTTTCCCCACCCCGGACGACACCCTCTGGAGCGTCGGGCTGAGCGCCTCCCTGCCCCTTTTCACCGGTTTTGGGCCCGCAAGGCCGATCGGATCCAGGCAGAAGAAGGACTCGAGCGGTTACGGCTGGACTACGACGCCACCGCACAACGGATAGAGCAGCGGATCCGCTCGGGTATGGAGGTGGCTCGGGCCTCCCTAACGGGCATTGGACTGGCTCGCCAGGCTGCCGATGCCGCGGCCAAGAATCTGGAGCTGGTCACCGATGCCTACGCCCGTGGTGCGGTCTCCATCATCGATCTGCTGGACGCTCAGAACGCCGGTCTCAATGCCGAAGAGCTCGCGACAAATGCGACCTACGACTATCTCGTCGATCTGCTCGAAGTCGAGAGAGCCATCAGTAGTATCGAGCTCCTGGGCACGCCGGAGACGAGCGCGGCGTTCTTCGTGCGTCTGGAGAAGTATTTCCGGGAGCGAGGGCTTTCGCCCACGGAAGAACCGTCGGATTAAGGATGGCAGGGGAGGAACCGCGCATGAGAATCCTTGAGCCCAGAGGTCTGCTGATTGTTTCCCTGGCGATAACCGGCTTTCTTGCCTGCGGCCGCGAGATTCCCGAGGCCGAGCCGGTCCTGCGTCCGGTCCGCTACCAACGGGTGACGGAGGGGGGGCTCGATACCATCCGCACCCTCGTCGGAGTGGCCAAGGCCGGAGTCGAGGCCGATTTGAGCTTTCGGGTCGGGGGCTCGGTCAGAGAGGTCAAGGTCGACCTCGGCGATGCTGTGCGCAAGGGGGATGTGCTGGCCCGACTCGATGCCGTCGACTACGAGCTCCAGGTGGAGGAGGCCGAGGCCGGTCTGGCACAGGCCGGCGCCGCGCTCCGTAAGTCCGAGGCCGACTTCGATCGTACGCGCGCCCTTTATGAGAACAACAACGCCGCCAAGAGCGAACTGGACGCGGCCCGGGCCGCCGCCGAGTCGGCCCGGTCGCAGGTCGATGCCGCCAGCAAGCGGCTGGAGCTCGCCCGTCAGCAGCTGGCCTACACCGTGCTGCGGGCACCCACCGACGGGGCCATTGCCCTGACGGACATCGAGATCAACGAGAATGTCAAGGCTGGAGATCCGGTTTTCATGATGACCTCGGGATCGCTGGCCGAGGTGGAGTTCGCGGTACCGGAGATCATGATCGCCGAAATCGAAGTCGGCTTCCCGGTGGCGGTTGCGCTCGATGCCCTACCCGGTCGGGAATTCCCAGCCGAGATCACCGAGGTCGGGGTCGCGGTCACCGGTGCCTCGGCCACCTTTGCGGCGACTGCCCGACTGTTGGAGGAGGTATCGGAGGTCAAGTCCGGCATGGCGGCCGAGGTGATCTTCCGCGTCGAAAGTGAGGACTCGGAAGGTAGCCTGACGGTGCCCTGGGTGGCGGTAGGTGAGGATCGGGATGGCCGCTTCGTCTTCGTGCTGCAGCCGGAGAGTGAGGGTGTCGGCACGGTACATCGGCAAACAGTTACCGTCGGCGCCTTCGGCCAGAGTATCGAGATCCTCGATGGCCTCGAGGCGGGCGACCTGGTGGTAACCGCCGGCACGCGGCGGCTTACCGATGGCATGCGCGTCAAGCTCGAAATCGAGACCGGAGGGGGCACGTGAACCTCACCCGGCTGGCCATCGACAACAACCGGGTGACGACGGTCCTGCTCCTGGTCCTGATCATCGCCGGCCTTGCAGCCTGGTCCAAGATGCCCCAATCGGAGGATCCGGGATTCACCATACGCATCGCCATGGTGATCACCTACTTTCCGGGGGCGAGTCCCGAACGGGTCGAGCAGCTGGTCACCGACAAGCTGGAGAAGGCCATCCAGGAGATGCCGGAGCTCGACTTCGTGCAGAGCGACTCGAAGCCCGGGGTATCGGTCATCTTCGTCACCATCAAGCAGCGCTACAAGGAGATGCGACCGATCTGGGACAACCTCCGTCGCAAGGTGGAGCGCGCTCGATCCGAGCTTCCGGATGGGATCATCGGGCCGATCGTCAACGACGAGTTCGGTGACGTCTTCGGCACCATCGTCAACCTCACCGGCGACGGATACTCCTATGCGGAGCTCAAAGAGGTAGCCGACGAGGTCCGCGACGAGCTACTTCTCATCCCCGACGTCGCCAAGGTCGAGATCTACGGTGCCCAGGAGGAGCGGATCTTTGTCGAGTACAACAACGCCCGCCTGGCCGATCTGGGACTCTCCCCGCTCCAGCTCCGCGGCATCCTCGGGTCCCGCAACATCATCAATCCGGGAGGCGAGGTGCGGACCGAGGACGAAGAGATCGTCCTCGAGCCCACCGGCAGCTTCGAGTCGGTACAGGATCTGAGGCGAACCCTGATCAGCATACCGGGAAGCGACGAGCTTCTCTATCTCGAGGACGTGGCCACGATCCGCCGGGGCTATGTCGACCCACCCTAGACCAAGATGCGCGCCACCGGCGAGCCGGGACTGGCGCTGGCGATTTCGCTGCGCGAGGGGGGAAACATCCTCACCCTGGGCGAGGAGGTCCGGGAGACCATCGCGCGGTTCCAGGCCAGTTATCCGATCGGGATCGAGTTCGACTTCTCCGCCTTTCAAGCCGATGCCGTCAGAAAAAAGGTCGACGACTTTGTCGGCAACCTGATGCAGGCAATTCTGATCGTTCTGGTGGTGATGCTGGTGATTTTGGGAGTGCGGACCGGTCTGGTCGTGGCAACTCTGATCCCCATGGCCATCATCTCGGCCTTGTTCTTCATGTCGGTCTTCGACGTGGGGATCAACCAGATGTCGTTGGCGGCGTTGATCATTTCGCTGGGGCTGCTGGTGGACAACGCCATCGTCATGTCCGAGTCGATCATGGTCCAGATGACCGAAGGCAAGCCCGCCGTGGAGGCGGCAGTCGACTCGGCGGCGGAGCTCCGTATGCCGCTGCTCACTTCATCGCTGACGACCATCGCAGCCTTTCTCCCGTTCTATCTGGCCAAGTCGGACACCGGTGAGTACGTGGCGCCCCTCTTTCAGGTGGTGACCATCACCCTGCTTTGTTCCTGGGTCCTCTCTCTCACCATGATTCCCTTGCTCTGTGTGCTGTTCCTCAGGGTGAAGAAGGCCAAGCAAGAGGGCTTTGACACGCCTTTTTATCGGATGTACCGCAGGCTGCTGATGGCCGGACTGAGGCGCCGCTGGCTCACGGTCGCCGTGGTGGTCGTCATCTTCCTGGGCGTGATGCAGCTCGCCGGCTTGGTGCCGCAGATCTTCTTTCCGCCCAACGATCGTCCTACGCTGATGGTGGAGCTCTTCCTGCCCACCGGGACACCGCTGGCCAGAACCGAGCAGGTGGTACAGGAAGTGGAGGAGTTCATGGTGGAGAATCTCCTGCTCACAGCCGAGGAGACCGAAGAGGGCCGTGAAGGGGTCGTCAACTGGGCCGGCTACATTGGCGAAGGAGCGCCGCGGTTCATCCTCTCCTACGGCCCCGAGCAGGCGAGCCCCGAATACGCCATCCTGCTGGTCAATGCGACTTCCAGGGATTTTGTCGACGTGGCGATTGCCCGGCTGCGGGAGTTCTGCTCCCGATTCCCCGATCTCAAAGCCAAGATCGACCCCCTACCTCTTGGCCCACCCGCCGACAATCCGATCGAGGTCCGCATCTCGGGCCGCGAGCCGGACGAGGTCTTCCAGCTCGTAGACCGCGTCAAGGAGAAGCTGCTCCAGACTCCCGGTACCCGGGGTGTCGTCGACGACTGGGGTGCCCGCTCCAAGAAGCTCCTGATCCGCATCAACGAGGCGCGGGCCCAGCGGGCCGGAGTCTCCAACCAGGATGTCGCCATTTCGCTCCAGACCATTTTCTCGGGCTTTGACACCACCGAGTACCGGGAAGGCGACAAGATCATCCCGGTGACCCTGCGCTCGGAACAGGCCAACCAGGTCGGGGCGATGGGCCGTGAATCGATCGCCCAACTCGGCAGCGTCAACGTCTTCTCCCAGGCCACCGGTGCCTCGGTACCCGCCGCCCAGGTGGTGGATGCCGAGCTGGTCTGGCAACCCGCCAAGATCTTGCGGCGCAATCGGCTCAAGACGGTGACGGTGGAGTCGGATCTCGAGCCGGGCTACACCGCCGTCGAGATCAACCGGAGTGTGACGCCCTGGCTCGAAGAGGAGAGCAAGAGCTGGCCGCTGGGCTACTCCTGGGAGCTGGGGGGCGAAGAGGAGGAGGCGGCCAAGGCCAACGCCTCGATCGTGGAACAGCTACCTCTGGCCAGCCTGGTGATACTTCTTCTTCTCGTAACACAATTCAACTCGATCCGGCGGCCGCTCATCATCCTTATCACCATCCCTCTCGGTCTCATCGGCGTCGTCATTGGCCTGCTCGTCATGCGCTCCTACTTCGGCTTCATGACTTTTCTTGGAGTGATCTCCTTGGCCGGTATCGTCATCAACAACGCCATCGTGCTGTTGGACCGGATCAAGATCGAAATCGAGCAGCATGGCCTGACGCCACAGTTCGCCATTTTGGAGGCCTCCCAGCGGCGGTTGCGACCGATCCTGTTGACCACGGTCACCACCCTGGGCGGACTGCTTCCCCTTTATCTCGGTGGGGGACCCATGTACCAACCGATGGCTGTAGCCATCATGTTCGGCCTGATCTTCTCCACCGTACTCACCCTCGGGGTGGTGCCGGTCCTCTACTCCCTCTTCTTCAAAGTGAGCTACAAGGATTTTCTCGTTTGAGTCCTTTGGGACTCTCGGCTGATCACTCCGGTTGAGGGCCAAAAAGCACCCTACACCGAAGTCCACAGCTTGGGCCTCGAAAGGCGAATCCCTATTCGATCCGCCACCGCTGCTATTCTTCAGTCGAGGCCTGTGGCGAGATGAGGAGGTGCGAGATGTTCGAGAGGATCCTGTTGGGTGTGGGGCGTCGAATGGTGCCGGTTCCCGAGTGTCTATTTCGGACGATGGTCCAGCGCGATGCGAGGAGGCTCGCCAAAAGGCCGGCCCTCGAGCCCGACGAAAGGCGCGTCCAGCACTTTGCGGTTACGGAGATCCCTCGCCGTCGCGAGGCGATCACGCCTGAGGTTTTCGCCGCTGAGCTCGACCTGCCTCCTGATCAGGTGAGCCTGATCCTCGACAAGCTCGAACGGCGCCTGACCTTCCTCTGCCGCAGGGGAGGGGAGGACGTGGTCTGGGCCTACCCGGTGACAGCCGAGGAAACGCCTCACCAGGTCCGGATGGACGGAGGTGAAGCGTTCTCGGCCGCTTGAGCGGCCGACGCCGTGGCGACGCCCTTCGTGCAAGGGCAACTGTTGGACAAGGACCTGAGCTGCACAGTCGAGACCGAGTGCGCGATCAGCGGACGGTCCATCGTCTTCGAGCTCGAGAGTGACCTCGGCTATCGTGTCCGTCCTCCCGCCGAAAAGCCGGTGTTCTTCATTCCCATGATCGACCTACCCAACCTGGACGCGCCGTGCATCGTCGATGACTTCTGAATGAAGAGTGTCTTCTTCTGGTCAGAAGAAGAGGCCCGCACACATCGCCGAGAGAACCCGGAGCCGAAAGGCATCTACCTCACCCTGCGGCAAGGTGCCATCGTGACCAAACCGATTCAGAGCGTCCTCTTCGGCTTTGCCCAATAGCATTGGTGCGTTGCTGAAGGGGTGTCAGAGGATTCTCGGTCAGAGCGGAGCGTCAACTTGGTACACTTCCTCGACTTCCAGTTCAGTGCGAAGGAGCGATGATGGTTGGACCTGCCCCTATGGGCTTTCTATGGCGGATGGTGGTCGGCGCCTTGCTTGCGCTTTGCCTCTGTTCTTCACCAGCTGCGCAACTGTTGTCAGCAGGGACGGGGGCACCGTCTGCCGAACGGGTTGCTATACGCCGTGTCGGAACAGTCGGCCAATACGTGGGTCTTTTTGGTTCATCCGTTTCGCCCGATGGCCGATACCTCGTTTTCACGGACTGGACGACTGGTGATCTGGCCGTCCGGGATCTCGTAACTGACGAGAATCGCCGCGTGACCAACAAAGGCCCTTTTCACAAGGTCGTTGAATGGGTGGAGTTCTTCATGCGGTTCTCCGGCGACGGGAAGCAGCTCGCGTACATCTGGGACAAGAACGGCTACGAGCTACGGGCCATCAACGTGGACGGCTCTGGCTCGCGCTTCATCTATCGCGATGAACCCGAGCAAGGGGAGATGCTTCGCGCCTTCGACTGGTCCGCCGACGGGAAGTACGTTGCCGCCGTCGTCCCCAGGCCAGGTAGCCCGACAACGGACAGCACACTTCAGATTGCGCTCGTTCACGTAGCTGATGGCTCGGTGCAGGGGTTGAAAGCCTTGAGCGGGCCGGTGCCGGATGAACAGAGAATGAGCTTCTCGCCGGATGGCCGCTTTTTGGCGTACGACTTCCCGGTGAATGGAAAGCTACAGAAGCGGGACATTTTCGTACTTCCTCTCGATGGCGGCGAGGAGATATCTGGGGTTGCGCATCCGGGGAACGACCGTCTGCTCGACTGGACCCCGGATGGAAGCGCGCTTCTGTTTACCAGCGATCGGGCGGGTGCGCCCGATGCGTGGCTCCAGCCACTCGAGGACGGGAAACCGCAAGGCGTGGCTCAGAGAGTGAGGGGCAACCTGAGAGAAGACATCCGGCCGCTGGGGTTTGCGCGCAACGGAGACTACTACTACGCCACTTCGGAGACTGGTCAACTCGAGGTCTATGCCGCGTCTCTGGACCTGGAAAAGAGCCTCGTGACGGAGTCGCCTGCACCAGTTCCACAGATTGCCAGTTCGAATCAGGGCCCCGATTGGTCCCCGGACGGAAAGTCTCTCGCCTACATCCGCAACGGCAACAGCATCGTCATCCGTCAACTTGAGACCGGCATGGAGCGCTCCCTCACCCCAAAGGCACTGCAGAACATCTTCACGGTGGGATGGGGCGAACGCTATCTCCGCTGGTCACCGAACGGCCGGCACTTGCTCGCTCCGCAAAATCGAACCTTGTTTCTTGTCGACGTGAAGAGCGGCGAAGCTACTCCGGTGGTCACCGACAGGCGTTCGCGCTACGGGCGGTGGTCTCGGGACGGCGAGGAGGTCTTCTACGCGCGACAACTCGGACTGAACGATGCGACGGTCCAAATCGTGCGGTTGAATCTTGAGACGCAACAGAAAGAAGTGCTCTACACTTCCGAACTACCCGGCGAGAATCTCAACAGCCTCGAGGTTTCCCCAGACGGCCGGTGGCTGGCTTTCTCCGACGTGGCGCTGAACAAGACCACTGGCGACGACGAGACTGTCCTGATGGTGATGCCGGTGGACGGCGGCCGGCCGCGGTTGCTGCTCGAGGTACCAGTCTCGGAAACGGTAAAAGTGGTGGGCTGGACTCCGAACACACAGGAGATCCTGTTTGCACGGGATCCGAAGTTGGCAGCGAAGCCCTCGACCACGCTGTGGCGAATTGGGAACGACGGCGGAGAACCACGAAAGCTCGAACTGGGGTTAAACGTGCTGGGCAGCATTCGTTTCCATCCCGACGGCCGGCGCGTGGCTTTTGACTCAGGACAGCGTGGTGCTGAGATCTGGGTCATGGAAGATGTCCTGTCGCTTCTCAAAGCATCCGAGTGACTTCCATCAGGCTCCGTTCGCTTTCCGCATCGCAAGTGGACAATCAGTACCTCATCCCGGTAATGACCCGGTAAGCACGGCCTCTCAAACTGCAACAAACTCGGGGCAAGCTATCGCCACTGATCCTGAGTCAGTGGGTCGGCCCACTGAGAGACATCGGTCGCAGCTGCCCGCCAGCCAGGGGAACACGACAGTAGGTGCGGTCGAATCGACGGCCGTGCACCGATTACCCTGGGCGGGTTGTTACCCCTCTATTTCGGTGGGGGACCCATGTACCAACCGATGGCTGTAGCCATCATGTTCGGCCCGATCTTCTCCACCGCGCTCACCCTCGGGGTGCTACGAAGTGGATCCGCTCTTGTGACGGCGTGAGCTTTCCTTTCCTGGCATCCACTCCACCGCCCAAGGTGCCCAATCCCGCTGCCTCAGGCCGAGGCCAAGAAAAGCGGATTCCTACACGGCCATTGCCCCATTACCTGACCGACGCTCTGGCCGGTCTGGCGGTCTCTGCCTCCGGTCTGGCAGTTCTTTTCCTCGGGCTCCAGCTCGAAATCTTGAAACAGATCCGAATCTGGAGCCATGTCGTATCCTCCAGCATATTCACGCGTTGAACCTGGTCCGGCCGCAAGAGCTGGGTCACAAGATTGAAGAAAGGAGCCAGTAAATGAGCAGAGGAATTGTATTCGGTGTAGCTATGGCCGTGTTGGCACTTGCGGTGCCGGCACAGGCCGATATCGCAGTGAAATTTGTCGGTGAGCTGACAGCAGGTAATCTAAGCCCAGAAATATCGGCGGCTGTGACCGACTTCTTTAGCAGCAATCCACAAAACCAGGCAGATTTCGCTTGCTATGAGGGTGATCTGGTACACCTCGAGACGCGAAACGTCGTCGGGGTTGGCGTAGACTGCCTTCGACCCTCGACGCTGGTGGACACCACCTCTGGAATTCCGACACCAGTTATCACTCAACCCAACTTCAATACCCTTCCGCTGGTCAACACAGCAAACGTAAGTGTGGCGATCGAGGCGGTGACATTCTTCTTCTTCCCAGGTGGCCACATTGTGACTACCGGCTTCACCACAGTGCGACCGTTCTTCGTTGATGTAGGCGACGGTGACGGTACCACGGTCGAAACCACTGTGACCCATATGACCGGCTCGTTTCCCGGCGCCGGCCCGACCGTGATCGAGGCCAGTGGGAGGTTTTCCAATTTGGAGGACACAGCCAGAGTTCGCCTGTCCGGCACAGTCGATCTGTCCCAATTTGCGCCGCCAGGCAGTACGCGAATCTTCTTCAGTTGCCTGTTCGTTATCGAGAATGGCAAGGGAAAGGGCCAGGGAGGCCCAGCCAACAACTAGATCAGACGACACCCGCGGGTCGCCCCGGGCAGAGCCGGGGCGACCTTGTCTTACCGAACAGGGACCAGCGAGTTTTCCTGCGGCAAGGAGAATCGTCTCGTCTGGGTGAAGCGAGCAAGGGGGTGACTCGAACCGTCGAGTACGACCCCCTACCAGCTCATCGCCAAAATGAGCAGCTCACGGCCCAAAAAGCGCGACCCATCGCCAAATTGACATCGGCTCCAGGGGTAGGAGCTGCCCCGCCGGGCTGACCACTCGACTTGAAGGCCTCCAAGCAACCCACACCGAAGTGCACAGCTTGGGCCTTGAAGAGCGATTTCCTGTTCGATTCTCGGCACCTTTCCCAGATTCAGACGCTGCGATTGAAACGTTTTCGCGCGCTGATCGTCTGGTAATTAGTAGCGAGGGACTACTCGTCCAAGACGACGCGCTGATCGACTTGTTCATGGGTCATTCCGGAGGTCACAATGATGCCGCATTGCTGGTCACGTCAACCCGCCACAAGCAATTTGAACGGACACTCTGCCCCGGCTTCCACCCGCGCTGCTGCGCAGACCTTTGCCGGTCTCGGGCCGGCTCGATTCCGGCAAAGCGGATCAACATGGAGAGCCGCATCACTTGTGCTGCTCGCCCTGATCACAACTGCCCCGCTCCAAGCCGAAAACGAGGAGCAACTCGTCCCGCGGGCGCTCCTTGTCGAGGATGCGCGGCAGCTTCTGGATACCCTCGAGGAAGCCCACCCAGATCCGTACCTGGCCGGTGGTGGTCGAATCGCCTTTCATCGGCGCTTCCACAAGATGCTGGCCGCGATCCCCGCACAGGGCCTCCCGACCGACGAGTACTTTCGGCTCCTGCAACCGTTCGTCGCCTCGATCGGAGACTCCCACACTGGGATTCGTATGCAGAGCGGATCTCTGGACCCGCTATTCCTTCCTCTGGCGATGAGGTCCGTCGAGCACGAGTTGGTAGTAGAAAAGGTTGCAGACTCGAAGCTCGAGTCCCTACTGGGTGCGCGATTGGTGAGTATCGAAGGCGTCTCGCTGCCGGAGCTGTTGAGCCGCCAAAGCGCGACTCGAGGAATGGAGAACCTTTACGGCCACCTGGTACTTCTCAACCTTCGTACCCTGGCTACCCGCCAGGGTCTGAAACAGCTGCTTCCGGAGTGGCGAGGCGGCGACACGATCCGGGTCGAACTGAGCAGGCGTACGGGCGACTTGCTGCCGACCGAGCTCAGACTGTTGGATGAGCCGCCCGTTGTCTGGGAGACCTTGCCGACCCGTGTCCACATGCCTTCCACCGCGGCCTCGGATGTGACCTTCGCCTTCCTCGACGCCGAGCGATCGACGGCGTTGCTCGTCATCTCCAACCTCATGCGGTACCGAGAGGCGTGCGAGTTGTGGTTCGCCGAAGGGCTTGCGCCGGCCGAAGAGATGACCAAGGAGGCGTACGAGCACTTTCACGGCACACCTGTGCCCGACGACCGGGAGGAGCTACTTGCCGGGATCCCGTCGGCAACCGAGGCTATCGCCGACCTCATGCGTCAGATGGCAGCCGCCGGCACCCGCAATCTGATCGTCGATCTCAGGGGCAACACCGGTGGCAACTCGGCCCTGCGGGAGATCCTCGTTTACCTGCTCTATGGCGACACCGCGATGCACTCGCTCGACAACGGCTACCAGATCGTCAAGCTATCGAGGCTCCTGTTCGAACAGTACGATGGGTACTCTCTCGAGCAGGCGAACCAAGGCCAGCCGTTCCAGTTGCTGTCCACTGACTATGATTTTCGTGATGAGGTCTCTTACCGGCAGCCGCATGTCGCCGGTGAGGATTCTGGCAGCCCGTACCTGGCAGGCTCGCCGTCGTTCTGGAACGTGTACCAGACCGAGGAGTTTCACGAGGCGGGGCGGGGGCCGAGCCAGGTGCTGGTTTTGAGCTCTCCCTCTACTTTCAGCTCAGGCTTCAATGTCTTGACGGGGCTCCACGCGATGGGCGCGCGCGTCGTCGGCACGCCATCGGCTCAGCCAGGCAATAACTTCGGTGACGTGCTCCAATTTCAACTCAAGAACACCGGCCTCGAGGCATTCGTCTCGCACAAACGCAACATCACCTTCCCGGACGACCCTGAAAAGGGCCGCTGCCTGCAACCCCACTACCCAATCACTCTGGAGAAGTTCGCAATCTATGATTTCGACCCCAACGCCGAGATTCTCCTGGCTCTGGAGATCCTGAGCGGATGACAGCGGGAGGTGGCGGGGACTATGTCTGGGTCCGGTTCCCCGACGATTGGCAAGAGCAGGTGCCCGCCGAGTGCCGGGGTCCCTCGTCTTCGCAGCGCTCGTGCGGTGCTACTGCCCGAAGCGATTGTCTACCAGTGGTGAGACAGCCCCTTTCGGGACATGGCAAGTGATGCAGATGTAACGCGCACCCACCACCTGGTCGCCCACGGTCTCGGGGGCGAGACGCAGGTCGGTCAGGTGGCTTTGAGGAATCGGCGTCGGCTCCCCCTCCACTTTCTCCGCTCCCGTCTCCGGCTCGTGGCAGTCCAGGCAAAGGTGCTCCTGGCGCGTTATGGGCAAGAAGTCGGCAATGCCGTGGGGAATGACGGGTGGCGAGCCGTCGAAGAACCGGGGCAAGACCGGCTGATCCCCTGGGTCACCACCGGCGGCGGGCATCGGGTCGGGGCTCGGCACGTCGAAGACGCTGGTCTTGCTGAGCCCGATCTCGGTATCGGGCGTCGACGGCGATGTCTTCTCCTCGGCCGCCAGGTAGGTGACGGGCGCAAGGACCAAGAGGGCAAGGACTAGGCTTTGTAGATTTTGACCGCGCATTTTTTGAAATCCGTTTGCTTGGAAATGGGGCAGGTGGCGTCCAGCGTCACCTTGTTGATGAAGACTCCTTCGTCGAACCACGGCACAAAGACCAAGCCCCGGGGAACCCGGTCACGGCCATCGGTCTCGACCCGCGCCTGGATCTTGCCGCGACGGGACTCGATCCAGGCCAGGTCGTTTCGTCGCAGTGAACGGGCCTCGGCGTCGCGTGGGTGGATGAAGATCTGGGCGGTTGGCATCGCCTGGTGGAGCTGGGGCACCCGGCGGGTCATCGAGCCCGAATGCCAGTGTTCGAGAACCCGGCCGGTACACAGCCACAGGTCGTAGACCTCATCGGGGCTCTCGGGCGGAGCGGCGTAGGGTCGGTAGAAGATCTTCGCCCGGCCGGCCAACGAGGTCGTCTCGGACTCGGTGACACCGTTCAGATCACCCTTGGGCAGGCTCTTCATCGCCGGGCCGTAGAAGTCGAAGGCGCTGCCTTTCTTGGCGTAGGGATCGTAGCGCTCATTGAACCGCCATGGGGTCTCCTTGCCGTCGACCACCGGCCAACGCAAACCCCTGACGTCGTCTCGGTAATAGACGTCGAAGTCGGCCAGATCGTGGGCATGGTCACGACCAAACAGCACGTACTCCTGGAAGAGGGCCTTTTCGGGAAACCAATCGAGGCCGCCGTGTTCCACGGTGTGGTTCTCATGACCTTTGGCCACCGGGTCGGGCCAGGCCATCTGGCGGCTTGTCGGGGTGTCAAAAAGCACCTCGTAGAGAGAGGTCTCGGGCGAGTAGCCGAGTTCTTTGGCCTCCACGAGGACATCGGGTAGAAAACCGTCTTCGAAGCCTGCCGCGGCGAGACCCGGAATCGGCCCGCGGCCCCACACCTCCTCGAGCTTGAAGCGCTTGGAGAACTCCAGGATTTGCCAGACATCGCTGCGGGCGTCGCCGGGGGGTGGCACCTGCTCGCGCCAGGCCTGGGTGCGACGCTCCGAGTTGCCGTAGGCCCCCCACTTCTCGAAAATCATCGCCGAGGGCAAGATGAGGTCGGCTACCTTGCACGACAGGGTCGGATAGACATCCGAGACCACGATGAAGTTGTCTTTCTCCCGAGCGGCTTCAATCCAGTGGTTGGCGTTGGCGGTGGCCTGGAAGGGATTGGTCACCTGCACCCACAGCCATTTGAGCGAACCGTCCTCGAGGTCCCGCATCATCTTGGTGATGTGACTCCCTACCTTGGGGTTGAGGGTCTTGGCCGGGAGCTTCCACACCTCTTCGCAGCGCTCGCGGTGCTTGGGATTGGCCACCACCATGTCGGCCGGCAGGCGGTGGGCAAAGGTGCCCACCTCCCGTGCCGTGCCGCAGGCCGACGGTTGACCGGTGAGAGAGAAGGCGCCGTTGCCCGGCTTGGCCTGCTTGCCGGTCAAGAGATGGACCATGTAGGCCTGCTCGTTGACCCAGGTGCCGCGGGTGTGCTGGTTGAAACCCATGGTCCAGAAGGAGACCATCTTGCGGCCGCGGTTGGCGTAGTAGTCGGCCAGCTGTCGGAGCTTGGCCTTGTACTCCTCCAGCGGCTCGTCCGGATCGCCTTTGGAGACCTCGGCTACGAAGTCCAGGGTGTAGGGCTCGAGAGCCCTTTTGAAGTCCTCGAAACTGATCAGCCAGTGCTTGCCGGCGGTCGCGGCGTTGGCCTGCGGCACGCGGTGGGTTTGACTCGGATCTTTGCCCTGGGCGATGGCCTCCTCGCGGGTGAGCGTCACCTGTCGCTCTCGGTCCTGGGTTGGCTTTTCGCTGTCGAAGGCGTAGGCGTCGGTGGACCGCATGCCGAAGCCGATGTCGTTGGGTCCGGTGGCAAAAACACAGTGCTTGTCGATGAACTCCTTGTCGACAGCGCCGCGGGCGACGATCTCGCGGGCGATGTAGTTCAAGATGGCGAGATCGGTCTGGGGCTTGAAGACGATCTCGTGGTCGGAGAGATCCGAGGAGCGATTGTGGAAGGTGGTGAGGTTGACCACCCGATAGTCGGGGTCGGCGAGACGCTTGTCGATCACCCGCGCCCACAACATCGGGTGCATCTCCGCCATGTTGGAGCCCCACAGCACCACCGTGTCGGTGAGCTCGATATCGTCGTAGCAGCCCGCCGGCTCGTCGATGCCAAAGGTCTGGATAAAGGCGGCGACCGCCGAGGCCATACAGTGACGTGCATTCGGATCGATGTTGTTCGAGCGCCAGCCGGCCTTGACCAGCTTCACGGCGGCGTAACCTTCCTGGACGGTGTACTGACCCGAGCCCATGATCCCGACCCCGGTGGGCCCCAGCTCGCCGTGGACACGCTTGAACTGCCGCTCCATCTCGTCGAAGGCCTGCTCCCAGCTGACGGGGACGAAGTCGCCTCGCTTCTCGAACTTGCCTTCCTTCATCCGCATCAACGGCCGCGTCAGTCGATCTTCACCGTAGAGAATCTGGGCGTTGGCGTAACCTTTGACACAGAGCAATCCGCGGTTGACCGTGTTCTCGCGGTCGCCCTGGATGGCCACGACCTTTCCCTCGTGGGTGGCGATGCGGATGCCGCAGCCAACGCCGCAAAAGCGACACACCCCCTTGTCCCAACGCCAGTCGTCCTCCTGTCCGTAGGCGGCCACCGGCAGTCCTGCCGTTGCTGCCGCAGCGGCGGCAACGCTGGCCTTGATGAAGTCGCGTCGCGACAGCCCTGAGATTCCATTCATCGAATTTGCTCTCCTACTCGGTATCCACTCCGGTAGCTTCCAACTCTTCGAAACGATGCTCGACAAGGGCTGCCGCCAGCACCCCGGGTACCCGTTCGAGGCGCCTTAGACCCTCCTGTTGCTCCTCCAGGGTCTCGGTCTCGAGCACGGCAACGATCCGCCCGCCTGTCGCATCCAGATAGTGGACCTCCACCCCGGGGAGGGCTTCGACCCGCCGAGAGGTGTCGGCCAGATCCTGCGGGTGAGCGGTGACCAGGATGCCAGAAAAGTGCATGCTCAGTGTTTCCAGCTGAACTGGATCCAACCCCAGCTGCCGTTGTCGTCCACGCTGAGGATCTCTCTGGCGGCGCTGCCGCCATTGAAGAAGGCGAGGCCAGCCCCCAGCCCCAGCCCGTGTTTGAACGACCAGTTGGCCTCGATGTCGATCTCATTGCCCAGCGAGTTGGACGAGAACGAACTGCCATCGGCCGGCCGACGGACCAAGTAGCCGAGACGTTGCTCGTCGAAGGCACCCGAGCCGCCGTACCAGGCGTCCCGTCTGTCGTCGAGCGCAAAGGTGTGGAGTCCAACGCGGATATTCGTTTTGGCCCCCGGCTTCAGCAGCACCAGGGCATAGATGTCCTGCAGGTTCGAGAACGCACTGAAATCGATTGAGCCGTAAAACTTGTGATTCGTTGGCAGCAGATTGAAAAACGAGGAATGACTGCCGGCCGCCGCGTCGCCGCCCGAGGCCTGCGCGATTCCCAGCCGGAAGCCAGGGGAGGCGATGGCATCCGGAAACATGTAGCCACCCTCGACGATAAACGCCCAGCCCTCCTGATCGACCGGTCCCCAGTCGCCACGCTGGAACGCAGTCCACAACATCAGATCGCGGCGCTCGTTGCCCAGCAGCAGGCTCGCCCCGAGGGTGGTGATCTTGATCTCGCCACCGGCGGCCGCCACCGCGCCTGGCCGACCGTCGTCGTAGAGCAGGCCAAACAGCTGCAACTCGGCCCCGGAGATCCATTTGCCGTAGCGACCGGTGAGCGTCAGACCGTAGACATCGAGATCACCCAGCTGCTCGAACGCGTCGTTGTAATTGACCCCGCCAGCCAGGGGCCGCAGGGCGAAACCGGCGAGATCGGAGCTGCCAAAGTCGACGCCGAAGCTGAGTCCATCGTAGCGGCGTCCGACGTTGACCCAGTCCCAGTTGCCCACCAAGCGTTCGCTCAAACGGGTTCTTTTGACCTGATCGAGATGCGGAACACCGGTCAGAATCTCCAGACCACCCTTCCAGCCCTGGCGACCGAGGATCATGCGAAAGCGCTCGGATCGATAGCCGACACTTGCCTCGGCGACCCCCACCTGGCTGGGATCGGTGTCGCCGTCGTTGGCATCAACGTACACCTTGCCGATACCAAAGGCACCGTCTTCGGGCAGATCGAAGGCGGCGGCTCCCTGTAGAACGCCGTGGAGGGTCCAGTGTTCCCAGTCGAGATCGAGCCCCACCCGAGCCCGTAGCTTCAAGTAGTCGAATTCGCTTTCCAGGTCCGCATTGCCGGAGGGCGAGCCCCAGGTCTCCCAACGTACACGGACGTCGATGGGCACGTCGATCTCCGGTCCGGCAGCAAGAGTCGACCCGCTTAGAACCAGGACGAGGCAAGTCGCGGCGAGCAGAATCCTGGTTGTCATGCGAAAGGCTTCTCCTGTCTCTGGCGCTTGGTGGTTGGCCCGATCTTCTAGTCAGCGGATACGGTGTGTCAACTCGCGGCCCGAGGGCAATACGAGATGGGGTAGGGGGCGACTGCCCTCAGCGGGTACAATCGCGTTCCTAAGGAGGAGTATCCGATGACTGAAAAGCGAGGCATCCCGAATACCTATCTTCGCTTCCGCGAGAGCTACCCCGAGGTGGCCGCCCACTACGAGGCCCTGGGCAAGAGCCTGTCCCAGCTCGGTGCCCTGGACTCGAAGACGGCCGCGTTGGTGAAGTTGGCGTTGGCGGTGGCCCAACAACGTGAGGGAGGGGTCCATTCGGCGGCGCGCAAGGGGCTCGAGGCCGGGCTCGTGGCCGACGAGATGAAGCAGGTGGCTTTGATGGCTATCACCACCATTGGTTTCTCATCGGCGATGGCAGCTTTTACGTGGGTGGAGGACATCGTCGACGGGGAGTGAGTCGGCCGGAACAAGGGCGTCCACCACCCACCCCGGCCGGCACGGAGGAGGCCGGCCGCTTCGTTCGCGCACGAAGTAGGGCAGGCAGCTCTCCCCTACTGCAGGGAGAAGCTGATCGTCAGGTTGAAGAAGACGGGGACCGGCACCCCGTTGCGGGTGGCCGGCTTGAACTTCCACTTGCCGGCGGCTTCCACCGCCGTGTCGGACAGTCCCATCGGCAGTCCCTTGAGCACTTTGACGTTGGTGACGTTGCCCATGGCGTCGATGATCGCCTCGAGGATCACGATCCCCTGGATCCGGCCCTTGCGGGCATCCTCGGTGTAGGGAGGTGATGGGGCAAAGACTCGCTTTGGGGGTAACACGTCTCCCCCCACATTCATCGGTCCTGCTCCGGCACCGCCGAAGTCGTTGGCAGCCGGTCCCTCCGGAATTCCGAAGACCACGTCGAGATCACTCACCTGGATGTCGGGAACCTCCACCTCCTCCACCCGGATCGGCTCGGGATCATCCGGCGTGGGATCGGGGACGGGAATGACCCTGGTCTTCTCCTTGTGCTTCTGGATCTGTTGTTGCCGTGCCGGTGGCGGCGGCTTGAAGCGGATCTGCTGAACCACGTAGACCGGCCGCTCCTGACCTGCCCAGGTCGGCCTGGCCGCCATCTCTGGGAGTTGTAGGACGAAGAAGGCAACGTGAAATAGGACCGCCACCGTCAGCGCGATGCGCAGAGCGGATCGGTCCTCCTCGGGTCGTGGCTCGAGCTGCGGCACGTGTCCCAGATGGACACGGACGATTTTTTCTGGTTTGCCGCTATATCGCTGCCAGCTCGAGCTCTTTTCAAACATCTCTCGGGGCCTCTCGCAAGTTCTTACGTGAACAAACCGGCGAGGGTTTTTCTTCCCTACATCCTCGCGGCCGATTAGCGCGTATGGAACGGCAGGCGGGATCGGGCCGGCTTTGTCACCGCTATAGTAGAGAAGATGAGTCAATCTCCACCTGAAGAAACGCGAAAGCTGGTTGTCGAGGACCCCCGGCTATTGGCCTATCTGCCGATGCTCTACGTGGCCTGGGCCGATGGCGACCTGTCGGCCGACGAGATCGGATCGATCTGCTCCAGGGTAACCAGAGCCCTCGACACGGAGGCCAGCTGCCGCGAGCTTCTCGGCCGTTGGCTCGACCCGGCTCAACCACCATCCGCCCAGGAGCTACAGAGCCTTCTAGTGACCATCCGTCGGGCCGCTCGCGCCCTGGATGCCGATCAGAAGCGGTCTCTCAGCGAGCTGGGGCTGGCGTTGGCCACCGGCGGCGGGCACCAACCGTCGGCCACCGAGCGGGAGGCCTTGGTGGAGATCGAGCAGGCCCTGGGCTTGATCGGACCGGGTGTGACACGGGGTCTCCTGGTCCCCGAGCGCCCATTACCCACCTCCATCGAGCCCGAGCCGGACTTCGATGTCAGCGCCCTGGCCCGACTCCTCGACGGGGGTCAACTCCAGCTCAGGCAGCGAATCAAGGAGATCCTGGGTAGACCCGCGTTCCGCTACGAATACGATCTGGACAGACCGGCCTACAGAGAACAAGTCCTCGCTCGCTGTCGTCTATTGGCCGCCGAAGGGCTCGGCTCGCTGAGTTTTCCACCGGCCTATGGAGGAGCCGGCGACGTCAGCGCCTTTGTCGCCGCCTTCGAGACCCTTGCTCTCCACGATCTCAGTGTGATGACCAAGTTTGGAGTCCAGTTCGGTCTTTTTGGCGGCTCCATCCTGCAGCTCGGAAATTCGAATCATCACCAGTCCCTCCCGGCGGTTCTTCACCATGCTGGGAACCCTGGTGGGTGGTCGGGTTAGTGTCGCCCTGGCCGGGCTGAGCGCCAGCAAGTCGGCCCTGACCATCGCCGTGCGCTACGGCGCCCGCCGGCGCCAGTTTGGTCCGGGTGGCGAAGCCGAGACGGTGCTCCTGGACTACCTCACCCACCAGCGGCGGCTGCTACCACGCCTCGCCACCACCTACGCGCTCAACTTCGCCCTCCACCACCTGGTCGAGCAGTACGCGGCGTCGACCGACGACGACCGACGAGAGGTGGAAGCGATGGCCGCGGGTCTCAAGGCCTATGCCACCTGGCATGCCACCGACACCATCCAGACCTGTCGCGAGACCTGTGGCGGCCAGGGGTATCTGGCGGCAAACCGGTTCGCTGCGCTCAAGGCCGACAGCGACGTCTTCACCACTTTCGAGGGCGACAATACGGTTCTGATGCAGCTGGTGGCAAAAGGGCTGCTCACCGGCTATCGCCGTCAGTTCGGCGAGATGAAGCTGCTTGGTCTGGTCCGCTTTCTGACCGCTCGGGCTGCCACTGCCGTCGCCGAGCTCAATCCCATCGTCACCCGGATGACCGACGACGACCATCTGCGCGATCGGGAGTTCCAGCTTGGCGCCATGCGCTGGCGAGAGGAGCATCTCCTGGGGACACTCGCCCGACGGCTCAAGAAGCGGATCGACGCCGGCCAGGATGCTTTCGAGGCCCTGATCGAAGTGCAGGACCACGCGGTGGAGCTGGCCCGAGCCCACACCGAACGGATCGTTTTGGAGCGCTTTGCCGAGGTCGTCGACAGCACAGCGGATGCGGACCTCGAGCGGACCCTGGGAACCCTCTGCGACCTTTACGCCCTCCATCGGATCGAGGCCGACCGGGGTTGGTTTCTCGAGCACGGCTACCTGGAGGCGGGGAAGGCCAAGGCGATCCGCAAGCTGGTCAACCGGCTGTGTGGGGAGGTGCGACAGCAGGCGCTGCCCCTGGTCGATGCCTTCGACATCCCGGACGAGCTACTCGCCGCGCCGATCGCGATCTGAGCTCACCTAGACGTCGTCGAGAGTGATCGCCGGGGTGCGGTCACCAGCCAGGTAGCGTCCGACATCGACCATGTCGATGATCGCGGAGATGCCGTCAATGACGATGACGGCCGCCACCCACTTGCCAAAGGTGGATTCGGTGCCGATGTCACCGAGGCGGCTCCCCAGCCAGAGAACGAGCGGCAGCCACAGAATGTGGCCTATCCCCAGCAGGCGGACATAGCCCTTGACGGCAAAGATCGACATCTGGAGCGTGACACCGGCGAGAAATGCCGCCAGGACCAGCTTGCCCTCGAGGGTGTCGAGAAAGAAGACCGCCGCAATGTTGACGGCGCCCAGCAGTGCGATCCACAACCGCCAGGGTTTGCGCAATGTGGCAAGGCCCTCGAAGAACCCGCGTACGACCTTCAGCATCTGCAGTCCTCCTCTTTCTCCCTCGGTGGGAGTCCCTCCTTATACGGAGACACCCCGCGATCGGCTCGGTGAGGAGATTCAGGCTGGCTCGGTCTGCGGCGACCTGCCCCGTTCGGCCGGTCGCGTCCGGGCGAACAGCTCCTCCCAGTCCACTCGTCCGGTAGCCTGCATGAGGATAAACAGCGTCAGGATCGAGCCGATGGTCACCGTCAGCCCAGTGTAGCCCTCGAAGAAGAAGGCGTAGCTGAACAGCACCAGAAAGACGAACTGGGCCAGACCGGCCTGGAGAAGCGCTTGTTGCATGCCGCTGACCAGGCGCAGATAGCTGAGTACGAGCAAGACGCTCGTTGCCGCCGCGATCAAAAAAGAAAAGTGGATGTCCAGGTGATCGACCAGGTAGGCCAAGAGCAAGTGGAAAGAGAAGAACGCCGCGCCAAGGAAGAAGTAGTTCATCGGGTGGAGGTGATGGCGACCCAGCATGCCAAGAATGACCAAGACGGTCATAAAGAACAGCAGAGAGACGGGGGCAAAGAAGGTGATCCGCGCCGCCACCGGGCCCGGGTTGAGACGGTTGGGAAGATCCAGACCGACGTTCTGATCGGTGACCAGGTTGTTGAAGCTCCAGACCAGCTTCCAACCCTCGGCCTCCGCGCTCTTTGACGACGGTGACAGGGTGCCGGCCGGAAAGTCGATCTCCTCGAAGTCGGTGGTCACCGACATGTCAAAGTCTCTTACCTGGGCGACACCGGCGGGGACAAAGAGGTATCGCCAATCATCCAGACCGCGAGAGCGATACCCCACCTCGACCAGCGACTCCCGGTTCTCGGTCAACTCGACCGCGGCGGTTATGCCCGCGGTCAGATCGTCCTGCGGCGGGATCTCCTCGCCATCGACCCGGAAGACGAAATCGTCGTAGATGGCCTCGGCCGATGGAAATGTGAAGTACAGATGCAGCGGACCGTCGGCCCCGTCCGGCCATCTCAACCGATAGCGTCCGTCGAAGGTGACCGCATAGGTGTCGTACCAGAGCAGCCCTTTGCGGCGCTGCTCGAGATCCAGGTCTACCTCGATGCGACTCGACGCCAGCGGCACCGGCACCCGGTCCACAACCTCGCTGCTCACCTGGCGGGTGACGGCGCCGCCGTCGGCCTGCTGCTCGGTGATCTCCTCGCGCACCACTCGTGTCACCTCGTACCAGGCAGACAGAGCCACCTGGCCGTGCCGTCCACCCCACAGTTGGGCCACCGCCGGCGACAGCCGATCGTCCGACGCCTCGGTGCGATAGGTCAAAGAGAAACCAAGGACAAACCAGGCAACAGAGCAGCAGAGAAAGATGAAGATGACCGCAACTAGCCGTGATGCCGTCATGATGCCGTCATGATGCCAACTCCCGCGCTTCGACGACGCGGCCAAAGCGACGCTCACGCCGCCGGAACTCCCCTACGGCCCGTTCGAGCTCGTCGCCATTGAAGTCGGGCCACAGACAGTCGGTAAACATCAGCTCGGCGTAGGCGCACTCCCAGAGCAGAAAGTCGCTCAAGCGTTGCTCGCCACTGGTACGGATGAGCAGATCGACGTCGGGCGCCACCGGCCGTGAGTTGACCGCCTGGTTGAGGAGCTCCGAGTACGAATCGAAGTCCAGCGGCTCCACCGATGAGTGAAGCTCGGCGGCATCGATGAGCGCCTGGCGTGCCGAGTAGTCGACGGCGATCCGCAGGTGCAGGGTGCGGCCCTCGGCGGTCGCCGCCTCCGCCCGGCGGATCGCCCGCAGCAGTCGCGGCTCGAACCGGTCCCGGCGACCAATGATGTTGAGCAGGACGCCGTTCTCTATGCACTTCTCGCGCTCGCTGTGGAGGAAGCGCTCGAATAGCTCCATCAGCGCCCGCACCTCTGCCGCCGGCCGCTGCCAGTTGTCGGCGGAAAAGGCATAGAGGGTAAGGGTTCCGATACCGAGATCGGGTGCAGCCTCGACGACACTGCGGACCGCTTTGGCGCCCTCTCGGTGGCCGACCGTTCGCGGCAATCCTCTTGCCCGCGCCCACCGGCCGTTGCCGTCCATGATGACGGCTATATGCAGGCCGTGCGCTCGATCTTGACCAATAGTACTTTGCAACACAAAGCTTCCCTCCAAAAAAATTTCACTCTTCGCGAGTGGCGTGGATCAACGCCTCCATGTGATCCAGATACCGCTCGAGGGCTCGCCGCCCCTTCGGAGTAAGGCGATACTCGGTGCGTGGGAACCGTCCTGCAAAGCTCTTCTTGCAGGCCACGTACCCCGCATCCTCGAGCTTGCGTGCGTGGACACTCAGGTTCCCATCCGTCGTCTGCAAGAGATCTTTGAGATCGGAGAACGTCAACGAGCGATTTACCGTCAGGGCGCTCATCATGCCGAGCCGGACACGCTCGTACACCAGGCGATCGAAGTCCCGAGCCCCTGGATCCGCCAGATACCCGGTCAGCCCCTCGAGTTTCTTGCGTTTGTTATCGGAGCTCACTTGGCGGCGCTCCGTCGCCTCTTGTCTCTTAGCCACCGTAACGCCTCGCGATGATGGCGCCGAAGACGATATGCAACCCGCCAAAACCCGCGGCCAGCAGCGCGTTCGACCAAGTGGGTGGTGCCAGCAACGCCACTATTCCGAGGATCATGAAGCTCACCCCCATCACCGGGACCGGACGCACCGAAAAGGTGCCGCCGGTCACCACCCCGGCGCCATAGAGGAGAAGCCAGGTCCCCGGAATGGCCGCGCTGGCGCCCATCCTCTGGAGGACCACCGTCAATACGACGGCCGCCACCAGTGGCGGGCTGAGGCTGAAGAGGAACCGGCGCCCGACTCCGCGCGACAACGGCATCCCCTCGCCGCGGGCCTTGTGCGTCATCGCCCAGCCGCCAAAGGCCAGGGCAAAGACGGCGTCCGCTACCCACACCGCCAGCCACTGATCGGCAAATCGCGTCTGTGCCAAGACAGCGGCTACGAGCGCGGTCGCGCCGATCACGATTCCCGCCAACCCCGGCACCGAGGTAAATGACGCCGACGATTCCATCGCCCGTCGGATATAGCGCAGGTTGTCCATGGCATGAGAGTGAAGCGCCACGGGCTCCTGTCGTCCCTTGTTGACCGGTTCCGTCGCAGGCATGCAGCTACACTAGACCAGGGCAGTTGTCGCTGTCAAGTACTTTGTATCACAAAGGTAGTCAAGGCCTATGGATCTCGTAGTCAATTCTGAACCACGAACGCAGAGGTGTTGCTCCCCAGGATCTCACCGCCTTTGAGCGACGCCGTGATCTCCAGGCGGTACTCGCCAGCCGCCAGTCCGCTCGGCCGGAAGGTCCCCACCACCCGATCCAGTCCATCCGGGTCGTCGACCAGTCGCTCCATGACATCGAGTGCGCCGCCGCTTGCCACCTCCCCCGCTGTGGTGAGGACACGAGAGCCGATGACCAGATCGGGTTGGCTCAAGTCGCTGCCGAGCAGGAAAAACCCGATCGCCTCGTCCCCGCCGAGCGTCGGACGAACGGCAGGTACAAAAGACAAGCCTCCTATGTGAAACGGCAGGGCCTCGGTGGATCCGACCGTGAAGCTCGCAGCGTCTCTCACCACCAGCCAACCATCGGCGAGGCTGAAGAAAACCGGTGTCAAAAAGCCGGGAGCACCTCCATCTTCCACGCCCATCGACACCGGAGTCGTCGACAGGAAGAGACCCCCGTTCTCCTGGTAGCGCACCAGAACCCTGATCCTGTACTCACCCCCCTCGAGCTCCAACCTGCCGACAATCCGCAACCCGCCCTTCTCGAGAGTGGAGGCGACCTTCCTCATGTCGAGCTGTACACCAATCACCATCAGATCGAGGACTGCGCCTTTGCTATCGACTGCGTAGACGTGAACCTCGACCAACGTCTTCCGACGGCGCCGCCCCTCGTCCATCGGCACCAGGTTGTCGCCGGGGATCTCTACCACCACAGGGACAGACCAGCGGCCGGATGACCCCGGAATGGGCGCCGCCAGCACCGAGACCTCCATCTCGGCGATCTCCTCGTTGGTCAGGATCATCTCGGCCGCGTCGACACGACGCTCGATCTGTCCCTTCGCCGAGAAGGGGCTGGGGGCCTGATAGCCGGGACGATGACTCAGCCGCGCCTTGGCGGGTCCCTGTTTCAGCTTGACCTCGACCTTGTGGAAGCTACCGTCGAGAGCCAGGTCGGTCGGTTGAAAGGTGAGCACATAGGTGACGCTGGTGCGTTCGAGCAGACGCTCTGTCGCCGCGGCCAGATTGTTGTAGTTCTCGAACAGCTCGCCTCCCGTCTCCTTGGCCATGAAGAGCAGCGATTCGGCGTCGAAGGCCGGACGACCGATATCGGGTATGCCCTCCACATCGACGGCGTTGAGCGTCCAACCCGTCTGGCGAAAGGCCTTGAACATGTTCTGGAGGTGGTAGAGGACAGCCGAATCGGCCAGCAGCCCGCCGGCAAAGCCCTCCGACAGCAACACCACCTGCTTCTGCCCGCCCAACTCGCGCAACAGGGTCACCGTGTCGCCCAGGGTCAATGCCAGAGCCCGCACCGCGCTGATTACCGAGCTCACCGCCATCTCCTCGGAAAACTCGTCCGGACTGTCTCTCACCAGCTGTGCCAGGGTTGGATCGAGTGCCGCGCCGGTTCCCGGCAGGTCGATTCCACCCCTCTGTCCGACGCCAAAAATCGACACCGCGCCCAGACCGGCATCCAGACCGGCGGCGCCTTTGCTCGTGCCCTGGAGCGCTACCGCCGCCGTCGGTCCGACCGCCGCGACCATGCGATCGAAATGTCGCAGCCTCGGATCCGCCTCTTCGTCTCCGAGCTGCTGGTCGGTCAACTGGAAAAGGGCCCTATGGGCCTCCTCTAGCCCCTTCCGATCGGAGCTCAGAATCGCTTCGACAACATCCAAGGCCAGGGTGATCCGCTCCCGCTCGACGGTAAAGCCCTCGACCAGATTCAACCCCGAGGCGGCGTTGTAGACGGCGATCGCCACCCGATCGGTCGGGTGGATCTGGGAATCCACCATCGCCCGCACGCCCCGCAGCGCCCGCAGCAGATAGTGCCGGCGAGAAAAGTTGCTGTCGAAGACCACCAGCAGCTTGCGTCCTTCACTCGACTCCGGATCCGGCTCGTACTCGGCCGCAGGACTCTCGGGAGACGACACCCGTAGCGACAGATCACGCTCTTCACAGGAGAGGATCTGCTGCTGGACACCCCGATCGAAAAGCTCGAAATGTTCGGCCGCAAGACCACGCACGGGTTGACCGTCGATGAGCACCCGCACGGGGATCTCGACCTCGGTGACCGTTATCCGCTCGGCGAACCGGGAGTCCGCGGCCGCGGCCAGGTGCCCGCAGGCGAGAAGAGAGCAGACGGCGAGCAGTCGCACGGTCTTCATCCGCAAACGATTCCATCGGGACTACGCCCGGAGATGATAGCCCGGATGGAAAAAGGGTCACCGGCCAGAGCCGGTGACCCGAGTCAGCGACCAGAACGACCGCACCGGGGTTCGACGCCGGATCACCACCCGCCGAACAGGGACCCCGTTGACGAATCTGTGATGCCGGGGATGGGCGTCATGGTGCCTCCTCGTCTGTCTTCACTCCACGAACCGTGCCAGCGGCCAGAGAACTGAAATCGGGTGCAGGCAGAGCCAGCGGACCGACAGCGGGACATTTCGGCCGCGCGCGAGCGTCCCCTGAAGAGGACGCGGAGGTTGGTTAGACGAGCTCCTGGATGTACTTCTCTCTGGCCAGGCGCCAGAAGACCACCAGAAAGGCGGTCAGCGGGATGGCGAGGATCATCCCCATGATCCCCTGGAGAGCCGTGCCCCAGAAGAAGATGGCCACGATGATGGCCATGGGGTGGAGCCCGGTTTGATCACCCATGATCTTGGGGGTCAGCAGATAGCTCTCGATGAGCTGCACCACTGTAAAGACCACCACCACCCAGAAGGCCAAGGCCAGACCGCCACCCTCCTGGAAAAAGGCCAACGGGATGCTGACTCCCAAGCCGACGATGCTCCCCAGATAAGGGATGATGTTGAGGAAACCGAGGGTAAGACCGATGACGAAGCCGTACTTGAGACCCACCAGCGAGAAACCCACGGCGTAGAGGATGCCTTGCAGGAAGGCGATGACCAGCTGGCCCCGAAAGAAGGCGACGACGATGGTGACGAACTCGGTGGCCAGGTAGACCACGTCGTTGCGGGTCTCCTCCTTGAGGAACGGTAGCTGCTTGCCAAGATCCCCCATCCGGGAGGGCTCGGCCATGAGAAAGAAGGCAAAGTAGATCGGCAGCACCGCCCATGACAGCAGCGAGCCCAGTGCCCCAAAAAGACCCATCCCCGCCGACAGGGCCTTGCCCCCCAGGATCTGCAGCCCCTCCAACAGGGTCTCCTGTTGGCCCTCGACCGCGTCCTTGAGCCGCTGACCCCAGGGGTCCTCTTCGAAAAACAGGAGCACCCTCGGCCATCTGTCTTCGACGAAGGTCAGCATGTGGCCCCACCACTGCGGCACTTTCGAGATCAGGTCCGTAAGCTGCTCGACCACCAGAGCCCCAAAGAACCACACAAAGGCCACCACCGGGAGGACCATCGAAAAGACCACCGCCAACAGTGCCAGCGGCTTGGGAAGTCGGAGTCGCTCGCGCAGCCAGTCGTACCAGGGCTTGGTGACCAGGGCGGCCACCGCACCTACGGCCAGCGGCATAAAGACCGACGAGAACTTTCCAAAGAAGGCCGAGATCAGCCAGATCAGCATCCCCACCGCCCCGACAATCACCACCACCGCGAGAATGGTGATGGCCGCCGCCACGGCTGCCTGCTGACGCTCACTGAGCATCAGCAAGCCTTTGCGCTGCTCCTCCCCCCCTGCAGAATCGGTCATCGAGACCTCGGAGGATAACACCATCCCGGCAGCCCGTGGCGGTGCCGGAGAGGTCACCGGTCGCCTCTTGAGCTGGCCTGAAATGTCCCCTCATTGTCCTTTTTGTCCCTTCTCAAGATACATTTTTCGACATAGGCTCCTGGCTAGCTAGGACCGCATCCCATTTCGAGAGGTGTCCGATGACCGACCCGACAAACCAGCGCTCCGTCACCCGGCCCAGAAGGCTCCACTTCCTGATGCTGCCCCACGTCCATCTGCTCGATCTGGCTGGTCCCGCTCAGGTCTTCTACGAAGCCAACGGTTTTGGCGCCGACTACAGGATCCAGTTTTGCAGTGTCGACCCCAAGGTGCCGACCGCGCAAGGACTCTGGCTGGCCGACCTCGAGCCCCTGCCCGTGGTTGGTCCCGACGACATGGTGCTCGTCCCGGGACTGGACTCCGAGACCCTCGACGACTTCGATCGCCTGCCCGCTGCCTGGCTGCGCGAAGCCTATTCGGTAGGAGCCCAGATCGGCTCCGTCTGCAGTGGTGCCTTCGCTCTGGCGCGGGCCGGTCTGCTTCACGGCCGGCGCTGTACAACCCATTGGAAGGTGGCCGACCGGCTGCAGCGCGATTATCCAGACGTCAAGGTGGTCAGAAACCGGCTCTTCGTTCGCCACGGCCGGATCGTCACCAGCGCCGGGGTGGCCTCGGGCATCGACATGGCGCTGTCGCTGCTGGAAGAGGAGCACGGACCCCTGATGGTGGCGAAGGTTGCCCGCGAGCTCGTCGTCTATCTTCGTCGCAACGGTGGCAGCGACCAGCAGAGCATCTATTTGGACTATCGCACCCACGTTCATCCGGGTGTCCACCGCGTCCAGGACTGGCTCATTGCCCACCCCGAGCAGCGGCCGACCCTGGAGGAGCTGGCCAAGGTCGCCGGCATGAGCCCGCGAAACCTGACGAGATCGTTTCGTCAGGCCACCGGTGTCACGCTCAAGGCCTTTGCCAACAAGCTCAAGCTCGAGGTCGCCGGCAACCTGCTCCACAATCCCGATCTCACTCTCGAGGGAATCGCCTCGCATTGCGGGTTTCAGGATCCCCGCCAGCTGCGGCGGTTGTGGAAGGAGAGCTACGGTGTCAGCCCCTCCGCCTGGCGATCTCGACAGGAAGCGAGAACCTAGAGCCGATTCGGTACAATCACGACGAGACCATCACTGTCAGGAGGGCTCGACGTGAAGATTGTTGTCAACAAGACGAATGCACCGATCAAGGTTCCCCTGCCCCGGGGCAAAGTGCTCCATCTGGGGCCGAAGAAGAGCGGCAAGATCGCCCATCAGGACCTCGAGCATCCACCCCTCAAGCTGCTGATCGAAGAGCAGACGATCGAGGTGGAGGACGACGGCTCCGCCGGCTCTACCGAACGCGCACCCTACGACCTCCCGGGTAAGCCTTCTCGATACACCGGTGACCGCTGATCCCGCCCGCTTCGCCGCCGGACCGGCGCTGCCCGAGTTTCTGGTCCCGCTCCTTCCCTTTGATCGACGTGTTCTGACCCTGGCGGGAGACAGCAACGCGGGTCGCCGGCTCCACTTTGTCGAGACCGGGCCGAGTGACGCGCGCCCCGTGCTACTGCTCCATGGCAACCCCACCTGGAGCTTCCTCTGGCGGCGCGTCATCCAAGACCTCGACGAGCTTCGATGTATCGCTCCCGATCTCCTCGGTCTGGGTCTCTCCGATAGATTGCCCCACCTCGGTGACCACACCGTCGATCGCCACGCGGAGTCGATCGCGGAGCTGGCCGAGAGCCTCGATCTGCGCGAGGTGATCCTTGTGGGTCAGGACTGGGGTGGCCCGATCATTGCCGCGGCGGCGGCCCGGATGCCCGAGCGCATCGCCGGCGTGGTGCTGGCCAACACCGCCGTTGTTCTCCCCCGACATCCGAGGGGAACGGCGTTCCACCGCTTCTCACGCCTGCCGATTCTGAGCGATATCGTCTTTCGCGTCTTCGGGTTCCCACTCAAGAGCCTGCACCGTGCCCAGGGTGATCCCGACTCGATCAGCGGGGTCGTGGCACGCGCCTATCTCTGGCCCTTGCGGCGGGTCTCGGACCGGGTGGCACCGTTGGCGCTGGCGCGAATGGTTCCCAATGGACCAAGCCACCCGAGCGTTCCCGCCCTCGAGCGGGGTCAGGAATGGCTGCTCGGGTTTCGCGGACCGACGGCGCTTGTCTGGGGTACCCGCGATCCGATCCTGGGCCGTGCGCTCTCTCGCCACCAGAAGCAGCTCCCCGATGCCATTGTGCGCACAACCGAGGCCGGACACTTCCTCCAGGAAGAGGTTCCCGAGGTGCTGGCACAGGCCATCCGCGAGGTCGCCCACCGCGCAAGCTGATACCCTCCGCCCCGGCCGCCACCCTTTTCGGGGAGGGATTGAACCGGAGGCCGACAGCACCGAGAGGCTCGATGGTAAAGAAGTCGATAGTTGTTCTGATTGTCGCCGCTCTGCTGGCACTGGGGCTGTTCATCTTTGGGTGGTCGCGGGCCACGGCCTTGCCCGACTGGTACCAAGTCGGCGCCGGGGAGGGCAGCGACGGGGTTGGCGTCTCTCCCCAGGGTCTCGGCAAAGAAGGAGCGGCTATCCAGATCACCCACGAGATTCTGGGCGACATCTCGGAAGAGGACGGCGAGGAGTCGGGGTCACTGTTGGACACCATCAAACGGCGGGGCAGTGCCTTTATCAAGGGTCTCAGGGAGGGTCGGGAAATCGAGCTGTTGCAACCCGAGCTCGAGCTGCTGCTCGTCGGGCGACTGGCAGCGTCGGACGAAGGGCGCAAATTCCTGCGCTACGCCAGGGTCGTCCACGTCTTTCTCGAGCAGGATGAGATCGAGATCGGCGCCATCCTCAGCCTCTCGGAAGTACCTCTAGAGACCCTCGACAGCGCCAGATGGAGCCGGGTGCGGCAGCTGACCCGGGTCTTCCCCTCACTCGCCACCCGTGATCTGTACGTGGCCTTTCGGGGTCAGCCCTCTGTGCGCTATGGCAATCTCTACTTTGATTCGACCTCCCGGCTCAAGGTCGGCAAGCTGACCCTGCCCTTTGCCACCACCGTCAGCCTGCTGCTGCCGGAAGGCGACCGTTTCCAGGACGGGCTCGAGATCGATCTCGGCCGCTTCGACCTCGAGGAGATCGAAGTTCTCGACGGCTCCGTGCGGATGGTAGTGGTGGCGAAAATCTAGCCCGGGTTCGGTTAGACAGCTTCAATATCGTGGATCCTGCCCACATCGATAGCCAGTGAAGCATCCGCCGAGGGACGCTCGAAGATGTTGGTGAATGCGGCGCTCCAGACGATCTCCTCCGCCCTGTAGGAGGAGCGGGCGTGGACCGTCTGCGAGAAGGTCTCGTCGATCCCGGTCAGCAGGACCAGGATCTCGGCATTGCTGGCCGCCAGCTGCTCCCGGGTCACGCCATAGAGCGGGCTCTCCTTGTCGATCGGGTGGACGATGGTCCAGCTCAGCGGGAAGAAGGCGACCTTGTGGCGCTCGAGCGGTAGCACATGGAACCGACGCTTCAGGCGTCCATCACTCTCCTCCAGCCAGGCGAGGTGTACCTTGGCTTCCAGCTCCATGATCTGGTTGCGACGGCGGTTGACGATGCGGAACTCGAAGGCGGTGATGCCGCGGTAGGGAGCAACGACGGCCTTCTCGCTGAAGATGATCTCTGCCAGCGGGCGTGAGAAGCGCGCGAAGATGAGACCGGTTCCCAATGCCAGGCCAAAAAGCCCCACCATCGCCTCGATGGTGACCAGCACGTTGGCTCCTACGCTCACCGGGACGATGTGCCCATAGCCGATCGTTGACAGCGTATGAACGCTGAAAAAGAACGCTCGGGACAGCTGCCCGCCACCGGTCGCAGCCAGATCCCCTCGCAGAGCGTCTGGTCCACACAAAAGATATGCCACTGCGAAAAGCGCATTTGCGACCAGATACCCCACTATCGCCAACAAGGCAAAACGAGGCCAGGACATGGTCAGCAGGGAGTAGTAGAGGCTCAACGCCGATCGGATCCCTTGCCCCTTGCGCACGACGTTGAAACTCCCGTCCCGGTTGAGCAGTCGGCGATGGCTGTCGCGCGCCACCACCGACCCGAAACCGAGATCACGATCCTCCTCGCGTACGAACTCCTGGCCCTCGCTCATGCGTAGACTCCTTCGTCGGACAACTTCTCGTGGAAGTCGGTGACTCTCCAGATCTCTTTTCTCTGGGCTCAGGATACAAAAAACCGCCGGCCGTGATGGCCGGCGGTTCTTGTGTGGGCCTCCTGGAGTCCCGGATCGACTACTGGAGGAGCTTGGAGCCCTCGTTGACCGCGATCCAACTGTACCAGAAGGTATCGAATCCGGTGAAGGTTTCGATGCCGTCGCTTGCGGTCGTCTTGGCCCGCGCCACCAGCTCGGCGGCATCGGCGCCCGCGGCCTGCTCGGCGGCGACGAGATAGGCCTTGGTGGATTCGAACAGGGACGCCCCCGGGGTCCGATAGAGAAGAACCAGCTTGCCGTCGAGACCCTCCACCTCGAACAGACGACCCCCCTCGTAGGCGGCGTGTGGCACGGCCCAGGGTTGGTCACCTACCCAAAAGGTGAAGATGGCCTCTTTGGGCTCGAGGCGGTGATCGGTGATCTTCAGGTCGCGGAAAGTCTCATCCGACGAGAAGTAGTTGTCATAAGGGTTGCGCTCGATGTGCTCCACCCCACCTACCGAGAGGACCCGGGTGTCGGGGTAACGAGCCACCCAGTCCTTCCAGGTGCTCTTCTCGCCATAGGGGAGCTCCACCAGGTCCGCGCCCTCCATCTTGCCGCCGATGGCGTCGGAGGTCATGATCGACCACCAGCTATCGGTCTCCCGGTCACGCATGACGAGCGATGCGTCCATGAGGGCACCAGAGGCTTCGAAGTTCAGCTCCTTGTTGTCGAGATCGCGGTCGTAGACTACGGCCGTGTTGGCCAGCGGTCACCACACGGCGGCAAACTTCTGCCCGCCGATCTGGTCGTTGACCACTTCGTGCCGATTGAGAAGGTTGAGGCTGTAGGCCCGCGCCTGCCCATCGATCACCACCCCCAGCACCCAGGCGTCGTCGGAGATCTCCGCCTCCGCCGCGGGCACGAACCGCGGCTCGAACACCGCGGCGATTCGACCCCGTGGCAGAATCTGCTCCACCCCCGGTGGTAGCTCCTCGGCGGCCGCCGCACAGGCCGCTCCCCATGCGGCGCCGGCAAGGATGGCTAGAGTGTAGAGGGTTCTTGTCGTCTTCATGGTAGCTCCCTGGAGAAGTCTACCCCGGTGATACGTAGCTGTGGTCGGTAGAGATTGACTCTTATCTAGTCGCCTTCGGCTGCGGTCTCTTCAGCCGGGTGGTACTCGAGCATATGCTTGCCGACCCACTGAGCAACGATGTAGTCGGGGATCTCCCCGATCGTGACCTCGATCTCGAGCCGCTGGCCGTCACGCTCGATCTCATAGGTCATCGTGCCCCCCGGTCGCATCCCCTTGTAGGCCTCCATCAGGGCCTGCTTGTTTTCGTCGGTATAGGCGATGCCGTTGAGGACCAGCAGAATGTCGCCTGGCTCGAGGCCCGCGGCTTCGGCGGGGCTCCCTTTGAATACCTCATCGAGGACGACGTGGCCTGCGTCTTTGTCGTAGTCGAAGTAGACACCTATCCAGCCCTTCTTCTTCAACGCCGCGGCCATGTCACGGGCGCAGACGGTCGCATCCCCTTTGCATTTCTCGTCCTCAGCGCTTGCGAGCGCCGGAAACTGAGCCAGGAGCACAAGAGCCATCGAGCCGAGTATCCATTTCTTCATTGCCTTCTTCCTCTCAAATACATGAGCTGTAGGGGTCTCCGCTCAGATCGCAGTCGGCCGCCCGGGCGTCCGGTCCCATCGCTGGCACAAAAAAAGGTAGGACCGAGAATTCGTCGATGTCGGAGAGATCCGACCCCGCACTGCGCTCGACCGGTGTGGTCCGCTCCTCGCTGGAAACCGGCAGACTACTGAGCTCGGGCTGGCGACAACCGAGCCCAAAGGCCAGGACTACCGCAACGGCGGCAACAGTAACAACACTTCTCCCTACGCGCATCACACTCACCATGAAGGTACGAAGGATACCGTAGGAGGGTTGCACCATTTCACTGAGCCCAGGCGGGAACGGTGGTCAGGTCGATCCCCAGGAGCGAGGAGGAGACGAAGTAGAAGATCAGGGTGATGAGCACCACCCCCACGAGGTTGAGAAGGATTCCGGCCCGCACCATCTCTCGAATCTCGAGCTCTCCCGAACCAAAGACGATGGCGTTGGGAGGGGTGGCAATCGGCAGCATGAAGGCACAGCTGGCCGACAGCGTGGCCGGGATCATGAGCAGCAGCGGGTTGACCCCCATGGCCGCGGCGGTACCGGCCAGTACCGGCAACATCACCTCGGTGGTGGCGGTGTTGGAGGTGACTTCGGTGAGAAAGGTGAGCAGCAAACAGGTGGCGGCGATCAGCAAGATCGGACTGAGCCCTTGGACCTGGCCGGCGTAGGACTCACCCAGATACTGGGAGAGTCCCGACTCCTTGAAGGCCATGGCCAAAGCAAACCCGCCACCAAACAGCAGCAAAATCCCCCAGGGCAGCCTGACAGCCGTCTCCCAGTCCATGAGGGCCCGCCGACGGCCTTGCGGATCGGGCTCACCCGGAATCAGAAAAGTCAGCACCGCCATACAAACCGCCACTGTGGCATCGTGGAGATTCTCGCCGGCAAAGGGCTCACCGACCCAACGCTCGAGCAGGCTCGCCCAACCGGGAAGGTGCACCGCCCCAAGAACGAGATCTCCCCGGGCCATCCACAAGACGGCGGTCGCTGCGAAGACCCACAGCATCCGTCTCTCGGCCGTTCCCATCTTGCCCAGCCGTTCGAGCTCGCGCCGGATCACCTCGCCTGCCGCCGGGATGGGCTCGCGCCCTAGCCGGTGGGCTATCCGGGTCAAATACAACCAGGCAAGAGGTAGGAAGATCGCCACCAGCGGCAGAAAAGCCATGGTCCAGCGGCCAAAGGTGATGGTCGGTGCGTCGGGGTAGAAGATCTCGACAATGCGCAGGAAGGACATGTTGGGCGGGGTACCGATGGGTGTGGCGAGGCCGCCGATGGAGGCGGAGTAGGCGATACCCAGAAGCAGAGCCGGGCCAAAACCACCGAGCCTTTTGTCACCGCTCATCTCGCGCACCGCGCCGATCACCGCCAGGGCGATGGGGAGCATCATCAGGGTCGTTGCGGTGTTCGATATCCACATCGAGAGAAAGGCCGTGGCCACCATGAAGCCCAGCACCATGCGCGAGGGGTGGGTGCCGAGTGTGCGGACAACGTGCAGAGCCATCCGCCGGTGCAGGCCCCAGCGTTCCACCCCCAGGGCCAGGATAAAGCCGCCCATGAACAGGAAGGTGATGTTGTTGGCGTAGTTGGCGGCGGTGGTGCCACTGGGCAGAACACCCAGCACCGGAAAGAGAACCAGTGGCAAGAGCGAAGTCGCTGGTATGGGGATTGCCACCGTCATCCACCAGGCCGCCATGAGGACGGCCACGGCCAGCGTGCTGCGGGCATCTCGCGGCATCTCGAGCAGAAACGGGGCCAGCAGGAGGGCGACAGAGAGAGTGAGGAGGACGGTAGCGGTCACCGCCAGACGGCGACGCGAGCGGGCGGCGGGGATCAAACCCAGACCGACGACCAGCAGTGCTCCCCCCACCCAGCGCAGCTGGTGCAGGGGAGCGGCCGCCAGCAGCGGCATCGCCAGAATGGCGAGGAAACCGACCACGCCGGTCACCAGCCCGACCAGCTGGCTCGTGCCCCGCTGTTGCGGCTCTCCCCTCACAGCGCAAGAATATTCGAATTCCCTGGCTCTCAGGCACCGGAGGTCTTGACGGATACAGAAATTTTGGGTAGTCTAAAAGTGGCTTTCGGGGCCGTGAACGGAATAATGACTCCGGACCTCGAAAGACATAGTCGGTGTCGCTCATGACGGATCCCGCCATAGCCCTCCTCGGGGCCCTCCTCCTGGTCGCCGGTCTTGTGGCGCTGCTCTGGCCCGACAGAGGCCTGCTGTGGCGTGGCCTGCGTGCTGTCCGCGCCACCGAACGAGTCCTCATCGAGGACGCGCTCAAACATCTCTTCGACTGCGAGTACAAGGGACGGATCGCCAATCTGCAGAGCCTCTCGGGAGCACTTTCGGTGTCGGGCAACCGGGCCGCCGAGATCCTCGGACGTCTCGAAGAGCAGGTGCTGGTCGCTCCTACCCAGGCCGGCTATCAGCTCACCCCGGAAGGTCGCCGCTACGCCCTGCGGGTGGTCCGCATCCACCGTCTCTGGGAGCGGTATCTGTCGGATGAGACCGGTCTCGACCCGGAAGCCTGGCACGACGCCGCCGAGCTGCGCGAGCACACCATCAGCGCCGAAGAGGCCGAGCTGCTGTCGGCCAGCATGGGGCATCCCCGCTACGACCCTCACGGCGACCCCATACCCACGGCCGGCGGTGAGATCGTGCCGCCCCAAGGGCGCCCATTGACCGAGCTGCCGCCGGGAGAGTTGGCCGAGATCGTCCATGTCGAGGACGAGCCGCCGGCGATCTATGCCCAGCTGGTGGCGGAGGGACTCCACCCCGGTATGAGGGTGCGGGTCAACGAAGCCTCACCGCAGCGCCTCCGCTTCGAGGCCGACGCCCAGGAGCACGTCCTGGCGCCGATTCTGGCGGCAAACCTCTCGGTGCTGCCGCTGCCCAAGGAGGAGCGGATGGAGGGCCCCTTCGAGCGGCTGTCGGGCCTCGACCTCGGCCAGCAGGGCACGGTTGTCGCCATCTCGCCGGTGCTGCGTGGTCCCGAGCGCCGTCGGATGCTGGATCTCGGGCTCATCCCGGGCACCGTGGTGACGGCCGAGATTCGAAGCCCTGGTGGCGACCCCACCGGTTACCGCATCCGCGGAGCGGTGATCGCGCTGCGCCAGGAGCAGGCCGACCAGATCCAGATCGAACGCGTTGCCTGACCAGGATCAACCATGAGTCAACCCTCTCCCGCTGCCTGCGCCGCCTGTCCCGCCCACAACGTGGCCAACCTGGTCAAGCTGGGTGTGGACATGGAGAACTACGACTACGTGGTGGCGCTGGCCGGCAACCCCAACACCGGCAAAAGCACGGTCTTCAACTCGCTGACCGGGCTGCGGCAGCACACCGGCAACTGGCCCGGCAAGACGGTGGCGCGCGCCGAGGGCGGGTTCTCCTCCGGCGACAACCGCTACAAGTTGGTGGATCTTCCCGGTACCTACTCGTTGCTGTCGGCCAGTCTCGACGAGGAGATCGCCCGCAATTTCATCCTCTTCGGCCAGCCCGATGTCACCGTCATCGTGGTCGACGCCACTCGTCTCGAGCGCAACCTCAATCTGGTGCTCCAGGTCCTCGAGATCACCGACCGGGTCGTCGTCTGCCTCAACCTAATGGACGAAGCGCGACGACGGGGGCTCCAGATCGACGACCGTCGGCTGGCTCGTGATCTCGGGGTGCCTGTGGTGCCGACCGCAGCCCGCTATGGCGAAGGGCTCGAGGAGCTCAACCGCGCCATCAGCGAGGTGGCGTCGGGACAGGTCGTCTGTAAGCCCCGTCGGGTCGGAGGCCAATCAGCGGTCCTCAAACGGGCTGTCAGTCGCCTCGCCGACGAGATCTCGAAGGTCTACCCGAATCTTCCCAACTCCCAATGGGTCGCCCTGCGTCTGTTGGATGGTGACGCCGATATCGCCGAGGCGGTGCTGAATGGGGGTCTGGGAGAGCTTCAGGACGACCTCACGGCCCTCGACACCACGGCTGAGGAGAAGATCCCCGGGGCGGTCACGGACGAGGACCGTCTGGACCCCGAGTCCATCTTCGCCGTCGCCTCGCAGCTTCGCTGGCAGGTAGGCAAGGACTTCCACCAGAAGCTGATGGAGGTCATCTACACCGAAGCGGCCCGTCTGGCCGATCGGGCCACGACCCGGAGCGGCGAGAAGCCCCGCTTCGATTGGGACCGCGCCGTGGACCGCCTGGTCACCAGCCGCACCTTTGGCTTTCCGCTCATGCTGCTGATGTTGACGGTGGTCTTCTGGATCACCATCGCCGGCGCCAACGTCCCTTCCGCCCTGCTGGCAGATCTCCTGATCGACACCCTCCACCCGCTGCTCAAGTCGGGTGCCGCGGCCATCGGGTTACCCTGGTGGCTGAGCGGTCTGCTGATCGATGGTATGTACCTGGCCACCGCCTGGGTGGTGAGCGTCATGCTTCCCCCCATGGCCATCTTCTTCCCGCTCTTTACCCTGCTCGAGGACTTTGGTTACCTGCCACGGGTAGCCTTCAACATGGACCGGGCCTTCAAACGGGTGGGGGCCCACGGTAAACAGGCCCTCACCATGGCCATGGGCTGGGGGTGCAATGCGGCGGCAATCATTTCGACCCGGATCATCGACAGCCCCCGGGAGCGGCTGATCGCCATTATCACCAACAACTTTGCCCTCTGTAACGGTCGCTGGCCGACCCAGATCTTGATCGCCTCGATCTTTGTCGGTGCCCTGGCGCCGGCCTATCTGGGTGGGCTCATCTCGGCCCTGGCGGTGGTGTCGGTGGCCGTGCTGGGCGTGTTCTTGACCTTCGCCACCTCCTGGCTGCTCTCGCGCACGGTCCTGCGCGGCGAGGTGTCGACCTTCAACCTCGAGCTGCCCCCCTATCGGCCGCCCCGTATCCTCCAGACCATCTACACCTCGATCATCGACCGTACCCTCATCGTGCTGTGGCGAGCGGTGGTTTTTGCGCTGCCGGCGGGTGCGGTCATCTGGCTGGTCTCCAACATCCAAGTGGGCGGAGCAAGCCTTGCCCAGCACATCATCAACGGCCTCGACCCCTTTGGTGTGCTCCTGGGCTTGAGCGGTCTGATCCTGCTGGCCTACATCATCGCCATACCCGCGAACGAGATCGTCATCCCCACCATCCTCATGCTGACGGTGCTGGTGACGGGATTCGAAGGCGTCGGGGGCGGCAGCGGGGTGATGTTCGAGCTCGACTCCGCGACGGCCACCGCCGAGTTGCTGGCGGCCGGGGGCTGGACACTGTTGATGGCGGTGAACTTGATGCTCTTCAGCCTCGTCCACAACCCCTGCTCGACGACGATCTACACCATCTGGAAGGAAACCCGCAGCGCCAAGTGGACCGCGGTGTCGGCGCTGCTACCCGTCGCCATGGGCTTCTTCCTCTGCTTTCTGGTTGCCCAGGTCTGGCGACTCGTTGCTGCCGGTTGATCTAGAGCTCACCAGTGGGGTATTCGAATCCCCATACAGATGAGATAGACCCAGGTAGTCAACGACGGACAGGACTCGCTCGATCTGGGTCGGCGACAGGGTGTTTTGCCACTGGCGAAGGGGGTCACCGCCGGTCACCACGGCACTCTTGCGGCTGGCTCGCGCCGAAGGTTCTCTGAGACTCCTGAATACGCTGTCGTCATAGGGCTGCGAGATGGCGCCGAAGATTCTCGGCAGCTCCTCTTCAGGGCGAAGCAGAAGATCTTCGTAGAACAAGACCTGGCCTCGACCCCCAGCCAGATGCTCGAGCGCAACCATGTTGTGCAGACCCCACAGTGCGGCATGCTGTTCTTCGCTGTGCCCTAGCCCCGCGAGATACTCGAGCTTGCCCCCCAGGTAATCCTCACCCAACTTCTCCTGCTGCAGGCAGGGCGCAAAGTCCTCGGTCCCCCAATCGTTCTCCATCCTCGACGCCACCACCGCGCACGGGTGCCTGACAAGAAACAGAATCGGCACCTGCGGAAATCTCTGGTGGATCCATCCCAGGAGAAAGCTCGCCCTTACCGCCTTGACGAGACGAATCTGCGGGCGATACACGTCGACCAGCGTGTCGACCCACGGATTCCTGATTTCTCCTTTGAACAGCCGTTGACAGTACTCGAACAGTTGCTGGTGATCTTCTGACGGCCGAACATACTGGTAGTAGTCGAACTCGCGGTAGGCCTCGATCTTCCCCGGATGAAAGGGTTCGAACATGATGCGGCAGGGGGTCTGCGACCTGATGGCCTGGGCGAGCCAGGTGGTGCCGCTGCGAGCAGCTCCGGCAACCAGAATGCTCTTGTTGCCGTTTCCGTGGACGTCCCGATAGAACTGCCTGGCGATCGCACAAGCGATGCGCAAACGAATCCTCGCGACTCGCCACCGGAAATAGCGAAAAGTGTTGGGCATGACCACCTGGCCCAATGGTATTGCTTTTGGGCAGGCAGCGGGTGACCAGCCGAGTCCCTACCGCGCTAGGCCCGGGCGGTCTTGGTGCTGCGGAAGGAGACGAGCTGGTGCCGGTCCTCGTCCCAGAGCTTGTAGCGCAGACACTCCAGGCTCCTAATCAGGCTCAGACGGGTAACGTGGTGGAGCTCCGGGTTATCCCTGAAGCACTCCTTGAGCCGATAGTTGGGAATCAGGCTCGAAAGGTGATGGACGTGGTGGTAGCCGATATTCCCCGTTAGCCAGTGCAAGACAGCCGGCAGATCGTAGAAGGAGCTGCCCTCGATGCCGGCGGCAAAAAAACTCCAATCTTGGTGATGCTCCCAGTAGGTGTCTTCGAACTGGTGCTGCACATAGAACATCCAGACGCCCAGGGTCCCGGCGATAATGGTAATCGGCAGCTGGACCATCAGAAATCGTGGCACACCGATGGTCAGCCCCATGACGATGATGATGGCCAGCAGCGCCAGGTTGGTCCACAAGATGCCTCGCCACTCCCTTTTCCAGGAACGGGGAGTGTCTATCGGGTACCGGTGTTTGATGACGAATTGCCAGACCGGGCCGATGACCAAGAGGACGAATGGGTTTCTATAGACACGGTAGCCGAGCCGCCCGAGCCGAGATCGCTCCCGGTACTCCTGTACCGTGATTGTGTCCACCTCGCCGAATTCCCGCCGGTCGAGGTCGCCGGAGCTGGCGTGGTGGATGGCATGGGTCCGTTTCCAGTAGCGATAGGGAGTCAGTGTCAGCACACCCAGCCAGAAGCCGACCGTGTTGTTTGCGGTCCGGGACCTGAAGAACGAGGCGTGACCGCAATCGTGCTGGATGATGAACAACCGCACGAGAAAAAAGGCGGCTGGAACGGCCAGAGCCAGCGTCAGCCAGTAGGAAACCTCGAGGCTGCGGAGCATCAGATACCAGGTGCCGACAAAGAACAGCGCGGTGCTCGACAGCTGGTAGACGCTCTTGCCCAGGTTCGGTTTGGCGTAGGGCTTCAGGATCTGGTTCCAAAACCGCGCGGCGGTCTGATTCTCTTGTGCTTCCACTGATCGTCCTCGTCTTCTTTGATAGAAAGTGGTGCCGACTGGCTGATATTATCCGAACTTTGTACCGAAGAGCATATCGCTGTCAACCCGGACAGTCACCCGCCTACCCACGCTCGACTCAGCGTGAGGCCCAGTCCTCCACCTCTGCCACCGCTCTGGGTATCGGCCGGCCGAGAATGCGGTTGCCCTCCTCGAGGACCACCACGTCGTCCTCGATGCGGACACCGCCGAAATCCCGGTAGGTCTCGACGCGCTCATAGTCGATGAACTCTTCGTGCTTGCCTTCGGTCCGCCAGCGGTCGATGAGTTGTGGAATGAAATAGATTCCCGGCTCCACGGTGATGACAAACCCCGGCTGCAACTCCCGGGCGAGACGCAGGTAGCCGAGACCGAACTTCGAGCTTCTTTCCGTGGTGTCGTCGTAGCCTACATCGTCCTCGCCCAGGCCCTCCATGTCATGGACGTCGAGGCCCATCATGTGCCCCAGACCGTGGGGAAAGAAGAGGGCATGGGCACCGGCCTCCACCGCCTCGTCCACGTCGCCGCGCATCAGCCCCAGCTCGCCGAGCCCGACAGCGATGCGATGCGAGGCGAGAAGGTGGATGTCCCGGAACGGCACACCCGGTGCGACGGCCTCGATCGCCTCCTCGAGAGCCGAGTGAACGATCGCGTAGATCTCCTTCTGTCGATCGCTGAACCGGCCACCGATCGGGATGGTGCGGGTGATGTCCCCGGCGTAGTGGCCGGGCGACTCGCCTCCCGAGTCGTGGATCGCCAGATCCCCCTCCTGCATGATGTTGCCGTGGCTGTGGTTGTGGAGGACCTCGCCCCGCACCGAGAAGATCACCGGGAAGGCCAGTGCACCCCCACGCGCGACCGCGATCCCTTCCACCGCGCCGGCGACTTCCTGCTCGCGCACCCCGGGTCTCGCCATCTTCATCGCCTCGGTATGCATCCCCCAGGTGATCTCCAGCGCCCCTTCGATCTCGGCAATCTCTTCGTTGGATTTGATCGCGCGTTGGGCAATCACGGCTCGCACCAGCTGGCGCGAGACCTGCTGCTCGATCGCCTCGGGACCGAGCTCGAGCAAGCGCTGGAGCTCGAGGACGCTCTGTGGCCTCAACGGCGGCAGCAGGTGGATCGTCCGGCCCTGATCGCGGGCCGCGGCCAGCACTTCGGCCAGCTGCGACGTAGGCCCCGTCTCGCTAACCCCCACCGCCTCCGCCTGCTCGGCGAAGGGTGTACGTGGTCCGGTCCAGACGATCTCGTCAACCGTGGGATCATCGCCAAACAGCACCTCACGCCCCTCGTCCAGATCGATCACAGCCGCCAGACCCGGACTGTCGAGGCCCAGAAAATAGAGAAAGGAGCTGTCCTGGCGAAATCGGTAGGGGTTGTCCTTGAAGTTCATCGGGCTCTCGTCGTGACCCAGAAAGAGGATCAAGCCGGAGTCGAGTGAGCTTCTGAGTCGCGATCTTCGGTCACTGTAGGTCTCGGTATCGAACATAGCAGCGAAATCTTATCCGATGTGGCGATGGTGGTCCGGGTGTCGATTGCTTATGATGCAGCAGTTCCCGAGTCTCCAACCGTGACCGATCAGCAGATCCCCGCGACTCTCGAGGTCGTCGACTCCCACACCGAAGGGGAGCCGACGCGGGTGGTGATCGGTGGCTGGCCGCAGCTCGCGAGTCTCTCCATGGCCGAGCGCCGGGACGAGCTCCGGGAGACCTACGACCACTTGCGACAAGCGGTGGTGCTCGAGCCCCGCGGTCACTCGGCGGTGGTCGGCGCCCTGCTCACCCCAGCGGTGGAATCGGGATCGGAGGCCGGTGTGATCTTCTTCAACAACGTCGGCTATCTGGGGATGTGTGGACACGGTCTGATCGGCGTCGTCCGCACCCTGGAGCACCTCGGTCGGATCGGCCCAGGCAGACTCACAATCGACACCCCGGTGGGCGCCGTCGGCGCCGAGCTGGCCGCCGACGGCGCGGTCACCATCGAGAACGTCCCCTGTCATGCCCACGCCCTGGATGTGGAGCTGGAGGTGGAAGGGCTGGGCAAGGTCGTCGGCGATGTGGCCTGGGGGGGCAACTGGTTCTTTCTCACACGTCTGCCCGACGAGCCGCTCGAGCTCGCCAATCTCGACCGGCTCCTCGCCCTCACCCAGAGTATCCGTCGCGCCACCGATGCCGCGGGACTGGTGCCGACCGGCGAAGGGGAGATCGACCATATCGAGATCTTCTCTCGACCCACCCGACCCGACGCCGACAGCCGCAATTTTGTCCTCTGCCCAGGTGGGGAGTACGATCGCTCCCCCTGTGGGACCGGCACCTCGGCCAAGCTGGCCGTGCTCCATGCCCGGGGCGAGCTGGAGCTGGACGAGCCCTGGCATCAGGAGAGCATTACGGGGAGTCTCTTCACCGGCTGGCTCAGCCGCGAGGGTGATCGGCTCATTCCCCACATTCGCGGCCGCGCCTTTGTCACCGCCCACAGCACTCTCCACTTTCACCCCGACGATCCCTTCCGCAGAGGTTTTGCCACCCCGTGACCCGGCGCTCCCACCCGGATGTCGTGGTGGTGGGTGGTGGCATCGTCGGTGCCGCCTGTGCCTGGTATCTCGCCGACGAGGGCCTCGATGTGCTCGTTCTCGATGCCGGGTTTCCGGGCGGCGGTGCCACCGGTGCCGGCATGGGGCACCTGGTGGTGATGGACGAGACCGAAGCCCAGTTCGCCCTGACCTCCTATTCGCTCGACCTCTGGACCGAGCTGGCCCCCGAGCTTTCGGCCGACTGCCAGGACGAGCCCCGCAGCACGCTGTGGATAGCGGCCGACGAGGAGGAGCTGGCCCTGATCGAGGCCAAGGCCACGTTCTATCGCCACCGCGGTGTGGCGGCCGAGGTGCTGAGCTCCGCCGAGCTCGCCGGCGAGGAATCGGAGCTCCGCCCGGGTCTCGCCGGTGCGCTCCATGTCCCGGGTGACCGGGTGATCTACCCCCCGGCGGCCGCCTGCTGGCTCTTGGAGCGAGCGGTGGAGAAGGGGACCGCCGTCCAAACCGCCTGCCCGGTGGAGGAGATCGGATCCCACTGGGTGCGGACCGCAAGCGGGGAGAAGATCTCCTGCGATCTGGTGATCAACGCCGCGGGGCCCGAGGCCCCCCGTCTCACCCCAGGGCTCCCCGTCGAGCCCCGCAAGGGTCATCTGGCGATCACCGAGCGCTACCCGGACTTCTGCCGTCATCAACTGGTAGAGCTCGGTTATCTCAAGAGCGCCCACACGAAGGCCGCCGAGTCGGTGGCCTTCAACATCCAACCCCGGGCCACGGGTCAGCAGCTGATCGGCTCCTCACGCGAGCTCGTCGGCTGGGACCTCGCCATCAACCGTCGGCTGCTGGGAGCGATGCTCCGGCGGGCATTCGACTATCTGCCGCGGCTGGCCGACTTGCAGGTCATCCGGGTCTGGACCGGCTTCCGACCGGCTACCCCCGACGGGCTGCCCCTGATCGGTCCCTGGCCCCGGATCGACGGGCTGTGGATCGCGGCCGGGCACGAGGGGCTGGGGATCACCATGGCGCTGGGCACCGGCCGGCTGCTCGCCGAGCGCATCGTCGGGCGGCAACCGTCACTCGACCCGGCGCCATACGAGCCGGCGAGACTGGAGAGCTGACACCGTGACCCGCATCCCCATCGTCATCGACGGGCGAACAGTCGAGGCCGAGCCGGAGACCACCGTCGCCGCCGCCCTGCTCAATGAAGGGATCTGGGGGTTCCGCTCCTCCGTGCAAAGCGAGCCCCGGGGGCCGGTCTGTGCCATGGGTATCTGCTTCGAATGCCGGGTGACGATCGACGGCATTCGCCATCGCCGAGCCTGTATGGAGCTCTGCCGACCGGGCATGGAGATCGAGACCGGTGGTTGAGAAGCTTGTGGCCGAGGTGGCCGTGGTCGGTGCCGGACCGGCCGGGATCGCCGCTGCCTGCCGGGCGGCGGAATCGGGGGCACGGGTCCTGCTGCTCGACGAAAACCCCCGGGTGGGGGGGCAGATCTGGCGGGGTGCGAGCCGTGGGCGTGGCCCGACCGCCGCCCGGCGCTGGCTCGCGCGGCTGGCAGACTCTTCGGTCCACCTCCTCGACACAACGGCGGTCGTCGATGCCCTCGGGGAGGGTGTGCTGTTGGCCGAGCGCAGGGGGGAGGCGCTGGTCGTCGAGAGCGAGCGTCTGGTCATCGCCAGCGGCGCCCGTGAGCTCTTTCTCCCCTTCCCCGGTTGGACCCTACCCAACGTGCTCGGTGTGGGGGGCGGTCAGGCGCTCCTTAAATCGGGGACCTCCTTCCGCGACCGGACGATCGTCATCGCCGGGTCGGGTCCGTTGCTGCTGCCGGTGGCGGCCGGTCTGGCTGGAACAGGGGCCCGTCTCGGCCTCGTCGCCGAACAGGCACCACCCCACTGGGTGCATCGTTTTGCCTTTTCTTGCTGGCGCTTTCCGGGCAAGCTGATCGAGGCGGCCCGCTATCGCGCCGCCTTCCTGAGCACCGCCTATCGCACCGGCGTCTGGGCGACCGCAGCCCGGGGTAACGACCGCGTGGAGGAGGTGATTCTCACCGATGGTCGCCGGAGCTGGACCGAGCCCTGCGACTATCTGCTGTCGTCCTACGGGCTGGTGCCCAACCTCGAGCTACCCCGACTGCTGGGTTGCGCCGTCGAGGACGACCGGGTGACGGTCGACGACTTTCAGCTGACCACAGTCGGCGACGTCTACTGTGCCGGTGAGCCCACCGGCATCGGCGGAGTCGAGCTGGCGTTGGTCGAAGGGGAGATCGCCGGGTTGGCCGCCACCGGTCGCCACCGCCAGGCGGCGGCACTCGCCGGCCGGCGACGCCGGCTGGAGCGGTTTGCGGCGGCACTCGCAGAGGCCTTTGCCCCTCGGCAAGAGTTGGTGAAGAGAGTAGAAACCGATACCACCATCTGCCGTTGCGAAGACGTCGCCTGGCAGCAGCTCGAGCCCGCCGGGAGCTTCCGCCAGGCAAAGCTCGCCACCCGGGTGGGGATGGGGCCCTGTCAGGGGAGGGTCTGTGGACCCGCTCTGGCCCATCTGCGCGGCTGGGAATCCGACCGCGTGCGGCCACCGCTCAGGGTCGCCACTCTCGGTGTCCTTGCCACCCGGGATCGCTGAGAAACCAGCAGCAAAAGAGCTGCCATTCAAAAACAAAAAAGTGGTGTGCAGTGTCCTGAAACCGGACACGCTCTCCCGACTGCCGCCACGCCCTTTGAGTATCGCGGATGTGGGCAGGTAGCCCGGTCCGGATGTTCGATTATCGCACACTTCGGAGGGAGCGCCGAGCTCAAAGACGGCGCTCTTGGGCACCGTTGAGGGATTTTCATTTCGATCCTCTATATGTAGCTAAATCAATGCTTTAGCCCTCGTTGGGCAGCCATCGGCCGCCCCTGCGAAGCCCTCTTTCGGGTGTCTCTCGGAACCTGGTCCGACTCTTGCTCCTGGTAATGGACGTAGAACCCTTCGGAGCGAGGAAAACGATGATGAAAAACCCAGATCCCCGGAAGACGGCAACGAGGAGCAGCAAGAGCCGGCGGCTCGAATCCAACCAGCGGATGTCGGGTATCACCCTGATGGAGATCCTGCTGGCGGTGGCGGTTATCGGCGTTCTGGCTACGTTTATCGTGCCGCGGATGCTCTGTGCCCTCGAGCGAAGCCACCTGACCAAGACCATCAAAGAGATCGAGTACGCGCGCGACGTCGTCGAGACCTACATGGTCGACAGCGCCTGGCCCCCCGAAACCCTCGAGCAGGCCTACGAGCAGGTCACGGCCGGCTCGCGACTACCCTCGGGCGTCTTCTACTGCAGCGGCTGGTACAGCGACCCCAACTCCGGTCACGGCAACGACTGCGACTTCTACGACGAGGACAACCTCGGCGAGTCGAACCCCGGCGAAAAGCAGGGGACCACCGGAGTCAAGTACATCATGCGCACCGACACCGACCTCGCCCCCCGCTGCTCCAAGGTCGACTTCGTCTGGCTGCGCTGCTGCGACGCCGCCCCCGAGGTAGTGAAGACCGGTGACTGGCACGGCCCGCTGCCGGGCAGAGATAATGGCAATGGGCAGGGAGGCAAGTAGGAGAGCGCCTCGAGCCCCAAGACGCATCAACCCCTCACCGAGTCCCACCCAGTGATCTGGGTGGGGCTTTTTTCTTGCTCCAGAGCAGTGAGGATTATCCGGCCGCCAGCGCGATCTGGGCCAGCAGCGCGCCCTCGTACTCTTCGACCGATGCATAGGTGGCAAACGGTTGTGCCTGGAAGGGGTGGAGGTCCTCGGGGTAGAGCGGCGCGCTGCTGCCGGCGAGAATCCGACCCACGATGGTGAGAAAGGCCCGATTGGGGTCGGTCTCGGAGAGCAGCAGATGGCGGGGATCGAAGGTCCGGGTCGAGCAGCGGAAAGCCCGCAGCCGTCCGACCTTCGGGTCGGGCCGATCGACAAAGAGGTCGAGGACGAAGTAGGGCTCCTGTCCAGGCTCACGGATCTCGGCCGCCCCCACCGCCTGCAGCCGTTCATCCTTCAGCACCATCGGCCCACGGCCCACCAGATGGAGGGTCAGACTGTCCTCTTCCATGCTGACCGGAATGGTAATAACCGACTGAAGTGAAAGATCCGGCCCCGGTGCGTCGTTCACTGACTCCTCCTCACTGGTCAACGCTATCAGTTCTTTGCTCTCTTTTCGTCCCCCGGGTCCAGCAGACGGCCGATCTTCATCCGCAGCTGAGACCCCGGCTTCCTCGGCGACAAGACTCCTGAGCTCGGACTCTGTCTCTGGCCCGAGATCGGGATGAGAAAGACCCGCTACCGCCAGGCGCCGCGCCAGCCCGCCATCGCAGGTTGCGGCCGACCGCACAACGCGGAGGACCAGCATTGGCGGGAGCTCGGCCGTTTTGGAGACGAGCCCGCGGAGTAGCGTGCACGCCTCCTCCTCTTCATTCCTGTCCAAGAGAGCGAGACCCATCAACGCGCACAGCCGTGGGGGAACCGAAGCCTCGGAGACCCATCCCTTGAGCTCGTCCCAGTGCTGCAGAGCCAGGTCGGCTTCCCCATCGCGCAGCTCCTGCTGGATCAGGTTCATCATCCGTGGTGCCGCCTTTGCCGGTTGATTCAGCTCCAGCGCGACATCCCACAGCGCCAGCGCGGCGTCGCGGTTGCCGCCGTTGCGGGAGAGCTCCTCGTCGAGGATTCTCCAGGCCTCCTCGAGATTGCCCTGCTTGCGCGCCGCCGCCGCCTGATCCAGGACCGGGTTCTCCTCCAGCCCGATCTTGGAGTGGATCTTGGGGGCCACCCACCGCTCTTCGAGATTCAGCGCCTTGACACCCAGAGCAAAGAGGGCGCCAAACATAAAGCCGCCCACGTGCGCCAGGTAGGCGACGCCAGCGCTCTCACCCGGCATGACCTGGCTGATGTAGTGCGAGACGTGGGCCCAGTAGATTTCGTTGGCCAGCCAGAGCGGGAGCATGATCCAGGCCGCGGCCTCGAAGGTGCCGGTGTAGATCCTAAAAAAGAACAGAAAATAGAAGAAGCGGATCTTCACCTTCCAGAAGCGGATCAGAAAAGCCCCGACCACACCCGAAACGGCGCCCGAGGCCCCCACCATCGGCAGGGTGGAGTGAGGGTAGGCCGCGACGAAGAAGAGACCGGCAAAGATGCCCGCCGACAGGAAAAAGACGGTAAACAGCGGGCGGCCCCAGACGTCTTCGATGGGACCTGCGCCAAGATAGAAGATAAACAGATTGCCGAGCAGGTGGAACCAGCCGATGTGGAGAAACATGTGGCTGAAGAGCTGATGCAGACCGAGGTCGGCTGGAGTCAGACCCCAGCGCCGCACCGGGTGGTGGTCCGCCGCCTCGCGCCAGACCCGCACTTTGGCGTCGAGAATCGCCTGTTCTTCCTCCACGATGGCGGGGTCGGGCTCGTCGCCCCCCCTGTCCCCGAACAGATCGACAAAGGTCGACAGGTCCGGAACCTCCTCGAGAATCTCCTCGGCGCCCAGCTCGAGGTAGGGGTGCTCCATGTAGTACTGGACCGCGTCGCGGAAGAGCCCCGACCCATCCTCCGCCATGCTCGTCAGCAGATGCACCACCAGGCAGACGGCGATGATGGTCAGCGACACCACCGGCCAGCGCAGCAGGGTGTCCCGCTCATGTGAGATGGGCAGGAGCATGAATTCAATGTGGCAGAGCCCCGAACTTCAGGCTAGGGAAGAGATCACAACTCGTTCGGAGCGCGATCGAAAGGGGGCTCTGGTGGGCTACCATTAGCCACGAGCACCAGCTGCAGTCAACCGATCAACGGTCGATCGCTGGTGTTCCCGCTCGCGGATCAGCGCTCGGAGGCGATGTTGTCGATTTTGGCCAGGTTCAGGCAGTTCCGGAAGCAGCTCACCCCGCAGCTTGCCTGGGACATCTTCATGGTCTACCTGGCGATCATCAACGTCTCGCTGATCCTCTTCGACCTCTCCTATCTCTGGCTCCGGCCGCAGTACTTCCGTTTGATACCGATCGTCACCGAGACCTACGACCCGGTAAAGGGGATCGAGCCGCATCCGCTCACCGAGCGCTACCTCGAGGTCGCCGACGAGACCTATGCCCTGCTGGCTGCGGGGGTGTCACCCGTAGAGCTGGAGCCCCAACTCGCCGAGCTGCGCGAGCTGTCCACCCAGATCGTCGATGAAAACCCGTTCGAGCGCTCGGGACAGACGCGAAGCCTCATCCGTCTCCAGGTCGGTGTCAGGGACTATCTCTACCGCGAGGGAAGCCTGACGCCAGCGTCGCGTCCCACCGGAGAAGAGGCGCTGGAGCTGTTCTGGTCTCTCGAGCCGAGCTCCGGTCTGTTACCCGCCCGATCGAGCTTTTTCGACGGCGAGCTCCGGCCCTTGCTGGCGGTCAACTACCACCGGCGCTACGACCTGGATGGTGAGTTGGTCGACAAGTTCTGGATCATCGACCTTCCCTTTCTCCTCATCTTCGCCTTCGAGTTCGGGATCCGCTGGTATCTGTCGATACGCCGCTCCGACCTCTCCAAGTGGTTTCTCTTTCCGATCCTCAACTGGTACGACCTGCTGGGCATTATCCCGGTCAAAGAGATGCGTCTCTTCCGCTTGTTCCGGATCGCGTCTATTTATGTGCGACTCAGGCGCAGTGATCACTCCGCTGTTGGCGACGACTTCGTCAGCCGGACGATTAAGTACTTCACCAATATCGTCAGCGAAGAGATCTCCGATATGGTGGCGCTCCGCATCCTGACCGAGACCCAGGGAGAGCTCAGAGACGGCACCCACCGGCGGATCATCCGTGCCGTGGCCGAGCCCCACCGCGACGCGCTGGCCGCCGAGCTCACCCAGCAGGTCCAAGGGCTTTTTTCCAACCAGGAGATCAGGGATCAGGCCCGGGAGTTTCTGGATGCCAATCTCGAGCAGGCGGTGGAGAGCGCGGCGGCTCTGCGCCGGATACCGCTGCCCGATGCCTTGCTGCGCGCGCTGGTGACCACCATCGGCCAGGCGCTTTTCGACTCGTTCGCCGATACCGTGGCGGCGACTCTCTCCTCGAGCGACGGGCAGGAGACGCTGGAGAGAATCATCGGGGACGTCATCGACGGTGTTGTCGTCGGGCTGACCGAAGGCGAGCTCGAGGCGCTGGTGCAGGAGATCTCGGTCGACGTCATCGATCACGTCAAGCAAGCCGTTGCGGTGCGCAAGTGGGCGCTACCCGACAAGCCCGCCCGAGTCCTGTTTACAGAAGATCTCGGTGGAGAATGATGGGGTTGTCGATACATCACGGCTCTCGCACTTGCAGGTGGCTGGTCTTCGCGGCGGCCGCGGCATTTTTCTGGGTATCGCCAGCCGGCGGCGTGGACAGGCCGGGACCAACTCTTACGCGCGAGATTCTCGACCGCTCGCTGGCCGTGGGACGGGACTACCTGCTGAACAACCAGAAACCGGAGGGCAACTTCAACTACCAGTACCAGGTGATGGGCAAGCGCTTGTTACCCGGCGACAGTGAGGTGCGTCAGGCCGGCGCCCTGTGGGGTCTCGCCCTCATCCATCAGGACGCCCCCACACCCGAGACCAGCCAGGCGATTGTGAAGGGACTGTCCTATTTCCGCCGGCACTCGCTGGTTACCGAGGATGGCAGGCGTTACGTGGTCTATCCGGGCTCGCTGTCGGGAGGGACCGGTACCGTGGCTCTGGTCACCCTCACGCTGATCGATTTTCTGCGAGCCAAGGGCAAGATCGAGGGACGAGACGATCTCGAGGCCGAGCTCGACCAGTATCTCGCTTTTCTCCTTTCCCTGAGGAGAGCCGACGGCCACTTTCACAGCGGCTATGGGCACACCGAAGGTGAGCCGATGGGCGAGCCCTCACCCTATTTCGATGGTGAGACCCTGTTGGCCCTGGTCAAAGCCGCGAAATACCTCGATCGTTCTGCCCTGCGTCCCAAGATTCTGGAATCGGCGGCGGCCACGTACGAGCGCTGGGTGGACTACGCCCTCATCGAAGATCCCGACAGCCCGTTGACCAAGGGCTTTTTCCAGTGGGGCTCGATGTCCTACTACGAGCTCCACACCTCGAAGTGGCCCGGGACCGAGGTGTGGGCCGACCGTGTCATCGAAATGGCCTACTGGATGATCGATGTCCATCGAACGCTCGACCGGCGTCGCAACACCGCCTATGCCTACGAGGGGATCATCTCGGCCTGGGAGCTGGCCCGTCTCACCGGCAACCACGAGGCGCAGAAAAAGCTCGGTGAGGTCATCGCGGTGGGGCTCGCCAAGCTGACAACGTGGCAGATCGGCGGTCCGCTGGAGAACCCGTTTTTCGGCACCCGGGCGGTCACCGACCGCTTGGCGCTAGGTGGTGTCATGAACGCCGCCGACGATCCGCTGCTGCGCATCGATGTCACCCAGCATCAGATGCACGCGGTTCTGCTGGCGCGGCGGTTCGTCTACACGGCCCAGACCGCCCGCGAGTAGCTTCACCAACCCACCAAAAAAGACGGCGGGGCCCGAGGACCCCGCCGGATGGCGAAGAGAGTTGAAGGGTTAAAACACGCGATCAGTCGTCCTTACAAACCACCAGACCCTCCACGTCGGGGTGACCCGCGGTGCTGAGCATCTTGACTACGGCGCCGGAATCCACAGCCCAGTAGTAGAGGTAGTCATCGCTGTGGGCACCCAGGATCAGCACATCCTGATTCAAAGCGATGTGCTCGAGCTCGCGTGAGGTCTCCATCCCCTCGATCTCGCCTGGCAACTGGTCGGTGACCAGTTGCCAACCACCACCGCTGCAGGTGAAATCGACGAGGCTGCCGGAGTCGCACTCGTAGGTGTAGAGGCTGCTGTCACCGGCACCGTAGAGGGTGGTGCCATCGAGACTCCAGCTCAGAGCCTCGATCTTGGTGTCCGACGACTCCCTCAGTGTGCTCGCTGCGGTCTCCAGATTGTCGATGGTAAACAGCCCGTCATCCTCGCTAAAACCCCACATAATAGTGGTGTCGTTGGGGTGGACCGCCAGGGCCTCCACATCGAAACCGGTCGAACCGATGAACTCCACGTCACAGGTATCGGCAGCGACCTTGTAGAAGCCCCCATCGGGCCCGAAGTCGTCGGTCGTCGTACTCGAGGCGGCATACAAGATGCCCCCGATGCTCTCCAGACCCTCGAAGTTGGCGCCGATATGGAAATCTCCGCAGTCCTTAGCACCAGATCCGTCGAGTTGGACCTCGAAAAAGAGCGAGTTCTTCACAACCGGATCATCGACCGCAAAGATCTCATTAGGTATGCAGATGCCGGGTAGCGGTGGAGCGATCGGCACCGGCACCGTCTCCGGGTCGGTTACCGGATCGGTCTCGCTCGTATCCGCCGTCGCCAGGTTGTCCACCTGACCGTTGTCCACATCGGCCTGAGCCAGCGTGTAGGTGGCCGTGCACTGTGTCGTGGCACCCGGAATCAGCACCCCACCCTGAGGACGTGGCGCACAAGTGATCGCACTCAAGTTCGCCAGATTGCCAGGCGGCGTAAAGGAGTCGACCACCGACAGGTTCGTCAACGTCACGTTGCCGATGTTGGTCACATCGTAGGTATAGCTGATCGTCTCACCCACCTGGCCAAAACCGTCGCCGCCCTCATCGTTGAAAACGCCCGTCTTGTCGATCGACAGCGCCGGACTCTGGGTGATCGGAATCATCACCTCGTCCGTGACCGGACCGGTCTCGTCCGAATCCGCGGTGCCGGTGTTGTCCAGCGTGCCGCCGGCATCGAGCTCCGC
>JBAUDS010000372.1:0-3554 GCA_049678185.1 Thermoanaerobaculia bacterium
AAGTCTGCCTCTAAGCACGGAATCCTCGGATTCCAACCACGCGCTCCTCTTCTCCTTCCACGACAGGGTGCTCGAATCCGGTCCAACCAGCCGGATCCGGCAACTCGGAGACCTCCAAGCGCCCTACACACAAGCCTCGAGACCAGGGCTTGAAAAGCAATCTCCTATCCGGCCGCTGCGTTGAATGCGTTCGAGTTCTGGACGAGTGTTTCCGAAATTCCCGTGTGAACGAGTTCCGGATAGATAAGTCCTTCAGGCAAGCGTCCAGATGCCGCCCAAAGTTGTCGTGTACCTTCTGCCATGATCATTACTCCTTCAGGCAATAGAAAATTGCCGCGCGCGATTGCGCACGATTCGAAGAAGCTTCCCGCTTATATCCGGACGCCGTCCGGGAGAGTGTGACGACGCCGTCGTCAGAGATGGTCACGACGCCGTCGCGACCAGATGAGAGGGATTGTAACATGCACGTATTCTTAACGGTGAGTGGCCGCTTTACCCCCGAAACCAGCCGCTCACTGGTATAATGCTGAGAGGCTGCTATTGACCCAACGCGGCCGCTCACACTTGATTCGCAGAACGAGTAATAAGTCCCAGCGGGGGCCGAGTGGTCGGCAAGACGTGGCTCAATCGATGGATATACGACTAGGCACTTGGTCGCATTGTCGCTTCTGTGGCCGGGTGTTATTCTCATTGGGGCTGTATCGAAATCCTGCTGATTTGCTGGTACGCGTTGACACCACGCATGCCAATAAATGGTTAGTTTGGCAGCAAACAACATCAATCAATAAAGAAAGCGCAAGAGCCATGAACAAAACACTGAATATACTGCTCGCCATCGTATGTGCTTCGCTCGTGGCGTCCGTCATCATGTCAGCCCAGCCCGCAACGGCGCAGGACAACGCAGCCGACGACCCGAGGATGGCCGGCTTCAATGGCAAGATCGGGCGCACCTTTGCGGAATCGGTCGAGGACTGGCCCAAGGAACCGGTCTACACCGGCAAGGAGCCCAATGTCCTGCTCATCCTGCTCGACGATACCGGCTTTGCACAGCTCGGCTCTTTTGGCGGGCTGATCGAGACGCCCAACATCGACGCCCTGGCCGCGGGCGGCCTGCGCTACAGCAACTTCTACACGACCGCGCTGTGCTCACCCTCACGCGCCGCGATTATGGCGGGACGCAATCACCACTCGATTGGGCTCGGATCACACGCCCTTACGGCGATGGGCTTCCCGGGTTACGCAGGCCGGGTACCTCAGAGCTCACAGGAAGTCGCTCGCGTCGTCAGGGATGAAGGTTGGACCACCTACGCCCTCGGCAAGTGGGACCACACGCCCCTGTTCCAGGTTCACCAGGTCGGCCCCTTCACCTATTGGCCCACCAACGACGGTTTCGACCACACCTATAATTTCATGTCGGCGGACTCCAACAACTACTCGCCTGAGATATACGTGGGACATGAGCCGATCGAGCCATCACGGGGCAATCCGGATTACCACCTGACCGAAGACATTGCCGACAAAGCCATTCACTACATAACCGGCGACGTTTCCATCAACCCGGAGAAGCCCTTCTTCATGTTCTGGGCGCCGGGCGCCATGCACGCGCCACATCATGCACCCCAGGCGTACAGCGATCGTTACAAGGGCAAGTTCGACATGGGTTGGGACGAAGCGCGCAAGCAGATTCACAAGCGCCAGCTCGAGATGGGCATCATCCCGAAAGGCACCGTGTTAACAGAGCGCTCCGAAAAAGTGCCAGCGTGGGACAGCTTTAACGCCGAGGAGAAGGCCCTGATGGCGCGCCAGATGGAAGTATTCGCGGGCCAGCTGGAGCATACCGACGAGCAGATCGGCCGCATAATCGCGACGCTTAAACGAACGGGCAAGTTCGAGAACACGCTGATCCTCGTCACATCGGACAACGGCGCGAGCGCTGAGGGAGGGGTCACCGGCACCCACAACGAAGTGTTGTACACCAACGCTTTCCCCAAGACCGACATGGAGGAGAACCTCAAAAAGCAGGACGTCTGGGGATCGGAAGAGACCAACAACCACTACAACGTCGGCTGGGCGTGGGCCGGTAACACACCCTTCAAGCATTTCAAGCAGACCGTTCATCACGGCGGGACCGCGGATCCGTTGGTCGTGTCCTGGCCTGCCGGCATCAAGGACAAGGGCGAGATTCGAACGCAGTTTGCTCACATCATCGATATTGGTCCGACGATAATGGAAGCGCTAGGGGTCACACCCCCGGCGGTGATCGATGGCATCAAGCAGTCGCCGTTTGAAGGCACTAGCATGCTCTATACGTTCAACGAAGCCGATGCAGCGGAGCGCCACACGCGGCAGTACTTCGAGCAGCTCGGTAACCGGGCCATGTACCTCGATGGCTGGGTAGCTGTGACGCTGCACGCGGACCGCCTGGCTTTCGAGCCCCATCGTACCTTGCCGTTCGACGAAGACGTATGGGAGCTGTATCACGTTGCAGAGGATCGCTCCCAGTCGAAAGACCTGGCCAAGGCGAATCCGGAGAAACTGGCGGAGCTCCAGCAAGCCTGGGACGAGGAGGCACTGAAGTACAACGTCTATCCGCTGCACGACGACCTGTTCGGCAGGTTTGCCAACGTCACGACGCTATATGCACCCCAGCGCAAGGAGTTCGTTTTCTATCCCCCGGGCGCGGTGAGGCTTCCCGAAGCGTACTCGCCGCCGGTGAAAAACAAGAATCACACCATCACCGCCTACGCGGAGATCCCGAAGGGCGGAGCCAGCGGTGTGCTGGTTGCAACGGGAGGAATCTACAGCGGCTACTCGCTGTATGTGAAAGATAACCGTGTCGTGTATCACTACAACGCCTATAACGAGGATCGATACACCATCACGGGGGCCGAACCGCTTCCCGCTGGCAAGGTCGTCATCGAGGCGAAGTACACGCCCAGTGATGACAAGAAGTCGGGGACGGTTGTCCTCAGCGTCAACGGCAAGCAAGTCGGTCGCGGCGAGGTGAAGCGGACTGTGCCTGGCACCTACTCGATCTCCGAGACCTTCGACGTCGGACAGGACACTGGCTCACCGGTGTCGAAAGACTATGACCGGGACAACGAGTTCACGGGCACGCTCGATAAGGTCGTGTTCAACCTCGACTAGTCAGTGGAGCCGGGCACCATCAACAAGGTGGTGTCCGGCAACTGCTCGATTTCCGAGCTATTCGATGTCGGCATCGACAACGGCAGCTCGGTGGACCGCAAGTCGTACACGTCGCCCTTCAAGTTCGGCGACACGCTGAACCTGGCCACTATGGACTTTTGTGAGCGGCCGCTTGTGGCCGAAAGCGGACCCTGATCTTGGCTGACATTCGCCAAGTAGAGCGTCCGCTTTCAGGGATAGCAGCCTGTCGAACCCTATCCAATCCGACAGAGCTTCGATTGGTAGCCAGCGGAGTTTTACCTTAGAGAAAAAGCTCCGGTGCTTTCTCATCAAGTAGATCTTCCAGCTTCTGAACGTTAGGCCTCAACCGCTCAACAAGCAGCGATGGATGTGTATAGACCTGTGCA
>JBAUDS010000373.1:0-1931 GCA_049678185.1 Thermoanaerobaculia bacterium
GCCTGGCAGGCCCGTCAGGTCGAGGAGACCCGGCGATGGGTGGAGCGCGGTCTGGAAGTTTCGCGCCAAGCTGACGACAGCGAGATCCTGAGACAGTTCCTCTCACTGGCGGCCACGCTGGCAAATCTCCGCGGCGAGTACGACAAGGGCGCCGCCTACCTCCAGGAGGCCGAAAAGCTGGAGAGCGGGCCCGAGCAGCGGGTCGCCGCCGAGGAGATTCCCGAGGGTGGACGCTTGGTGGTCGGCATCGCCAACCCGGTGTCGGCCACGACCCCGGTGGAGATGCAGTTCATCGAGGAATTCGAAGTCTTCAGCAATGTCGTCGAGACCCTGCTGACAACCGATGCCCAGGGAAATCTCATCCCCAACCTCTGTGAGAAGTGGGAGACGCAGGAGAACGGCGCCTCGTTTCTGTTCACTCTCCGCCCAGACGTCCGTTTTCAAGATGGCGACCCCCTCACCGCCGAAGACGTCAAGAAGGCCTTCGAGAGCTCGATCCCTCAAAGTGTCCACGAGCTGGCGCCGGGCTTGGCGGCGATCCGAGGGGCCCGCGAGTTGGCCGGCGGCAAGACCGACCGGCTGGAGGGTCTGGAAGTTCTTTCAGACACCACTTTCACCATCAACCTGGAAGAGCCCTTGCCGATTTACCCGGCGCTCCTCACCGACATACGGACCGGTATCACTCGTGCGGCCGGGGCAGGCAACGGGGGACCTTTCCTGGGAACCGGGCCCTTCAGACTGGTCTCGCAGTCGGAAGAGCGTTTGATCCTGGAGCGGAATGCCCAGTACTGGAAAGGCGCGCCACCCAGGCTGGAGTCGCTCGAGTTCCGACCCGGGCTGAGCGCTGCGGAGCTCGCCGCCGGGCTGCGTAGCGGAGAGGTGGATCTGGCCCGTGATCTTCTGCCCAAGGACCTCGAAGAGCTCCTACGGGATGCCCGATTTCGCAAGGGTCTCGTAGAAGCGGCACAGAAGTTCACTTACTTTGTCCTCTTCAACGTCAACAGCGGCCCGGCCGCTGGCAGTGTCGAATTTCGACGGGCCCTGTCGGGCGTCGTTCGCTCTCACGATCTTGTCTGGCAGACGCTCGGTCGTTTCGCTCTGCCGGCGGCGGGTTTCCTGCCGCCGGGTATTCTGGGTCACGACCCGGGCCGGCGAGCCCGGCTGCTGTCTCAGGACGAGGCCAGACAGCTGGTGCGAGAAGCGGGACACGAAGGGGGTCTCGAGCTGCAGGCCGCCGTTCACCCACTGATGCAGGATCGCTATCTGCCGCTGTTGGAAGCACTGTTTGCGGCCTGGGAGCCTCTGGGCGTCACTGTGGCGGTGGCGACCCCCGACATGAAGTCGTTTATCGAGGCCGAGCACGCCAACGAGGGTATCGATCTCTGTATTACTCGCTGGGGACCGGATTACGACGACCCGGACAATTTCACCCACGGACTGTTCCACACCTCTGCCGGCCTTTTTAGCGCCTATTTCTCCTCGTCCGAGGCCGACAAGCTCATGGAGACGGGGCGGGCCGAAATCCGACCCGAGGTTCGTGAAAGCGTGTATCGGCAGTTCGAGAGCAAACTCCTGGAATCGGCCACTCTGATCCCGCTGTTCTATGACGTCGATGCTCGCGTCGCCAGCCCCAAGGTGCGCGGCATCCGGCTGGGAAGCACTCCTCCGCATGTCAATTACAGTGAGGTGGGTAAGGTCGAGACGGCGGTGGCGTCCGAAGTGCCGGCGACCGTCTCCGGCACACTGCGAGTGCCGATGACGGCGCGTCTCCAGAGTCTCGACCCATCCCTGGCCGGCAGCGACGAGCAGGCAGAGGTTCTTCCCAATATCTTCGAGACGCTGACTCGGGACAACGGTAAGGGCCAGATCGAGCCCTGGTTGGCGCGGGAGATCGAGGTCGAAGAAGAGGGCAGACGTTATCGCTTTCATCT
>JBAUDS010000374.1:0-23928 GCA_049678185.1 Thermoanaerobaculia bacterium
GTAAAGAGGCAAGTGATTCCAGCACGACAGTGCACAATGGTCAGACACACTACCCGAGAGGTCGATTATGAAAAATCTACGTATACTCAGCTGTTTCTTTACCCTCATAACAGCAGCAACAGGCATAGCACAAGAAATGGAACAACCTGCAAACATTGATAATTCCGCCAAGATGGCACATCAGCTCGTGCAAAAAGCCACCTTTGCCGGCGGCTGTTTCTGGTGCATGGAGCCGCCGTTCGAGAATCTCGACGGTGTAGATGCGGTCATCTCCGGCTATTCCGGGGGTGATGAGGAGAGTCCGACGTATGAAGAGGTGTCGGCCGGCAAGACGAGTCATCTCGAGGCGATACAGGTGGTCTATGACCCCTCGCTGGTCAGCTATGGAGAGCTCCTCGAGATTTTTTGGATGCAGATCGATCCCACCGACGACGGTGGGCAGTTCGCCGATCGTGGCAACCAGTATCGAACCGCGATCTTCTACAGCGACGAGGAGGAAAAGAAGGTGGCCGAGGAGTCGCGCGACGAGCTGGCGCGATCGGGTCGGTTCGACAAACCGATCGTCACCCCGATCGTCGCCGCCGGTCCTTTCTATCCGGCCGAGCGCTATCACCAGGACTACTACAAGAAAAACTCGGTCCACTACAAGCAGTACCGCGAAGGCTCGGGCCGCGCGGGCTACCTGCGTCGGACCTGGGGTGAGGAGAAGCAGAGCATGAAAAAGGACGACGACTCATGGGAGACCTTTGCCAAGCCTGGGAAAGATGAGCTCCAGGAGACGCTCACCCCCGAGCAGTTCAAGGTCACCCAGTTGGATGGGACCGAGCGCGCCTTTAGCAACGAATATTGGGACAACAAAAGGCAGGGTATCTATGTCGACGTCGTCTCCGGCGAGCCGCTTTTCAGCTCCACCGACAAGTACGAGTCCGGTACCGGGTGGCCAAGCTTTACGCGGCCACTCGAGGGGGAGAATATCGTCGAGAAGCAGGACCGGAGCCTGTTCGCGGTGCGAACCGAGGTCAGAAGCAAGCTCGCCGATTCCCACCTCGGTCACGTCTTCCCCGATGGCCCCAAACCGACCGGGCAGCGCTACTGCATGAACTCGGCGGCGCTGCGATTCATCCCCGTGGACGAGCTCGAGGCCGAGGGTTACGGCGAATACCTGCGGCTGTTCGAAGAGCAGTAGGGAAGTTGACGCGCAGGTCGGCTATTGGGCCGCCGCCGGGATGTCCGTCTCTCTATCCGCGTCCAGCTCGTTGCTGATGTCGTAGATGGCCTGGAACATCTCTCGCGCGCTGGCGACCAGCAGATCCTGCTCGCCGGCTGAGAGCTCGGCGCTGCCCAGATCCTCCTTGAAGCGCTTCCAGACCTCGCGCTGGCGCTCGCCGTAGGGATCGAGATAGCGGTCACCGGCCCCGGGCTCGAGCTCGTAGACCTCGCGCAGTCGTTTGGCGATGAATCGGTTGCCGTTGTTGCTGCCCTCTAAGACGTAGTGAAAGCCGAGCAGGGCCAGGGGTTGCTCGCGAGCGAGCTCCTCAATGCGTGCGATCAGCGCGGTCGTGGCCGCCAGCGGCTCGATGGTCTCGGGATCGACTCCGAAGTGCTCGAGGTCGGAGCGCAGATAGGGCTCTTGGAAGTGCTCAGAGCGGATAGTCGTGTAGGGGAATTGGTCGAGCGGCAGCGAGCGCAGCTGGCTCTCCAGCGCGCGGTGGCCGAGGAACATCTGTCCGAGCCAGCGCGTGTAGTCGCTGCGGGTGAGGTCGCCGCTGACCATCCGTCCCTGCCACTGGTTCTGCTCGGCCTGGTCGTGGAGGTCACGTGTCTCTGTGCGCAGCCGTTCCATGATTCCGTTTGTGTCCATCGTATTTCCCTTCTCAAAGTGCTTTGAACCAGCCCCAGGCCAACAACAGAACCGGGGTCAACAGCCAGAGCAATCCTTTCAACAAGAAGAACAAGAAACCGGCAGCTCCCAGGCGTGACAAGAGGCGCATTCTTTTCTCTCGAGGTCGATCCATCGGCCGATCCGCTGCCCGGACATGCTTGGGAAAGCTGGCCGAGCTTGCCCGACGGAGCCGTGTGCTGTCAAGTGCGTCGAGGGCTACAATGCCCGATACCGTGAGCGGTGCCAGATCCTGGTCGAAGGCGCTTCTGATGCTGTTTGCCGGCGTGGCCGGTCTGCTGGTGGTGCTGCTGATCGGGCTGCGGGTCCGGTACGGCGGTGGCGAGGTCGGCTTTCCAGATCTGACGACCGATCCGCTTTTCTCGCCCGAGGTTTTGGAGACGATGGCCGATCTGGAGCTTCCACCGGGGAATATCGCGGTCTCTGCCGGTGGGCGGATCTTCTTCTCCTTTCACCCCGAGGCATGGCCGGAGACCCGGGTCGCCGAGTTGGTGAACGGCCATCCGGTGCCTTATCCCTCGCCGGCCTTTCAATCCCCCGATGGCGGCGAGCCGGCCGCCTTTGTCACCGTCTTGTCCCTACGCATCGACCGGCAGCATCGTCTGTGGACCCTCGATAACGCCAACCATGGCAGCGGACAACCCCGGCTGCTGGCCTTCGATCTGGCGACGGACGAAATCGTGCATCGCTTCGACTTCCCCCGGGAGTGCGCGGGGCTGGGGTCACATCTCAACGACTTTCAGGTCGATCCGACAGGCCGTAAAATCTACATCGCCGACGCCAGCATTTTCGCCAAGCGGCCGGCGCTGATGGTCTACGACGTCGAGCGGCGTACCTGCCGGCGACTTCTCGAGGGCCATCGGTCGGTCGAACCCGAGCCCTACATTCCGGTGGTCCAGGGTCGAAAGATGCAGGTGTTTGGTCTCTTCGCCGTCCGCCCCGGCGTCGATTCCATCGCTCTCGACCGAGCCGGGGAGTGGCTCTACTACGCTCCGGTGACCGCTCGGCACATCTACCGGGTACGCGCCGCCGACCTCGACAACCCCTCACTCGATGAGGAGCAGCTCGCGGGCCGGGTCGAGACCTTTGCCGCCAAGACCATGAGTGACGGCATTAGCATCGATGTCGAAGACAACCTCTATCTCACCGATCTCGAGCACTCGGCGATCGTCCGGCTGCGTGCCGACGGCCGCCTCGAGACCCTCGTCCGCGACGATCGCCTGCGCTGGCCCGACGGCCTGAGCTTTGGACCCGACGGCTGGCTCTACGTGACTTGCAGCGCGCTACAGCAGGTGATCGGCCGGACTCCCGGCCAGGTCCGCTCGGTGGCGCCGTTCCAGATCTACCGGTTCAAGCCGGGAGTGGAGGGCATCCCGGGCCACTAAGGCAGCGAGCACTGGGCAGTGAGTAGTGAGGAGAATGCCGGCTCAGTGCCCATTGCTCACTGCCCACTGCCAGGGAGGGTGGGGGGCAGACCGACTTCTCGCACCAGCGCTTGAAACCGGGGCTCCGCCCGGTAGCGGTCCCAGATCGGGTCGATGTTGAGAAAGACCATCCAGCTCTCGCGCTGCTTGCAGGCCTTCTCCAACCAGTCGAGGGTCAGCTCGCGCTCCTCGCTCCCCGAGTGGATAGTGGCAATGTAATAGCAGGGGACAAAGGTCTGCTCGGCGGTTTGCTCGAGCTCTTCGAGCAGCTCTCGGGCGCGGTCGGCTCGACCCTGGTCGGCATATACCCGCCCCAGAGCGGCCAGCATCATCGGGCTCCGGCCCGAGTTCTCTAAAGCCCGCTCGAAGACTTCGATGGCTTCGTCGTAACGGCCCTGTTGCTCGTAGGCCAGCCCGAGCCAGAAGTCGGCCGGGGCGAACTCGGGATCGAGCTCGAGGGTCTCGTTCAGCTTGACGATGGCGTCGTCGTAGCGGCGGGCGTAGTAGAGGACCCAGCCCATCAGCACGTTGATGATCAGGGAGAGGGGATCGAGGGCGAGGGCCGTGCGGGCCTGCTCGATGGCCTCCTGGTGGCGACCCTGGAAGGCCAGGTATTCGGCGAACCAGTGGTGGGCGGTGGCGTAGCCGGGATTGAGCTCGAATGTACGTTGGAAGGCCTGCCCGGCTCCCTCCCAGTCCCAGTCGAAAAGGATGCGGGCAAAGGCGAGTGACAGGTGTCCTTCCGCCAGGGTGTCGTCGATCGCCAGCGCTTTGGTGGCCGCCTCCTTGGCCTTGGGAAAGGCCTCCACGGGGGCCAGTACGCTGTAGAAGCCCAGCAGGATGTAGGAGTCGGCAAGCCCGGCCCAGGCCAGGGCGTAACCGGGATCGAGCTCGATTGCCTGCTCGAAGCTGCGGATGCCGTCGGTCAGAGCGGCGGCGGTCCGCTTGGCCCAGAAGTGGCGCCCGCGCAGATAGAGGTGGTAGGCCTCGAGATTCTCGGTCTGTGGTCGCACCAGGGCGGTAGGGGCCGCCGCCAGGAGGCTGCCCTCGAAATGCCGCACCACCCCACTGGTGATCTCGTCCTGGATGGCGAAGATGTCCCCCATCTCCCGGTCGTAGCGTTCGGACCAGAGGTGGAGCCGGGCGTCGACATCGATCAGTTGGACGGTGATGCGTAGGCGGTCGCCCGACTTGCGGACGCTCCCTTCGAGCACGGTATCGACACCAAGACGTCGACCGATCTTCTGGACGTCGTCGCCGTTGACCCGCGCCGAAAAGGCAGAGCCCCGCGCGATGACACGCAGACCTTCGATCTTGGTGAGGGCGGCAATGAGCTCTTCTGCCAGGCCGGTGGCGAAGTATTCCTGGTCCTGCTCCGGGCTGAGATCGGTAAAGGGAAGGACGGCCAGCGATTGACGGACTGCCGCCGGAGGTGGGGTCGAGGGCCCGGCAGCCGGCGCCTCGATCCCCAGTTTGAGCAGGCTGAGGGCGCTTTCGAAAGCCGACGCCGCCGCGGGGGAGGCCAGGAAGTCCGCTTCGAGCAGAATGTCGAGCTCGATGTTCGCCAGGGCGAGGCGATAGGCGTCGAGGCTGGCCAACAGCGGCTCGCTCTCCATCGCGGCGGTTGTCAGCCTGGCTTCGGCATCGGTCTGTTCGTGAGCCTCGAGCTGGGCGGTGCGGTGGACCAGCTTGTCGATCACCCGTGCCGACTCCTGGCGGGCGGCCGCCAGCACCCCTTCGATCTCGAGCCGGCGGGGCGAGCGGGATTCGAGACGTGTCGCAAGCTTGGCCTCGCAGCCCCGGATCTCGGCTTCGCGGTCCGCCACTCGGCGATGGGCCAGAAGATAACGCTGGGTCTCGAGGGTCCTCAGAGCCAGCAGACGCTGACCGGCGAACAGGATCCAAATCACCAGGCCGATACTCAGAACTGGGAAGACCGACCACCAGCGCTCGGCAGCCGTCAGATCCGAGTCGGTCCCGGTGGTTACCAGGTTGAGCACCAAGAGGCCGGCCGCGAGGCCGATCAGGAGTCGAGTCACCTGGGCAAGGCGACCGCGATGGCTCGCGGCCGTCGCCTCGAGGGCCGCCAGGGTGGCTGGACCGTCGAGGGGGAGGTAGAGGGACCCCAGAGTGTGGCGACGATTCTTCCGCTTGCTCATTCGTCGACTCGGATGGCCACCAGGGTCACGTCGTCGTGGGGCGGCTCACCGTCGAGGTAGCTCCACAGATCTTCCGCCAGCTCGGTGATGAGCAGCTCCACATCGCTGCTGTCGCGGTCGCGGAGTTGTTGCTCGAGACGCCGCCAGCCATAGGGCTCGCCGGCCGGGTTGACAGCCTCCACGTAGCCGTCGGTGAGCAGAAGTAGGAGATCTCCGGGCTCGAGAGCCTCTTCGGCGATCTCGAACCTGCTGTCGGGGCGCACCCCAAGAGGGTAGCCGGGTTGCTCGAGCTCGCGAACTTCGCTCCGGCGGCGGAGGATGGGAAAGATCTGGCCGGCATTCACCCATCTGAGGCGGGATTGGGAGGGCTCGATCTCGACCAGCGCCAAGGACATGAGGCGTCTGCGGCCGAGGGTCGCATACATCATCCGATTCATCTCGGTCATGGTGGATTCGAGTGAGCGGCCGGCGGCGACATGGGTAAAAAGGGCGCTCTTGGCCATGCTGCTGACCATGGAGCTGTCGAGACCGTGACCGCTGGCATCACCGACCGCCACCAGCAGACCCCCCGACTCGACGGTGTAGTAATCGAAGAAATCGCCACCCACTTCGCTGGAGGGGCGATAGAGATGGGCAACGGCGAGTCCCGGAACCTCTGGTGGCGCCTCGGGAAGAATGGAACGCTGGAGCTCCTGAGCCAGGCGCACTTCATTCTGGAGGCGGTCGATGCGGCCGTCTGGAGAGACCGTAGTCGGGGCGGGGCCGCGGCCCTCCTCGGCCACCACCTGCGCCAGCAGTTGGACCCTTTCACGCAGCGGGTCGATGACCGGGGCGAGAAGGTCGACGCTCGCGGTGGCCAGCCCGGCGCTTTCGAGGGTGAGGAGAAAGGAGTCGAGCAGCGATCGACGCTCTCCGGTCACGCGCTCGAGGCGGGCGAGTTTGACGTCCTGAACATCGAGTTGGCCGAGGAGCCGTTGGAGCGGGACGCGTGTCGTCTCGTTGCCCGGTCTGGAGAGGGCCGTGGTTACCGCCGGACGAAGCTCGCGACCCCGCGTGCCGAGGGGCAGCAGCCGCTCCGCCTCTTCGAGCCAGGAGAGCACTGTCAGGGCGTGGGTCTCACCCCGAGACAGATCGCTGACGGCCTCGGGGCTGATGGTACGCAGGGCGTCGCGGGCTTCGGCTACCGAGTGCACTACCTTGCCGCGTAGGTCTTCGAATTCCTCTCGCGGCTCGGCAGTATCTTGTTGGTCGGGGATAGCAGGCTTGGCCGTGAGCCGACGGTGCCGTGTCTCGAACCATCGTCGCCGGACGACATAGGCCCAGGTCCAGTGGAGGGGTAGAACGGCGAGCCAGACGACGGCGGGCCACAGGCTCCACGGCTGGCCGAGGCCGGTGGTTATGAGATTGATTGCCACCAGGTAGAGGCTCAACCCCGCCCAGCAGGCCAGATGGAAGAGAAACAGGCTCTCGGCCCTCACCTGCCGCAGGCTCAGCAGCTCCAGCTCCGGTGACGGTGACGAAAGGAGTCTCAGGGGAACACGCACTTCGGGAGACACGATATCCATTTCCGCAGCTCGCGCCCAGACCGGACGTGGGTGACGGGCGTCTGACCTCAGTAGATATACGGATTCTGTGGCTAGAGTTCTCGGCCGGCACGGAGGCCGGCCGCTTCGATGCCACGGCTGACAGGAGATCCTGACAGGTTCTGACAGGGGTGCGTGGCAGGCTGTAGGTGGAGGCAGAAAGGAGCGCCCATGGCGAACGAAAATCAGATAGTCGACTCGATGGACCAGGCGAAGGGGTGGATTGCCGGACTCGAAGTCGGAGAAGGGATTCACTGTCGGAATCTGACCGTCTTCCCGGTCTTTCACGCGGCCGAGGGTGATGGGGACGAAGAGAGGTCACCTCGGTATCAGCTGCTGAGCGAGGGGATCGAAAAGGGCGAGGCGGTGGTGGAGGAGGTCGACGAGGGCGGAGAGGTGCCTTTTCTGTCGGTGAAGAACCAGGGGCCGGCTCCGATCCTGATCCCCGAGGGGGAGATACTGGTGGGGGCGAAACAGAACCGGGTGGTCAATCTCACGGTGCTGGTGGCCGCGGCGGCGGCCTACAAGCTGGCGGTGAGCTGTGTGGAGCAGGGCCGGTGGCGGTATCGGTCGCGGCACTTCGAGGCCAAGGCCTGGGCGCACCCCAAGCTGCGGGCGCTCAAGATGAAGAGTGTGCATCGGAATCGGGCGGCGATGGGAGGGGCGCGGAGCGATCAGGGCGAGGTCTGGGAGGAGGTCGGCGAGCATCTCCATGCGCTCGAGGCCCCGTCGCCGACAAGCTCGATGACCGATGGCTTCGAGGCGGCAGAGGGACGGCTCGAGGGTTACCGCAAGCAGATCCGGCTGCCGGAGACCGCCTGTGGATTCGTTGCCGCTCGGGGTGGGGAGATTCTGGGAGTCGACCTCTTCGACACCCCGACCACTATGCACAAACTGTGGAAACGGATCGCCGATGCCTACTTCGTGGAGGCGGTGCGCGAGGACGGGGAGCAGCAGCCGGCGTCGCCTGACGCGGCCAAGGAGTTTCTTACCCTGGTGACCGAGCGGCTGGTGCCGGCCGCGGAGCAGCCGGAGCTTGGCTGCGAGCTGGAGGTGTCGGGAGACGATCTGTCCGGCTCGGTCCTCTGGCACGACGGCGCCGTCTGTCACCTGGCCGCCTTCAGCGCCTAACCTTCACGGCAACAAGACGAAGCGGCCGGCCACAGTGCCGGCCGTCTTGGGGCTAGGCAACGTAAATGCCGGCCGCTTCGTCCCTCAGGACGCCTTCCCTTCCTGCAGTAGGATGGCAAGCCGAGGTGATCTCGAGTTGAGCATCAGAGCCAAGCAAAGCCTGAATAAAATCTTTGTGGTTGCCGTTGGCGTTTGTATTCTGGCACTGCCCCTGGGTTGCACTCGAAACCAGCTTGGTGGCGCGCCGTCGGAACCTGTCTCGTTGGTCGCGGGTGCGGCCCGACCGGTGGCGGACCTGTTGACCCGCGATGAGGCGCTCCGCCGGCGGAGCCAGGTGGGGTCGGTGACCTATGACTTGGAGATCGATCTGACCTCCGCGTCGGAGTTCACTGGCGGGGCGCGAATCGGTTTCTCGCTTCTGCACCTTGAACACCCGCTAACGATCGATTTCTCCGGTGGTGAGATCGAGGAGATGACGGTCAACGGTCACCGGGTGGAGGCCGATTACAACGGTTTCTTTCTCACCCTGCCCGATGGGTCGCTCGAGATCGGCGACAACGTCTTGGAGATCGATTTCACTCACCCCTACAGCTCCGATGGTACGGGTCTCTATCGCATGACCGACCCGCTCGACGGCCGGAGCTATCTCTACACTTTTCTCTGGCCGTCGTATGCCAACCGGTTCTTTCCTTGCTTCGATCAGCCCGACTTGAAGGCTTCGTATCGACTCGATGTCATTGCGCCCGAGGACTGGATCGTGGTCTCTACTGCGCAAGAGACAAAGATCGAGCCGCGACCGGGTGGTCGGGAGTCGACCAGGATCTGGAAGTTTCCACCATCACCTCTTCTCAGCACCTATCTCTATTCGCTCCACGCCGGTCCGTATCGGGTGTGGGAATCCTGGGCCGGCGATATACCACTGCGGCTGCTGGCGCGGGAGTCGCTTGCCGATCGCGTGCGCTCGGATTCGTGGTTTCAATTCACTCGGCAGGGTTTCGATTTCTACCAGCGCTATTTCGAGCTCCGGTATCCGTTTGGCAAGTACGATCAGATCCTCGTCCCCGATGCGACTGTCGGTGCCATGGAGACCGCGGCGGCGGTGACCTACACGGAGAAGTTTGCGCATGGCGACAACCCGAGCCGGGTGCGACGTGAGTCACTTGCCGGTGTCATCCTGCACGAGATGGCTCACATGTGGTTTGGCGATCTGGTGACCATGGAGTGGTGGAACGGGCTGTGGCTGAGCGAGAGCTTTGCCACCTATATGACGGCCCTCGCCAAAGCAGGTGCCACCGAATTCGATGATCCGTGGCTCGGCTTCTACCTGGGCAGCAAACGAAGCGCCTACCGCGCGGATGAGCGGGTGACGACCCATCCCATCGAGATGCCGATCCCGGATAACGCCAGCTTCTACGCCAACTGGGACAGCATCAGCTACGGCAAAGGGGCCTCGGTGCTCAAGCAGTTGGCGTTTCTGGTGGGGGAGGAGCATTTCCGAGCAGGCGTCGCGAGCTATCTGAAGCAGCACGCCTTTGGCAACACGACGCTGGTCGACTTCACCACGGCCATCGCCGAGGCGGCCGGTCAGGATCTCGATCAATGGGTGGAGGAGTGGCTCTACGAGGCTGGTGTCAACACCCTGGGTGTCAGCGTCGATTGCATCGATGGCCGCGTCGAGCGGCTGGCCGTCGACCAGACCGCGCCGAGCGAGCATCCGACGCTCCGTCGGCAGCGGTTGGAGATGGCGCTCTACGAGGCCCCCGGCAACGGCGTCGAAGTCCGACCTTCGATTCTCCCGCTGACCATCTCCGGGGAGAGGACCGAAGTCGCGGCGGCCGTTGGTTCACCCTGTCCGGAGCTGGTCCACCTCAACCATGGAGATCAGGGTTACGCCAAGGTCGTTCTCGACCTGGAAACTCAGAGAGCGCTGGCGCAGCGTTTGAGCCGGCTCGAGGATCCTCTGACCCGGTCGATGTTTTGGGGAGCTTTGTGGGACCTGACCCGCGACGGGCGATTGCCGCTGACGAGCTTTGCGATTCTGGTGATGAAGAATCTTCAGACCGAGAACCATGAGCGGATCGTTGATCAGGTGCTGGATGCGCTGGTCGAGGACCTCGAGTTTCTCCATCGCCTGGGGGATCCTGCCGACAAGGTATTGGCGGCGGTAGGGCCGCAGATCGAGACCTTTTTCTGGTCGGGCGTCCGCTCTTCGCCGGCAGCAAGCGATCTCCAGGGGATCTGGCTCGATCACTATTTGCAGGCGGCCCATACCGCCGAAGGACTGGACCGATTGGTAGAGCTTCTGTCACCAAGCCCAGCTGACGTCGACTTCTCGCTGGATCAGGCGCGTCGCTGGGAAGCCGTGATCCAGCTGAGCTCGTGGGGACATCCCCGGGCGGAGTACCTGGCAGGGATCGAAGCCGAGCGTGATCTGTCCTACAACGGCCGGCAGAGGGCGATTGCTGCAGAAGCCGCGGGTCCCGATCACGAGAACAAAAAGCACTGGCTCGATCTCTTCCAGCAGCCCGAAGGCTCGTTGCCGTTTCCCAGTCAGCGCGCGGCCATGGCCGAGCTCTTCCCGGCAAACCAGGTGGGGCTGCAGACCGATCTCCTCGGCGAGATCCTCGACCCGTTGGCGGCGATGAGCGGCACCAGGGACCCCTACTTCCTCCACAACTACGCTCATCATCTGCTCGCGGTGAGCTGTCGCTCCGAGGCGGTCGAGGAGATCTCGCTTCTGCTGGCCGGCTCCGAGAATCTTGGCGCCACGGTACGGAAGGACCTGCTCGAGGCGCGCCAGGAAGCCGAGCGTTGTCTGGCGCTGGACGTAGAAGGTGGACCGCGAGAGAGCCGAGGGTGAGATTCGATCGCATTTCCCAGAGCCAGCTCCTGTCGACATGGCTCGAGGCGTTTGCCGATTACGCCGTGGACATGAGCGGTGTGACCGAGAAGTTGATCGAATGCCGGTGCGTCAAGAACAACGTCGACTTTGACATCTCTGTCGGCGCCTTCGACGACGAGCGGATGGTGGGCTTTACGCTAATCGGCGTCGACCGTTGGCAAGACGAGCTCGCGGCCTTCGACGCCGGCACCGGAATCGTGCCGGAGTTTCGGGGGCAGGGGCTGGCGCGAAAGATGTTCGACCATGCGATGCCGCGGCTCGAGTCGAGAGGGGTCTCCCTATTTCTGCTCGAAGTGTTGCAGGTGAACAAGCCCGCCATCCGCGCCTACACCAAAGCCGGTTTCGAGGTGACCCGGGAGTTGGCCTGCTTCAAGCTGAAGGTGGACAAGGCGAATCTCGCCTCGAAGCCGCCCTCCGGGATCGAGGTGAAGAACATCGATCGAGCATTGGTGGCGGGATTCAGCACCGAAGTCGAATGGCAGCCCTCGTGGGAGAACGGCTTTGCCGCGGTCGAAAGGAACCCCGACCAGCTGCTGGTTCTCGGTGCTTTTGATCAAGACAGGTGTGTAGGAGTGATTGTCTTCACGCCTCTGCTCAATTGGATCATGACCCTGGTCGTGAGGCGGTCGCATCGACGCTGCGGTATTGGTACCGCTCTCGTACAAAGCCTGGTCGAGCACTTTCCCGAGGAGTTATCCGAGGTCAAACTGCTAAACGTGGATCGGACCGACGAGGGGATGCTGACCTTTCTCGGGTGCTTGGGCTTCGACCACTGGATCGATCAATATGAGATGGCCTGTGCCATCTGAATGGGCCTCCGTGCCGGCCGGATCAGTGCGGAGCCGTTTGACCCTCGGGTAGGACGGACTGGGGGATCTTGCCGTTGGCCCGCCGGGTCTCGAAATCGGAGCGGGCGCGCTCGAGGGTTTCGGGGCTGGCGAGGAGCTCGAGGGTGGCTCCGGCCAGGGTGCGGGCGGCGACGATCATCCCCTTCTCGCCGATCGACATTCCGGTGCAGGCCACGATCTGCCAGCTGTGACCCGGCGCGCCCAGGGTCTGGGTGGCGACGTTGATGCCGCCGGTGGGGACCGCCCAGCTGACGTTACCCACGTCGGATGAGGCCGGGCCCACGGTGGGCTCGTCGGCCAGCGGCTCGATGCTGGTCGCCAGCGGCTCGCTCGGCGGGTCGGCCAGCGTCGCCTGGGTCAGGCGGGCGAACTCGCGCTCGGCGGCGTCGAAGTCCGGCGGACCGACGCGGGTGAGTTGCCGGTGGAGCACCTCGGCCAGTGGCCGGTTGGGCAGGATCTCGAAGACGTCGGTATCGATTCTCTCCTCGAGATCGGTGCGGGTCATCAGCGCCGCCCCGCGGGCGATCTCGCGCACCCGCTCGAAGACATACTCGACATAGGCGTGGTCGTCGGCGCGCACGTAGTACCAGACTTCGGCCCGCGGCGGTACGACATTGGGCTGGCCGCCACCGTCGGTGATGACGTAGTGAATGCGGGCGTCGTCGCGCAGATGCTCGCGGAGGAAGTTGACCCCCACGCTCATGAGCTCGACCGCATCGAGCGCGCTCCGGCCTTGGTGGGGGCTGCGGCTGGCGTGGGCCGCCAGGCCGGCGAAGCGAAACTTGACATTGACCATTGCCTTGCTGGAATCGAAGGAAGCCTGGGTCCTATCGCTGGAGTGCCACTCGAGGGCAGCGTCGAGGTCGTCGAATAGACCGGCCCGTTGCATGAAGACCTTGCCGATGCCGGTCTCCTCGGCGGGGGTGCCATAGAGCCGGATGGTTCCCGGCAGACCCGCTTGCCTGGCGGCATGCCAGGCGGCGGCCGCCGCGCCGGCGCTGGCGGTGCCGTAGACCGAGTGACCGCAGGCGTGACCGATATCGGCCTCCGAGCCTGAAGGCGCGTCGGTTCGCGGCTCCCGCCGCGGGACAGTCGCCTGACTCATGCCGGGCAGCGCGTCGTACTCGGCCAGGATCCCGATCACCGGCTCGCCCGAGCCGGCCGTGGCCACAAAGGCCGTCGGCATGCCGGCGACCCCGCGCTCGACCTCAAAGCCCGCCTGTTCGAGAAAGCGGATGAGCTCAGAGGCGGCGTGGTGCTCCTGGAGGCCGAGCTCGGGATGGCTCCAGATGCTCTGATTGAGCGCTTTGAGCTCGGCGTCGTGGCTGGCGATCCAGGAGTCGGCGCCTTCAGCGCCGACGGTGCCCTGAGCCACGATCACCGCTGGGGCAGTGGTCAGCAGCAGCCAGGCAAGAATGGCCATCGTCATCGGTCTCATGAGGGGATTGTACGCGAGCTGCCAGGTAGGGAGTCGGTTAGAATGCAGCTAGCTCCCTTGTCGAGTCGGATCGGAAAACGGTAGCTGAAAGGTAGGACCATGCTGGGAAGCAAGATCGGTCACTATGAGATCACCGCCAAGCTTGGGGAGGGTGGGATGGGGGAGGTCTACCGGGCCCGGGATACCAAGCTGGATCGCGAGGTGGCGATCAAGGTGCTGCCGGAGGAATTTGCCCAGGACAGCGAGCGCCTCGCCCGCTTCGAGCGCGAAGCGCGAGCCGTAGCAGCACTCTCGCACCCCAACATTCTGGCGATCTACGACTTTGGCACCGAAGATGGGGTGACCTATGCGGTGACCGAGTTGCTCGAAGGGTCTACCCTGCGTGAGCTTCTGGATGGAGATGGCGTTGCGCAACGCAAGGCCGTCGAGTACGCGCGCCAGACCGCCAACGGTCTGGCGGCGGCTCACGGTAAAGGGGTCGTGCACCGCGACTTGAAGCCCGAAAATCTAATCGTTACCAATGAGGGGCGGGTCAAGATCCTCGATTTCGGGCTGGCCAAGCTGGCCGAGGTGGAGATCGGCGAAGCGCCGACCATGGCGCCGACAATGGGGGCGGAGACCGGTCCCGGGGTCGTCCTCGGGACGGTCGGCTATATGTCACCCGAGCAGGTTCGCGGCCAGCCCGCGGATCATCGCTCGGACATCTTCAGCCTTGGAGCGATCCTCTACGAGATGGTGACCGGCCAGCGTGCCTTCCGGCGCGAGTCGGCGGTGGAGACGATGAGCGCCATTCTCAAGGAGGATCCGCCCGAGCTGGCGGAAGCCACCGAGCGCTTGCCGTCGGCTCTCGAGCGGGTCGTGCGGCACTGTCTGGAGAAGAACCCCGAAGAGCGCTTTCAGTCGGCCCGGGATCTGGCATTTGCACTGGATGCAGTCACCCAGACGGCGATCTCGGGGACGCGAATCGACGTGGAGCCGTTTCCGGAGGCGCCCAAGCGTCGTCGGGCCGCGGTGTGGATAATCCCAGTGGCCGGGGTGGCGCTTCTTGCCGGTCTCGCCGCCGGCTATCTGGCCTTTCGTGGATCACCCTTTGTAGCACCGCAGTTTCAGCAGCTGACCTATCGCCGGGGTCTGGTCATGACCTCTCGCTTTGCCGCCGACGAGCAGACGGTGGTCTATGGCGCCTCGTGGGAGGGAGGAGCGCCCGAGGTCTTTACCACCCAGCTCGGCACACCGGGGTCGCGGGCTCTGGGCTTTGGCGCCGCCGATCTGCTCTCCATTTCGCCCACCGGGGAGATGGCGATCTCACTTGGCCGCCGTTTTACCGTCGGCTGGGAGACGTCCGGGACTCTGGCCCGGGTACCGCTCGAAGGGGGAGCGCCACGTGAGATTCTCGAGGGCGTTCACGAGGCCGATTGGGGCCCTGACGGTCAAAGCCTGGCGGTGGCCCGGCTGGTCGGTGGGCGCTACCAGCTGGAATATCCGATCGGGGAGGTGCTCTATGAGACCGATGGTTGGATCGGCGACGTGCGAGTGGCCCCCGGGGGAGACCTTGTCGCCTTTATGGATCATCCGGTGCGCGGCGACAATGTCGGCTCGGTCGCTGTGGTGGATCGTGAAGGGGAGGTGCAGAGCTTTCCCGACGTGTCGATGCCCCAGGGGTTGGCCTGGTCGCCAGCCGGCGACGAGATCTGGGGAGCCAGCGGCAGCGCCTTGCGGGCAATGACGCTGGATGGAGAGGTCCGCTTGCTGTACAGATCGGCGGGAGGTCTGCGGCTGGGAGACGTTGCGGCCGACGGCCGAGTGCTGATCACGCCACAGAACATCCGCCGGGAGGTTGTCGGTCGCGCGCCAGGCGCCGCTGATGAGACCAACCTGTCGTGGTTCGACTGGTCGACCCTGCGGGCGCTGTCGGCCGATGGCCGGCAGGTTCTCTTCGAAGAAGGCAATCAGGGGAGGAGTGACGAGGGCTACTGGATGTATCTCCGGGGCACCGACGGGTCGCCACCCATCCGTCTCGACGACGGACTCGGGCTGGCCCTGTCACCGGACGGAAAGTGGGTGCTGGCTCTGTCTGATCCCTTTGGCGCGCCCAGTCTCAATCTCTACCCGACCGGCGCCGGTCAGATCCGGGCTCTCGAGCTTGGAGATATTCGTCCCCAGCCCTGGGGGACTTTTCTGCCCGACGGTAGCGGAGTGCTCTTCGCCGGCAGCCAGGAGGGTGCCGGCGGTCGATTGTTTCTTCACGACCTCGAGGACGCGCTGCTGCCGGTGACTCCGGAAGGCTCGCAGTTCACCTACGACGGTAACGCGGTCTCGGTCGACGGCAACTGGCTGGTGGCCATCTCACCCGACGACGAGCTGGTTCGCTATCCGGTCGAGGGGGGCGAGGGGGTGCCGATTCCGGGAGCCGAGCCCCGCGACATTCCCATCCAGTGGGATGCGGAGAGTCGACACATCTATGTCTACCGGCTCGGCGAGCTACCGACCCGGGTCTATCGGCTGGACCTCCGGACGGGGGAGCGGACGCTTTGGCGGGAGCTCGCCCCTGCCGACCGGGCCGGTGTCTTCCACGTCGACATGATCTTCATGACCCGCGACGGCGAAGGCTACGCTTACTCGTATCGCCGGATGCTGTCGGATCTCTATCTGGCGCAAGGCTTCTAGCAGCTCCTTGGCAGAAAGCCCGGCGAAACCCCGAAAGGCGGGGCGCGGGTCTGCCGGAGACCGTCAAGGCTCGGGCTGAGCCTCGGCGGACTGCACCACCATGATGTGAGCCCAAGGCTTGCCCGCGCTCATGAGCCAGGGCGCGCCATCGGTGAGCGGTTTGGGGGGGAGACCCGTCGACTCCTCGGTGGCGTAGGGGATGTAGACCACAAAGACGCGGTTGGCGCCACTGACCTCACCGGTCGCCGGGTCGAAACTGCCGGCAGGTCCGGTGAGCGAGTAGAGGGCCGTCGGCCCGGGGGGGATGACGAGCTCGCCGGCGATGATCTCCTCTTCGCGGATCCGCTGCACTTCGTCCCGAGAAACATCTTGTGCGCGGAGCTGGCGCCCCCGGGCCATAAAGGGCTCGAGATCCTGGTGATAACAGGCGACATGAAAGCGATCGTCGCTCGGGTCATCGCCTAGACAGATCAGGTCGCCGGTCCCCTGGCGGAGAGGCTGGACACCACCGTCGGGGGAGTGGCCCAGAACGGTGGCTGTATCCCGCGCCTCGGGTGGGGCCGGGCTCACCGCCGCGGCGATCTGTTGTTCGGGTGACAAGGACGGCGCCGCAGCCAACACCACTGTTGACGCGACCAAAAGACAGATAAAAGTCAGCCTTGCTTTCATGAATCCTCCGCCGGGATCGGTCGAGACCCTTCAAGTGCCAATCCTCGCTCGAGTCTCGAAGAATGGGAGCGATTGTACACCGAGCCCCGGCTGTCCCTGGTTTGAGGCTACCCCGGAGGGTAGGAGAGATACGGTCTGTTGGAGTGGCGAAAAGGTCTGACTCGAGCAGATACCATTCACTGCCGATGGCCAGAACTCGCTTCTTGGTGGCGACAATTGCTGTGACCGGCGTCCTGGTACCAGGAATCGTCGGTGCGGACGTTCCTGTCGAGAGTCCCGCTCTGCTCGCGAGGCCCGAGCTGCGGGCGGTGCGGGTGGAGGCGGCGCCGGCGATCGATGGCGTCGTTCTGGGGGATCCGGCCTGGGAAGGTGTGCCGGCGGCCAACGGATTCCGCCAGACGACCCCCGACGAGGGGCAGTTCTCCTCGCAGAAGACCGACGTCTATGTCGCCTATACCGCGGATACCCTCTACTTTGGAGTGGTCTGTCACGACACAGATCCGCAGGGGATCATCGTCGCCGACAGTCGCCGGGACTCCCCCCTGGACGAGACCGACTCCATCCAGATCATTCTCGACACTTATCTCGACCAGCAGACCGGCTATGTCTTTGGCACCAACCCGGTGGGTATCGAATACGACGGGCAGGTGACACGGGAAGGGGATGGTGGCTTAGGCTCGGCCGGAGGTTTCAACAAGAACTGGGATGGGGTGTGGGAAGTCAAGGCCAAGATCACGGAAGACGGTTGGAGCACCGAGCTCGCCATCCCGCTTACCACCATCCGTTTCCCCCGTGGCCAACAGGAGCAGACCTGGGGGATGAATGTGCAGCGGAACATCCGGCGTCGCAACGAGACCGCGTTCTGGTCGCCTCTGCCACGCCAATTCGACCTCTACCGGTTGTCGCTGGCGGGGACGCTCAACGGTCTCGAGGTGCCAAAGCAGCGAAACCTCAAGGTGGCGCCGTATGTTCTGGCCGACTGGCGCCGCGAGGGCATCGAGGATGCCGAGACCGACGGCAATGGTGAATTCGGCGTCGATCTCAAGTACAGCATCACCCCCAGCATGACGCTCGATGCCACCTACAACACCGATTTTGCCCAGGTGGAGGTCGACGAGCTGCAGATCAATCTCGACCGGTTCGATCTCTTCTTTCCGGAAAAACGGCCCTTCTTTCTGGAGAACGCCGGCTACTTCGATGTGGGTGTGCCCGAGGAGGTGGAGCTCTTCTTCAGCCGCCGGATCGGCGTCGGACCGGATGGGGAGATCATCCCCATCCAAGGGGGCGTACGCCTCTCCGGCAAGGCGGCGGAGCGCTACAACGTGGGCGCGTTGTACATGCGGACTGAAGAGGTCCTGGGGGTGGCGCCGCAGAATGACTTTGGGGTGGCCCGTCTGAGTCGCGATCTTCCCAATCGCTCGTCGATCGGTGGCCTCTTTATCAGCCGTGAGGGTAGAGGACGCCAAGCCCTGGAGGAGTACTACAACCGGACCTACAGCCTGGATGGTCGGTGGGGCATCGGCCAGAACGGCTTGATCAAGGGTTTTGTCGCCCAGACCGATAGCCCCGGTGCCGAGGAGGACGAGTACGCTTTCAACCTGAGCGGCAGCTACGACTCGGAGAAGTGGTCGTTTTCAACCGGCTACACCGAGGTGGCCGAGGACTTCAACCCCGAGGTCGGGTTTTTGCGGCGGAGCGGCTACCGCAAGCCCGATGCCTTTCTGATGCGCCGGATCCGGCCAGAAGATCTGTGGGGCCTCCTCGAGCTGCGGCCCCATGTCTCCTACCGAGGGTTCTGGGACTTCGACGGTTTCCAGGAGACCGGCTTTCTGCACGTCGACAACCACTGGGAGTGGCGCAACGGCTACGAGGTCCACACCGGTGTCAACTTCACCCGTGAGGGCCTGACCGAGCCGTTCGAGATCTTCCCGGAGGTCTTCGTTCCTACGGGAACTTATGACAACACCGAGGCTCAGGTCGTGTTCTACACCAATCGCGGTGCCCCGGTGGCCTTCGAGCTGCGAACGGTCGTCGGGGGTTTCTTCAGCGGCAGCCGTTTGAACTTCGCGCCGGGCCTCCGCTTTCGCATCGGCGACACCTTCAACACCGAGATCAGCTGGAGCTACAACGACATCGATCTGCCCGAAGGCGCCTTCAAGACCAACCTCGGTCGGCTTCGTCTCTCCTACTCCTTCACCCCCAGGATCTTTGTCCAGGCCCTGGTCCAGTACAACGATGTCGACGACCTCTGGGGGACCAACCTGCGCTTTGGCTGGCTGCGGACGGCTAACACCGGTCTACATGTCGTCTACAACGAGATCCGGGACATCGGCGACGTCGGTACCGGGATCCCCGATCGCTCGTTGATTATCAAATACAGTTATTTGTTTGATGTGCTGAAGTAGGGCTCAGCCGGCACGGAGGCCGGCCGCTTCGTTTCCTGCTCGAACCTCTGAGCCCTCACGACCCGGGTAGTTGGGAGACCCGGATCAGATGGCTGCGGCGCGTGCGGCTTCGCGGATGCTGAGGTTGTCGTACGAGACTGTCGGCATCCAATAGGAGAGCGACATTCCTTCCAGCTCTGGTCGGGCGAAGCGGTAGACCTGCTCGTGGAACAGGGGCAGGATCATGGCCTCGCCGGTGACGGTGTCCTCGATCTTGCGGTAGATGGCGTGACGGGCGTCGGGGTCGCTCTCGGTGCGGCCTGCTTCGACCAGGCGGTCGAGCTCCGGGGAGCCGCACATGCGACCGATAAAACCGTCCTTGGTGTTGAGGACACCGGCAAAGGTGTCGGCGTCGGGGTAGTCGGCGATCCAGCGCCCGACGATGACATCCACCGAGCCCTTGTGCTGGGCTTCCATGTAGTCGGCGATACTCTCGGTGACCTGATTGATTTTGACCCCAACCCGATAGAAGGCCTTGGTGACCTCCTCGGCGAAGCTGGCGTACTCGCCCTCGAAGACCGGGTGCACCGCGGCAGTGACCTCGAGCTCGGGTGCGGCCGACTCCTGATCGCCAGAGACCTTGGGCATGACCCCGGAACCCGGTCGCGAGGGCTCGTATCCCAACAGACCCGGCGGAATCAAACCCTTGGCGGGGATCGCTAGATTGCCCAAGGTCTGTTTGACGAATCTGGCCACATCGACCGCCCGCACGAGTTTCCGGCGCAAATCGGGGTCCTGGAGTGGTCCGCGGTGGATGTTGAAGGCAGCGAAATACGAAGAGAGCCGGGGCATCTCTCGATAACCGGCGGCATACTGTGGATCGAGCCGCATGGCCTCCACGTCCGCGGGGAACAGATCAGAGGCAATGGAGAATCTGCCGGCACGAAACTCGGAGAGAATCTTGTCGGGAGTCAGCCCATAGCTGAAGACCAAACGGTCGGCCTTTGGGTAGCCCTTGCGCCAATAGGACGGGTTGCGCTCGAGCTCGAGCTGGATGCCGGGTTCGAAGTGGGCTACCCGGTAGGGTCCGGTACCCACGGCACCCTTCTCGAGGCTGTTGCCGATGGCGCCGGTTCCTTCCGGCACGATGGCGGCGTTGGGTGTTGCCAGGAGCAGAGGAAAGAAAGAAACAGGTCGCTCGAGCTCGATGGAGAATTCAAGGGGCGAGTGGATCTGAAAGCCGGCAAGACCGCGGGCCTCGCCGTCCAGCACGGCCTGGGCGCCGGCGATGGGGTTGAGGAGCCATCGTCCATCACTGCCCTTGTTTTTGAGGAGTCGCTCGAAGGAAGAGCGGACATCTCTCGCTGAGACTCGGCGCCCGTCATGAAAAGTGACGCCGTCGCGGAGCACGAAGTTGTACCTTTTGCCGCTGTCTTCGGCGGTGAACGACTCCGCGAGCCAGGGCTCCATCCGTGCCTGGCCCATATCGCGGACGAGTGTCTCGTAGACCGGTGCCATCGACTCGGCCTCTTCGACGAAAGTGCCGAGAGCAGGGTCGAGACGTTGGACCCGTCCGGATATCGGGATCTGGACCACGCCGCCACCGCCGCGGCGCGTGATCACGGCTGATGCGGAGCTGTCGAGCTTGCCCAGGTCGGAGTAGTTGACATAGGGCGGGGTACCGAGCAGCTCGAGCCCTTGGACCTTCGAACCGACAATCCGATACCCGACGTCGTGAAACAGGGGCGAGAAGGCATGCTCTTCGAGAATCAGATCCTCGAACTTGCGGTACAGGGCTTCTCTGCCTGCGGGTCTAGACTCTCGGCGCGCGGCCTCGAGGACCTCGTCTGCTTTGGCTGAGGAGTAGTAGCTGCGGAACATTCCCCTCGTCGACTCGAACAGGCTGTGGGTGCAATCGTCCGGGTCGTTGAAGTCGGGGCGCCAACGACCAATCAAGACGTCGATTCCCTTGTTGCTGTGCATAGCTTCGAGATACGACTCTACATCGGTGGTCTCGAAGGAGATCTCGACCCCCAGCTCCGCCCACGAGGCGAGCAGACCGTCGAGGAGCGAGCTGTAGCGGTCGCGAAGTAGCGGGTGCACGGCGGCCTTGAGAGTGATCTTACCCTCGAGGCCCTCAGCTTCGAGCAGCTCTCGGGCCTCTTCGATGGTGAGCGAGAAGGGTCGGCGGCCGGCGTCGTGACCGAGGATGCCGGGTGGAATCATGCTTACCGCCGGCTCGGCAAAGCGTCCCAGTGTCTGCCAGACGAGGTCGCGTGCCCTCACGATCCCCGACAGCGCCCGGCGGAGCTTTGGGTTGCTGGTGGCGGCTCCGTCCTGGGTGTTGAAGAGGATGAAGTAGACAAACTTCTGCGGCTTTTCCACCAGATTGTCGTGGAATCGAGGGTCGTGCAGAATCTCCTCGAGGTCTTCGAGGACGAGATCGCGGGCGAGATCGAAGTCACCGGCCCTGAAGCCGGCAGCGATGGCGGCGGAGTTGGGACAGGCCTTGAACTCGAGGGCCTCGATATTGGGGAGGTCGCCCCGCCAATAGTCATCGTCTCGCTCGAGAACCAGATTCTCGGGCTGATGCGAGCGCACCCGGAACGGTCCGGTGCCGATAACAGGGGTACCCTCCTGGTCGGCGTCGGCCGCGGGGCGGGTAATGGCCGTCCGTCTGTCGGTAAGCATGGCGGGGTAGATCGGCAGCTGGTCGTCGAGCCGGATGACGAGCTCATGATCCGAGAGCACCTCGATACCCGCGATCTCTTTGGCTTTGCCGTCAGCGATCTCGCTACGGCCCTGGATTGCCGCAAAGGCCGCCGGCAGATCCGCGGTGGCCTGGCGAATCGCGGTCTCGATCGAGGCTTTGACGTCCCGGGCTGTCAGCGGCTCTCCGTCCTGGAAGCGAACCTCCGGACGCAGCAGAAGGCGGAAGGTCCTGCCGTCGTCTTCGACCTCCCAGCTCTCGCACAGGTGGGCCTGTAGATGCCCCTCCTGGTCGGTGGTAAGAAGCGTCTCGAAGACGTTGGCAAAGGCTTCGTACTCCTCGGTGAGCTGCATGTTTACGGGAGTTGTTGCCACCACCGGGTTGGCCAGGGCCGCCACCAGGGTGCCACCCTGTGGCATCTGGTCTTTGACCTCCGCCTCCTCGGACTTGGCGATTAGGGATTCCGCTTCGGCGAGATACTCGCTGCCTTTGACATATTCACCGTGAAGATTGGCGACCGTGGCAGCCAGCGAGAGGAACTCGGCCAGGCTCTCGTTCTTGCCTGCGGCCCGGGAGACTTCCATACCGCGCTCTACCCAGCGCCGGGTCTCGTCGGTGCGGCGGGTCTGCCAGGCCGTCTGGGCGGCGGCCAGCAACGCCTCGATCACCCGATCTGTCTGTCCTTCGCGCTCGAAGACCTTAACTACCGATCGAAACTCCTTGAGCGCTCCCTCGGTGTCGCCGGTCATGCGGTGGCCGGTGGCCAGCAGCAGGCCTGCTTCACCCTCGAGGGTGGCGTCGCCTTCCCAGTCCTCGTCGAGGAACTCGAGAGCCATCTTGGCCGATCGCATCGCCTCCTCGGGGCTGAATGAGTCGAGCGATTTCCTGGCGTGGAGCAGACCGTACTCGACCGTCTTGTCGGGGACATCCCCCTCGGAGAAGTGGTAGAGAAGTTGGGGATAGACCCGCTCGAGTCGGCCGCGATGTCGCTTCTCCAACAGTGCTGCAAACTTCCGATGGAGAGATCGACGTTTGCGGCGAGAGAGCTCGGAATAGAGCACCTCTCTGACCACGGCGCTGGAGAAGGCAAGCCGGTCACCACGCGACTGGCGCTCCTCTTCGAGCAGACCGGCCTGGATGAAAGCGTCGACCGCGTCTTCGAGCTCCTCGTCAGCGCCGGCCAGGGCCTCCAGATCATCGAACTCGAACGCTTTGCCCATGACCGAGGCCACTGAGAGAATGCGCCGCATGTCCTCGGGCAGCCGGCCAATCCGGCGCTCGACCGCCTGTTGGATGGTCGCTGGAAGCGCCTCGGAGGAGATCTCCATTCCCCGCGAGAGCTCCCAGCTCCCGGTCTCGCCCTGGGAGATGCTGCCCGCATCGAGCAGCGATCGCACCAGCTCCTTGGTAAAGAAGGGGTTGCCCTCCGTCGCATCGAAGAGCTTGGTGGCCAGATCGTCGACGATCTCGGTGCCACCGGTGAGGGTGGAGAGGAACTGTCGGTGCTCGGAGGGAGAGAACGGACCCAGCACCAGAGATGAGAAGCGGCGGTCGCCCTGGAAACCCTCCAACATCTCACTTAAGGGGTGTCGCTTGTCGACCTCGGTCGTCTGATAGGTCCCGACCAGCAGAGTCGATGTCGGGCCGAGCCGGCGCACGATGTACTGCAGGGCCTCGATCGAGGCTTCGGCGCCGTGGAGATCCTCCAAGATCATGACGATGGGCTTGCCACCGGCGAGCTGGGTCAGGGTCTTGGCCAACAGCTCGAAGACCTGGGTCCGGTTCTCGGGTGAACGGGCCGCACCGGCCTCGGCCAGCTGCGAGGCACCACTGGCGGCCGAGCGGATGGGCTCGATCTCGCTCAACATGGGGAAGAGCGAGATCAGATCTGCGGCCAGATCGGTGAGATCGGGGAGGGCGTCGGGTGAGCTTCCACGCTCCTTGCGTTGATAAAACTCCTGGATGGCCTCGCAGAAACCGTGGTAGGGGAACTCCCCATGCTGCTCGACAAAGCGGCCATGAAGCACGGGAATGTTGCGCGCCCCAGCCAGGGTCTGGAGCTCGTCGAGGAGCCGGGTCTTGCCGACACCCGGCTCGCCCGAAAGCGCCACGA
>JBAUDS010000375.1:0-7502 GCA_049678185.1 Thermoanaerobaculia bacterium
ACCGAGACTCGAACACCGGCTCGGGCGAAGAGCAGCAGACCTTCGCGGGCGCCTTGCTCCCAGCGCCACTCCTTCGGGTCTGAGATCCACCCGCCCTCGGCAGCCTCGCGATTGAGCACCCCGTCGCGATCCAGAATGACGTGTCGGATTCCCACTGGTCAGCTGCTCTCGTGCTCGTCGAGCCAGGCCATGTAGCGGCGAACGCCCTCGGCGACCGGCTCGAAGGGACGATCGTAACCGGCAGCCCGGAGACGCGTGAGGTCGGCCTGGGTCCAGGCCTGATAGCGGTCGCGCAGCTCGTCGGGAAACGGGATGTACTCGATCTCGCCCCTCCCGGCATGCTCGATCACCGCCTGTGCCACGGCATTGAAGGGAGCGGCGAGACCGGTGCCACAATTGAAGATGCCCGAATGCCCGGGGTGATCCATGAACCAGAGGTTGACCGCGACCACGTCGTCGACATGCACAAAGTCGCGCTGCTGCTCGCCGTCGCCAAAACCGTGGCTGCCCTCAAACAGCTTCACCCGCCCCTGCTCGGCGAGTTGGCCGTGCATCTTGTAGGCAACGCTCGACATCGCTCCCTTGTGGCTCTCGCGGGGACCATAGACGTTGAAGTAGCGCAGCCCGACGATCGGGGCCTGTGGACCGGGGAGAATCTCCGAGCGCACCCAGTCGTCGAAGAGCTTCTTGGACTCGGCGTACTCGTTGATCGGCGCCTCGCATTCCGGCTCCTCGCGGGCGTCGGTGCCGATGCCGTAGACCGAGGCCGAAGAGGCGTAGACGAGCGGCACCGTGTGTCGCTGGCAAAAGCGCGCCACCGACTGTGAGTAGTGGAGGTTGGTGGCCATCATGAAGTCGCGATCGCGCTCGGTGGTGTCGGTACAGGCTCCCTGGTGGAAGATCAGGTCGACCGACTCCAGGGTGTCGTCGTCGCCTTCGACCTGCTCGAGAAACAGATCCCTGTCGACGCGGTTGGGGAGACTCAGATCGTCCAGGTGACGGAGCGGAGCACCTGGCTCGACGTTGTCCACCACCAGTAGATCGGTTTGCCCCCTCCCGACCAGCGCCCTGACCAGATTGCTGCCGATGAAGCCGGTGGCGCCGGTGACTGCGATCATGTCGAATGGGTTGTCTGTTGGGCGGTACGGCCGGCACGGTGGCCGGCCGCTTCGTTCTGGGACAGACAGCTGGCGACTTCCTCGTAGACCTGATCGACACCGATGCTTTGCATGCAGACGTTGTCGGTGCAGGGTGAGAGGCGGTTGTTCATGCTGTCGACACAGGGGCTGCAGGCCAGATCCGCCCGGATGACGTGATGGCGCCCACCCCGCGGGCCCCACCCGGTGACACTCGCCGGTCCAAAGAGGACGATGTTGTGGATTTCGGTCAGCGAGGCGAAGTGCCCGGGGCCGCTGTCGTTGGTGACCAGCACATCCGCCAGCGAGTAGACGACCAGCAAATCGCGGAGCGAAGTCTTGCCGGCCAGACTGATCACCCATGGCGGCCCGCCGATCGCGCCGGCGATGGTCTCCGCCGATGATCGCTCGCTGGGAGCACCGGTGATGGCCACGGTGACATCGGGCTGCTCGGCAATAAGCCGTCGACCCAGCTCGACAAACCGTTCCGCTTCCCACTTTCTGAGCGGCAGCAGATCGCTGGCGTTGGGGTTGAGGAGAACGATCGGTCCGCGAACGACACCGCCAGCTTCACCCTCGATCAGCTGCGCAATCCGGGCGCGCTCTTCCTCGGTCGGGGTGAAGCGGGGCGCCTGAGCCTCGATCTCGGCCACCGGCATCTTGCCCAGCGGGGTCTCCCCCGGCGGGGCATCCAGGACCTGCACCAGCAGCGAGTAGTGCTCGGCGGTGGGTAGAACAGGATTGGGCAGCAGACGATCGGTCATCAGGTCGCCGCGGTAGGGCCCCTCGGTGGTAAAGCGGTGCAGACCGACCCGCCGCCGGGCGCCGGAGCAATAGGCGAGGATGGCCGGTGCCCGGGCCATGAACTCCATATCGATGGTGGTGTCGATCTTCTCCCGGCGGCAGCGGCCGAGCAGACGCAGGACGTCGAAACCAAAGACCAACATCCCGTCGGACCGAATCTCGATGACATTTTCGGGCGGGACCAACTCGAGAAGATCGAAAATGGCACGATTCTCGGCAAAGACACAGAAGAAGACGTTCTCCCGCCCGACCTTGGCCACCGCTCTCTTGATCGCGCCGTAGGCCAGAACCGTCGCACCCTGCTCGATGAGCTTGATGAACAGGATCTTCGAGGGAGGGAGAAGGGCCCGCTTGCGGCCACCAAAGACATCACCGAGGCGACGGACCAGGGTCAGCCCGAAGCACAGAATCGATCCGACATAGCGGTCGACCCAGCGGATCCGTCCGTGATTCATCGGAAAAGGCTAACACACGGCCCGGCCAGGAAAGCCGCGTGCAACAGGGGACTGAGGCAACTTCAGGAGACGATTTCGAGCCGCTCAGAGAGCTTCGCCAGCGACTCGAGATCCTCGTCGCGGTAGAGCGACGAGAAGCGGAGATAGGCGTGGGGGGCCATCTCAAAGGCCGCCACCGCGAGACCGAATTGATCGAGGAGGATGTCGGCAGCCTGCTGCGCACCGGTCACCGGTGTGCCGGCAATCGACGTGGGGAGCTTGCACAGCACATACATGCCCGCAGGGGTGGGGTAGGGCTGGAACCCGAGATTGCCGATGACGGCGCGGAGAGCCTCAATCCGTTGGGCGAAAAAGTCGCGCACAGCATCGAACAGTGCCTCATCGTCGAGGCACCGACGGGCCAGCTGCAGGTGGAGCGAGCTCAGCGGGGACCAGGCGAAATCGCTGTACTCCTTGAGCTCCTCAATCAGGCCGAGCGTGCCGACAAAATACGAGATACCGAGGGGCCCGAGTGAAAAGAGCTTGGACAGCGAGTGCAGCTCGGCCATGGGCTGCTCGAGCCCCTCGAGGGCACCGATACCCAGCAGCGAGGGGGGAGTGCCTTCATAGACCAGCGGGCCGTAGGCGGCGTCGTTGAAAAGGATCGCTTTCGGACCAACTCTCGCGGCGAGCTCGGCGACTCCTGAGCGCGACAGCACGGCTCCGGTGGGGTTGTTGGGGTAGTTGAGCGCCGCGATGCGAATCGGACCCGATTTGGCCAGCAGATCCAGATCCGGCAAAAAGTCCCGCTCTGGATCGAGAGCGGCACGCCAGATCCGCACATGCTGGTGAGCGGCCACCCGGGCAAAGGCCGGGTACCCGGGCTCGGTGACCAGGACATCGTCATTCGGTCTCAAGACACAGGCCGTGAGTGTGCTCATGGCCACTCTCGAGCCGGGCACCGCGAGCACGAGCTCCGGATCGAGTCGGACCTCGTAGACCCGAAAAAGCATTTCCGCGGCGCTGACAGCAAACGACTCGACCTCATCCGGTGTACAGCGTCGAAGAGCGAGCTGTGGTTGCTCCTGGACGAGCTCGGCCAGCGGCTCCGCCAGCGGGACGCCGGCACTGCCGATGGCGAAGTCCAGAACCTCGCCACCTCGCTCGCGAAGTCGTTCCCGGATGACTGAAAATTGGTAGCGGCTCACTGGGTCTCTGCCTCCTGTCCTATCGATTCCCCGGCTGCCTGCTGCCCGGTCCCTCCCCTCGTCTTCCGCAGTACCCAGGTCAGCGCCATCCAGCCGATGGGAATCCAGATCCAGAATGTCAGTACCCGAAAGGCGGCGACAACGACAAACCAGTGATCCGACGGCACCTGGGCAAAGCGTAGCGAGACACCCAGCAGCAGCTCGGTGGCACCGATGCCGCCGGGAAGGCCGCTGCCAACGCCGAGAACCGACGAGCCCGAGGAGAAGAGCAGGGCATCCCACAGATTCAGATTGCCGGGCAGGTCGCGGACGACTACCCAGAAGGCCAGACCGTGCGCTGCCCAGCCTGTCAGCTGAATAAGCACGATCGCCAGGGTCTGCCAGCTCCACCACAGCGCCGGCGGGAGGTGGAGATGGGTGCCGAGAAGCCGTTGGGCCACCCAGTCGCCAAGCAGCAAGAAGATGGCGATGACGGCGAGGGCGGCCACCGGGGCGGCGGCGGGGTGGACCCAGTAGGCCAGCAGACCGGCGATCAGGGCCAGCACCGAGGCCGCGTCGAGGACAAAGGCCACCGCTTCCGCCTTGAGGCACTCTTTGAGCGGGCCCTTTCCCAGACGCGCGACCGCGTCGGGACGGATGAGACGACCGAGTTGGGCCGGCAACAGCATGCCGGCGCGGCTGGAAAGGTAGGCCATGGCCCCTTCACCGACGCCCAGTGGCAAGCCAAAGCGTCTGTAGATCCACAGCCAGCCGACGCCTTCGAGGGCGATATCGATGGTGGCGAAAAGCAGCACCAGCGGGATCAGCCACACCTTCTCTCGCCAGTACTCGCTGACCATGCTCCAGTCGCCGGTCAGGAACTGGACCACACCGTAGACGGTCACCAACGCCAGGACCACTACGGCGGCGGGTCGGGCGTACCGGTCTAACTTCACTTCGATGATTCCTGGGACGGGCTCGGGCCCTGAGGGGGGGGAATCTACGCGCCGCCCAGGTGGAATGTCAAACGAGCTCGGTTGCTTGACATGCTTTCGCACGGCAAGGGAGAATCCGTCGCTGCCGGTGGTCTATCTGGTTCCGACTTTCTTCTCCGAGTCCTGAAAGGGGTCTATTGTGCCGATTGCGAGGCAACGCATCTTGTTGCCCAAGTCCAGCTGGCGTCTCGCCCTGACCGGTCTTGCCACTGGTGATCTCTGGGAGGGTGATGCGGTCGAGCGGTTGGAAAAGGCCTTCGCCGCCGCCATCGGTGTGCCCGCAGCGGTCGCGGTACCTTCGGCCCGCGCCGGTCTGAGCTTTATTCTCGAGTCGATGAATCTCGAGCCCGGTGCCGAGATCATCTGCTCCGCCTTCGGCTACCCCGTCGTCCCCCACCTGGTGGCCACCAAGGGCTACTCCCTGCGATTTGCGGATTGCGAGCTGGAGACGCTGGGAATGGACCCGGAGGCCTTGGCCCGAGCCTTCGAACAGGGCAACCCGAAGGCGGTCATCGTCACCCACCTCTACGGCATTCCCGCCCGGATTCGAGAGATTGCAGAGGTGGTCAAAGCCCACGACGCCTTTCTGATCGAGGACTGCGCCCACTGCTTCAGCGCCGCGGTCGGTGGCCAGAAAGCCGGCTCTTTCGGCGACTTTGGCTACTTCAGCTTCGAGACCTCGAAGATGATCAACACCATGGGCGGCGGCATGCTCACCGTCCGTGATCTCGAAATGGCCAACAAGATCCGTAAGCGAGCTCGGCAAGAGCCCCAACGGGACGTTGGCTGGCTGGCCAAGCGGCTCGGCAAGACCACTTTCGAGGCGACGGTAACTCAGCCTCTGGTCTTTGGCGCCGGTGTCTATCCAGCCCTACGACTGGCGTCCAAAGACACCGAAGAGGACAACCGTTTTGCCTCCGGCTACCAGGCCGACGAGATTTCGATGAAGGGTCGGATGGGGCGCTACACCAACTACCAGGCGCAGCTGGGTCTCCAGCAGATCGAGGCCATCGAGTCCCTCATCGAGCGGCGGGTGGCCAACGCCGAGCGACTGATCGGTCAACTTCGCGATCGGGTGCACTTTCAGCAGCCGGTCGGTGACGATACCCGGGCCGACTACATGCTGGTCACAGCACTGTTTCCGCGGATGCTGGAGATGGCCCAGCAACTCTTGAAGAGGGGTATCGACACCAAGCACCAATACATGCGGGACTGTGCCGATCTGCTCGAAGGCGCCGGAGAGTTCCCAAACGCCGCTCGTGCCGAGCGGGAGGCCCTCCACCTGCCGGCCTATCCCCAACTGACCACGGCGCAGATCGACTCCATTGCCGAGCGGGTGAAAGACGCTCTCGACGCCCTGGGAACAGACTCAGGGGCCGCGTAGAACGAGGTAGTGGAAGCTCGAGACCTGTAGCGGGCGCACGACGCGGCCACGCCACTCCTCCTCTGCACCGGCGAACATGTCGTCGGCGACCTCTTCGAGCACCAGCACAACTGATCCGGGGTGCCTCTCGAAGAAGCTCTCCATCTCCCCACGACTCTCGAGCAGATCCACGAGCACCCCCGAATAGAAGCCGAACGCCCCCATCTTGCGAAAGCCGTACTCGGGGTTGACGAGACCGAAGTGGTCTTCGTCACCGATCTGTTGCCGGATCCACCGACTCTGGGGCTTGTAGCTCTTGGTGACATCGAAGGGTGGGAAGAGAAACATCGTGGCCCCGAGGTAGATCACCATAACGCTGACCCCGATCCGGACGAGGACGGTATGCAGATCGCCCCGGCGCCAGGCCTGCCCCATCCACATCGCGGCGGCGATCGTGGTGGCGCCGACCAGCGCCAGCGCCCAGCGCACCCCGAGGGCCACCTGGGTCTCCAGGGCATCGAGTTCGGCCTTCTCGGTAATGGTCTCCGTTGCCACGGCACCCACGACCAGGGCAACACCGCCTACCAGGAAGAGGATCGCGGCCAGAGCGGTCAACGCCCTTACCGGCAGCAGGTCGGGACGTGGGTGGGCGGACTCCGTCTCACCGATGGCGGTGAAATAGCGCCCCAAGAGCAGCGCGGCGGCCGGATAGGCCGGCAGCATGTAGACCAGGCGTTTGGTCTCCGCCAGCGTCAGAAACACAAAGAAGGCACCAAACCACCAGAGTGCGAGCTGTAGATAGCGGTTGCGCCAGAGCCCCGAGCGGACGACCCACCAGATGGCAAACGGCAGCAGCAGCGCCCAGGGGATCAGATCGAACCAGATCTCGGTCAAGTAGTAGTAGAGCGGCTGGCCGTGGCCGCGAAAACCGCTTTGGAAGCGCTCGAAGTTCTGCGCCAAGATCTCACCCAGAAAAGTCTCCACACCCATCGCCCGGGCACAGGCGACATACCAGGGCAGGGCCACGGCGATGGAGACGAGCGCCAGCGGTGCCAGCTCGAGCAACCGCCGCCATTCGCGCCGGGCACCGTGCCACAACGTCAGCACGAGACCGGGCAAGAGCAGTCCGAGCGGTCCCTTGGAGAGAACGGCAAGCCCGAGCAGGGCAAAACCGGCCACCCGCAGCAGCCAGCGCGGCCGCTCGCCGGCACCGGCAGCGTAGACCAGCACGCCGATGCCGATAAACGAGGCGAACAACATGTCGGTCCGATAGCAGATCGCTTCGAACACGAACTCGGTAAAGGTCGCCAGCACGAAGCCGGACCACAGCCCCGTCCGCGGGTCGAACCAACGTGACACGACGCCACAGGTCTCCAGCACCAGGAGGATGGCGCTCAGGGCTATCGGGAGCCGCAGCGCAAACTCGGTCATCCCCCCCAGCAGATGCGAGGAGGCAGAGCCCACCCAATAGATCATCGGTGGGTAATCGACCCAGATCACACCCATACGGCGTGGTGCGACCCAGTCGCCACTGACATACATGGACTGGGCAACCTCGGCGATGTCGGGCTCGTCGGGATACC
>JBAUDS010000376.1:0-2076 GCA_049678185.1 Thermoanaerobaculia bacterium
CCCGAGAGCGGCGATCAAACGTGTCGGCGTAGCTGGTTCTTGATACACGCCCCAGAGGTGAGACCGATCTAATCTCAAGACCCTCTTCGTCGTACTCCATACCGAAAGTCGCCGTACTTGGATCGACAATCTGTAGGACCTGACCGGCTGGGTTGTGATTGTAGACCCAGGGGTTGTCGCGACGGTCGGTCACCGTGGCTGTGCGGGAGTCGAAGTCGTAAGAGAGGCCGACAGCTCCGACGCCCCACTCCTGGGCAGTGGCCTCTTCGGCACGGCCGTCACCATCCTGATCGTCAAATAGGAGAGTGAGCCACTGCTGATCCTTGGGATCGGTGACGGACTCCAGGTTATCTCGCTGCGACAGGTAGGCGGCCAGATCGGTATCCGGCAGATCCTCGGCAAAGCCATACCTGGTCACCAGTCCGTCCGGAAACTGGGCGAGGCCTGTGGTGATGAGCGGAGAGGTGACTGTTACCAGCCGTCCATGACCGTCGTAGTCGTAGCTCACCTCGCGGCCGTCAAAATCGACAATCTTGGCAAGTCGTCCGGCCTCGTTGTAGGTGAACAAGATGTCACGGTCTAGGGTGTCTCGAAGTCGGACCAGGCGAGAGTCGAGATCGTAGTAGAACCGCATCTCGTTGCCGGTCTCCTCCGAGTCCTTGACGAAGTCGGCGACGGAGATGAGGCGGCCAGAGCGGTCGAAGCGGATCAGGTTGCGACTTTGGTCGACGAGGACCCAGCCGGCGCCGGTTCGTTTGAGTTCCCAGAAACGGCCGACCGGCGCACGGTAGACGATCTCTCCGTTTTCGCTCTCACCGGTCTTGGCAAAGAGCTCTCGCCGCCCGCGGCCGTCGTAGTAGTCGACATCGCCATTGGGTAGCTCGCGCAACCGCCGGTTGTAGCTGTGATCGCAGCCCGGGCCGAGGGGGCCGGAGCCCACGGTCTGGTTGCGGTAGGTGCGGGTAAACGCGAAGTCGAAGCCGCGGCCCTTGAGGTAGAGATCGGTCGCCGACATCGACATTTCGCCGGAGTGCAGGAGAGTCCCGGGGACGATGTCACCCGAGCCATAGGAGGGATTGAGCGTCGGCTCCTGGCGGAGCGAAGGACTTGTCTCCCAGCGCACGCTGGCGAGGTCGATTTCTGCCGAATCGAGACGCTCGCTGCCGTAGATGGGGCTCAGTAGCTGTCGCAATTCCTCGGGGAAACGGAGGGCTATGGTTGGACCGGAGAGGATCTCCCAGGCATCCTCAGGCACATCGCAGCGGATGCACTGTTCCTTTTCGCGCTCAGTTCGAGTGTAAGGCTCGGAAGCCCGCAGATCGGCCAGTGCGGCGACTTCTCCCGAGCGATAGATCTGGTAGCCGGGCTCCCAGGGGTTATCGGCCTGACGTTTGAGAATCACCCCGTTGTCGCCGATCAGAGCCGCCGAGGGGAGTCCAAGTCCTTCGGCCAATTTGCCGCCACCGAGGATCGACTGGCCTCCGGGGCCCTGGCTCAGAACATCGAAGCGGAACTCGCTGCCCAGGTCGCCAGGCAGAACCGCCTGAATTTGGAACGAGCCAGGTAGATCGCCCAGAGCAGGATTGCTGGCAACCGACGCCGTCGGCACGCCAAAGGGGGCCAGGCGGGCAATCGGACGAACGGAGCCGGCCGTGCTCTTGGTCACCGCCACCAGGCCTGGACCGCCGGTGGCCAGGCTGGTGAGACCACTCTCGAGACCGGCCGCGAAGGCCAGACCCAGCTCGGGAGCCAGCAGGATCGGTGAGTTGGTGCTGCCGCCGAGCTCGATGGTCTCCAGCACCCGGTCATCGACTCCATCTTCGTTGGCGTCGAGCAGCTCCGTCGTCGGTGGCAGATCGAAGTCGACCAGGTACAAGCGATCGTAGGCCGAGACATAAAGCAGGCGCCGTTCTCGATCGATACTCAGGTGAGCCGCGGCGCCAGGTAGACGGATGATGCCGACGGTGCGGATGTTCTCCCGATCTCCGATGTCGAAGACCAGGACGGCACCTGCCCGATGAGCCAGGAGGGCGTAGTCACTCGGCTTTTCGACATTCGCGAAGTGGTAGTCCTGGA
>JBAUDS010000377.1:0-1510 GCA_049678185.1 Thermoanaerobaculia bacterium
CCGGCGCCGACGACGCCCACCGGCAACATGCCGGCAGCATGGATGAGCTCGCGGGGGACATAGATCGGCATGTAGCCGATGGCGGCCCGCCCGGGCTCGGCGGTCTTCCAGGACCTGACGGCCTCGAGCTCCAGATCGTCGTGCAGAAAGCGGGCCCGCTCGACGAGCTCCTCGAGGGTGGCTGTCTTCAACCCCGGCCCCCGGGGCTCCACTGGGGCTCACGCTTGTCGAGAAAGGCCTGGATCCCCTCGACCGCATCGGGCTCGGTCATCAACTCCTCGAGGTACTGCCGTTCGAGGTCCGGCAGCTGCTCGGCCACCGCGTGCCGCGACGCACGGCGCACGGCCCGTGCGGCATGCAGAAGACCGGTCGGCGAACAGTCGAGAAACTCCTCGCTCAGCCAGGCATCGAGCGCGCTGTCGAGCTCCCCCTCCGGGGCCACACGAGTCACCAACCCGGCCGCCGCCGCTTTGGTGCCCGTCCAGGTGGTGCCGGTCAGTATCAGCGCCGCAGCCCGGCCGCTGCCTAGACGCGGTGGCAAGAGCGCCGAGGCCGCCGGCGGGAAGACCCCCAGCTTGATCTCGGGAACACCCAAACGTGCCGTCTCTTCGGCCAGGATCAGATCGCAGGCGAGCACCAGCTCGAGCCCGCCCCCCAGACACTGGCCGCGGACGGCGGCGATGGTGGGAGCCGGCAACTCGAGAAATCTCCCGATCAGACCATGGAGAGCAGCGAGCGCATCGCCGATCTGTTCCGGCAGATGCTCGGGCACACTGGCGCCGTAGCTGAAGTTGGGTCCTTCGGCCCCGAGCACGACCGCCACCAGATCCCGGCGGTCGGTAAGCCCGTCCACGATCTCGGTCAGCTCCTCCATCATGGCGATGTCCACGATATTGGGCTTGGGGGCGGCCAGATAGACCCGCGCCACTTTGCCGTCATCGGTGAGCTCGAGCCTGGCCCGTTTGTCGCTCAAGAGTCCACCTCCGATCGCCGGAGCACCCAGGGCGCGATCTCCTGCACCAGCTCCTCGCTCCAGCGGGCGCCCTCGGCCAGTCGCTGGCGCAGCAGCACGAAGTCCGCCTCCCGCTGCTCCTTGGTGCCGTAGTGGAAGGCGCGGAAACCGGCGTTGGCCTCGGTCATCATGTTGAGCGCCAGCCAGGCGCGGTTGGTCTCGCGATTCCTGTCCCAATGGGCGAGCTTGTGCTTGCGCAGGCTCTCGACGGTCTTGGTCAGGCAGTCGGGCATGGTGTAGAGGAGCTTGGTGGCCATCTGCTCCACCTCCTTGTCCAACAGCGACAGATCCACTTCTCCGCTCTTGAGCAGCGCTTTCCCTTCCTCACGGGACTCGCCCGTCTTGAAGTCGCCGAGCACCACTCGACCGTAGTCGTCCAGCAGACGATCGGTCACCACCAGTGGGTTCGGCACCCACTTGTCATCGACTCTGAGCACCGGCACCAGCCCGCTCAAGCCCCCCAGGTAGTAGAAGCGGTGAGCGCTCCAGGGCTCGCAC
>JBAUDS010000378.1:0-3520 GCA_049678185.1 Thermoanaerobaculia bacterium
TCCAGGACTACCACTTCGCGAATGTCGAAAAGCCGAGTGACTACGCCCTCCTGGCTCATCGGGCAGGTGCCGTCCTGGTCTTCGACATCGGAGATCGGGAGAACATCCGCACCGTCGGCATCATCCGCCTACCTGGACCCGCGGCTCACCTGAGCATCGATCGAGAGCGCCGCCTGCTCTATGTGTCGGCCTACGATCGCTTGTACCTGGTCGACTTCGATCTGCCACCGACGACCGAGCTGCTCGACGCCAACGAAGATGGCATCGATGATCGGGTCCTCGAGACCATCGAGCTCGGCGGCAGCACCAATTCACCGATCCTCCTGGCCCCCGAGCTGGGTCTGGCCTACGCGGCCGGTCTCGAGCGAGGGCTCACTAGCCTGGCGACCGGCGGTCCGGGCCTGGTGGCGGTGACTAAGGGGAGTGACGGCTTCGACCAGCCGGTTTCCCGCCTGGCGCCGTTCGGTGTGCCCATTGAGCCAGTTGTCGGCGAGCCGCCAGCGGAAAACCTGTCGGGCTCGTTTCAGATCAAGGCGGCGCTGCCGGGTGAGCTGGGCGCCGAGGTGCTCCTCGACGTTCTCAGTCTGGGCCCCGGCGGCAGGGCGATTCCCGGGGCCGGTGATTCGGACTCTGAAGTGGGTCTTCCCCGGGTCGCCCTGAGCGGAGAGCGCGGCGTGCCGCTGCGACGCCTGGCCGACAACCCCTGGGAGCCCGGCTACCAGATCTATCGCTCGGGACCGGTGGCTGCCCTCGCCGATCTCCGGGCAGCCGGCCTTTATACCCGCACCGAGAGTGAGGCTGGCAAGTGTATTCGCTGCGATGTGCCCTCTGAGGCCGATGAGATCCTCTCCGGCACCACAATCGCGCTTCGCTTTCCCGCGGGTCTGAGACAGCTGCTCAGCCCCATTTACGGCAGCGAGCGTCTCGACTCGGCCGAGATAGACCTCGCCAGTGTCCGTTGGGAGACCAGCCCCTCGCTCCGCCAGGAGCCAACGCTCAACCCCTCCTATGGCACCGGCGACGTCGTCCCGGGGACCCTGCTGCACTCGGGTGAGATGTCCATGTCGTCCACCGATCTCTACCTCAAGGGCCGCGGAATCGACTTCGCCTTCACTCGCACCTACCGCAACCAGACGGTGGGTCACGGCCCCCTCGGTCCAGGCTGCGATCACAGCTACAACCGGCGGCTGCGCGAGCTCCCCAACGGCCATGTCGAGTACTACGACGGCCGCGGCCGGCGAGAGCTCTTTGCCAAGACCGGTGAGAACGAGAACGGCGAGATCGTCTACAGCGCGCCCGCTGGCCGTTTTTGGGATCTCAAGCGAACCGGGGCCGGCTGGGTCCTCGTCGACGAGCGTCGCAACCTGTCCCGCTTTGATGGTTTCGGCCGCCTCACCTCGATCGCCGACTTCGTCAAGGACTCCGAAGAGACCGGCAACGAAATGCGGTTTTACTACGATCTCTACTCCCGCCTGGTCCGAGTTCGAGACACGCTGGACCGAGACATTCTGTTCGGTTACGACGAGGTCGGACAACTAACAAAGATTTCCGATTTCGATGGCCGCGATGTGAGCTACAACTATGATGGTCATGGACGGCTGGTAACGGTCACCTCTCCGCAAATCACCACCGGCTTGGCCCAGTTCCCAGACGGATTGGTGACCAGCTATGGCTTTGCCGAGAATCTGCCGGACACCGATCTGGCTGCGTACTTGTCGCAGCGAGATAACCTGGAGTCCGTCACCGATCCAAAGTCTCAGCAGTGGCTCACACTCCTATTTGACGATCAGGATGGTGACGGCCGTGCCGAAGAGGCCACCGCCCAGGAGTGGGGCGACGGAGCTGCCGGCATCTCATACGACTTCGACTCCCGCACCGCCACGGTGACCGACCGTCGCGACAACCCCTGGGTCTACACTCATAACCCAGCCGGTCAGGCTATACAGATGGTCGATCCGAGCACGGCGACTTTCGGTGTGGAGTACGACGAAGAGGGTCTTGAGATTAGATCGGTCTCACCTCTGGGGCGTGTATCAAGAACCAGCTACGCCGACACGTTTGATCGCCGCTCTCGGGGCAATCCCACGAAGACCGAAGTGACCGCCGACGATCGCGGCGCCAACGGATCGGACCCGACTTTGGTGACCACCATCGAGTACGAGCACCGAACCAACCAGCCGGTCAGGATTGTGGATCCGCGGGGCATTGTTACCAAGATCGAACGCGACGCTCTCGGTTTACCCGAAACGGTTGCTCGTGCTGTCGACGAGCCAGAGGGCTCCATCACCAAATACGAATACAACGACTTCGGACAGATCGAGAAGGTCACCAATCCAAATAACCACATCGTAACCTACGAGTACTTCGCCACTGGCCCCAGCACCGGGTATCTCGAGCGTCAATTGGTCGACCCTGACAGCTTGAAAATTGAGACGCGTTACGAAACCGATGCTCGAGGCAACGTCACTGCTGTCATTGATCCACGGGCGGTGAAACACGAAAGCCAGTGGAACGAAGTCGACTGGTTGGTGGTGGAGAAGCGGGCCACTACAGCGTCGGCCGATGGTGCCCCGGGATTGAGCTACGAAACGCTTTTTCTTTATGACGCCAACGGCAATCTCGCGGAGTTGCGCCGACCCTTCGGTGACACAGGAGAGGAAATCACCAGAGAGCGTTACGAGTACGGTGCTCTGGACGAGATGCTGGTCACCCGGCGTGAGGTAGAGGTGAATCAGCCCGAGCCGGATTGGGTCGTCCAAACCCGCAAGTACGATCCTAATCTCAATCTGATGCTCCTCACCGAGCCCGAACAGGAGAAGACCCTTTACGTCTACGACAAGCGCAACCTGCTCGAATCAGTAACCTCAGGCTTTGAGACAGCAGATGCCGTGACCGAGAGCTATCTTTACGATCCGGAGGGGCAGCAGATCGAGCTTACCGATGGCCGTGAGCACATCTGGAAGAACGAATACGACGGATTCGCGCGGACAAAAGCGCAAAGTGATCCGATCGAGAATCAGAGCACCACAACCTACGACAACAGTGGCAACCCGTTGGAACAGCGCGCATACGAGGGAGGCCTGGGACGGCTCCTGGCGCAGATGTCCTACGAATACGACAAGCTTGATCGGAGGATCAAGGCGACCCAGAAGCTCTGGCGGTATCAGGAAGGAGGGATTGGCCTGCCGCCCACCGGAGTGCGAGATCTCGTCACCAAGACCGAGTACGACCCGGTCTCCAATGTCACCAAGAGCATCGACGTCCTGCAGCGGCCGACTCTGTACGAGTATGACAACGCCGAGCGATTGACCCAGGTCACCGACCCCGAGGGGAACCGAGTCCAAAGAGTGCTCGATCCTAGCTCGAACGTCACCGAGGTCCACATATTCGAGCAACAGCCCGATTTTCTGGGGGGTGGCGAAGTCGAAGTTGTCGACAGTCAGAGCTATGATGCCCTCGGCCGTCTCTTGTCCTCCACAGACGCCCTCGAGAATGTCACCGAGTACCGGTACGACGCCCG
>JBAUDS010000379.1:0-1539 GCA_049678185.1 Thermoanaerobaculia bacterium
CTGTTATGCCTTCCTCTTCTAATTCCTCAAACAGGTTTGGCTGTCCGGCTGCTGGGAAGATGGCATCCAGGGCCGCGGTCGCTGCTGCCCGGTGGTCAGGATGGTTGATGTAAGTATCGCCTGCCCACACGATGGTTGGATCCCCACAGATCACAATCTCCGGTTTGAAGCGTCGAATTTCACGCACCAATTTTTTGCGTAAATCCAGGTTGGGCTGCAGCATGCCGTCCGGCGCTCTCAGGAAAACCACGTCCTCCACACCGACGATTTCAGCTGCAGCCAGCTGTTCTTTTTCCCGGATTTTGGAGGCTTTATCTTTGGTCATCCCGGTTTCAGCGATACCCACCTCGCCGCTGGTGCAAAGCACGTAAGCGACTCTTGACCCGGCTTTAACCCAGCGGGCTACGGTCCCGGCACATGAAAACTCAATATCATCCGGGTGGGCTACAATCACCATCGCGCTCTTTGGCGTGTACAAGGTGCTCATAAATTTAGTTTGAACTCCTTTGGAATATTGATCTTGACTATTTTACCTTTTATATACGTAGTTTGGAAAACCACCTTGGAGAAGATTGATGATAAGCCAGGCACGTGATGGATAGACATTCTTTACACCCAGCTCCCCATATCTAGCCTTGCCCTCTAAAATAAACGCATCTGTCCACGATTTATTCTCATGAGTGAGATTCAGGTTGGCAAGGTTGATATTAGACTGGGTCGCAACACACAAATTTCCCACCTTTTGACAGTTCAGCGTTTCTTCAAGCAGTTTGTTTTTTTCGCCAATTCCCTTGGAATTTGGGTTGCCATCCCAGGGCTACTTTGCTGAGATGCCAACACCCCAATATTTCTTCTTGTTCTGTTAAATTTCTGCTCTTCCTAAAACTAAATCCACGCCCGTTTAATACATCGCATCTGGAAAGGTATTAACGCCGGCGCATTTTCCAATTTGCTTGACCATGCGCAGACCATCCCACCTGGCATCAATTGAATCTAAAACCCCATCATGGATGGCCCATGCACGCCCACGCACCGTTTGCCACTGGTCAGATTGTCGAAAAAGTGTGCTGCTATCCAGCGCACTGTGCAATCGTCCGCCTAGTTGGAATTCTACATGGACCTCATTCATCAATTTGTGGCCCCGCAAGTATGCAAAACCACGCCTCTCGAACAACCAGGCGGAAGCGTAGGTGAGCGGTTCCAGGAAATATTCCTGGTGGCCCAGCGTTACCAGAAAGGTCTCTAAGTGTTCGATGACCATCTCTGAGGTTCGCAATCCGCTGCGGGTCTGACCTGGGGCTAACCCGTCAAGCATGGCTTTTTCCTCTTCAACCTTATTGCGTCGGGCTGTCCCAAGGAGGGTGGGTCTGCCTGCTTCATCGAATTCGATATCGTAGCGCGGGCTGTCAGGATCGTTTACCTGCATAAAACCAAGTTCTACCCGATTGCTGTAGTTGTCAGAGAGTTGCAGCTCGAATAGATTGTCAGGGTGAATTTTATCGCTGTGTAGGATGATCTCGACTGAGCTTGTATCTGGAT
>JBAUDS010000380.1:0-3718 GCA_049678185.1 Thermoanaerobaculia bacterium
GGAAGGAGTGCCGGTCGCTCTCTTCCCCAACGAGCTCCACCTCGCCCTCTTCTTCGACAGCTCGACCCGCACCCGTTCGAGCTGGGCCGGTGCCGCTGCGCGGCTGGGAGCGCGGCCGGTCGTCGTCGACGGCTCGGCCACCCAGGTGGGCCACGGCGAGACCGCCGAGGAGACCGGCACCATGTTGGGGATGAACGCTCACGCCCTGGGCATCCGCCACGACCTCGTCCTGGGTGAGGGCAACCGGTTCATGCGCGAGGCGAAGCAGGGCATCGATCGCTACCTCGAGTCCCTCGGTAGCCGGCGGGTGATGCCGCTGGTCAACCTCCAGTGCGACATCGACCACCCGACCCAGACCCTGGCCGATTGGCTCTGGCTGCGCGAGCGCTTCCCCGAGGGGTTGGCGGGCAAGACGATGGCCGTCACCTGGGCCTACTCGCCGAGCTACGCCAAGCCTCTGTCGGTGCCGCAAGGACTCATCACCTTGCTCACCCGTTTCGGCATGAACATCCGCCTCGCCCATCCCGAGGGCTACCAGCTGACACCCGAGTCGGTGGAGCTGGCCACGGGGCTGGCCGCCGAGTCGGGTGGCAGCTTCGCTCTCACCCGCTCGATGGACGAGGCCTTCGACGCGGCCGACATCGTCTACCCCAAGAGCTGGGGACCCTACGAGCTCATGCTCGAGCGGGTGGAGGCGAGTCGTGCCGGTGACGCGTCCCGGTTCGAGGAGATCGAGGGGCGGGCGCTGGCGCAGAATCAGCTGCACCGCGATTGGATCTGCAACGAAGAGCGGATGGCCGCCACCCGCGCCGGGGACGCCCTCTACATGCACTGTCTCCCCGCCGACATAGGGGACGAGGTGAGCGACGGGGTCATCGAGCGCGCGCGTCTCGATCTGGCCCGCCAGGCCAACAAGAAGCTCTACGTCATCATGGCCGCGCTGGCCGCGGCCAAGGAGCGCGACCTCGCTGCACGATTACAGCAGCTCACCGACTCCCGGTGAGCCCTGAAACGCCGGCACCCTAGTCCGAGTCAGGTGGCGGCCCACCGTGCGGTGGTGGGCCGTGCGGTCTACGTCCACCACGCGGCCCGAGAAATCGATCCATGCGCCCCCGCTGAGTCTCCCGTAGCTGCCGGAACTTCTCCTGCTGCTCCGCAGTGAGGATCGCCTCGATCTCGGTCTCGGTGCTCTCGAACAGCACCCGCAGCCTTGGCTGCATTTCGTGCCGCAGCATTTCGGCCTCGCCCTGCGTTCGCTCGAGGATCTGGTCGATCTCCCGCCGTTGATCCGCGGTCAGATCGAGATGGCTTTCCATTTGGTCGACAAAGGACCGACCCATAAAACCTGGTGGACCACCGGGGTGACGAAACCTCTGGGCGTAGAAGAGATGGGTCGCCACGATCCCTATCGCAACACCGACGATGAAGACAGCCACCACCGAGAGCAGGGCAACAGATCGCCTCATGACCCACCTCCGGGTGAGCTCAGTATCCAGGTCCACAGATCTTCGTCGACAGACTGTTCGAGCAGCGAAGTGGGGCTTGGAGTCGCCGCCAGAGCCCAGACCGTGAGCACCAGGGCCAGAGCCAGGGTTGCGGGGAGCAGACGGATGGCCGCCCAGCCCAGCACATCCGGCGACGAGTTGGGCAGAGCGGCAACCACCCGGGCGGAAAAGCCGGCATCGGGCTCGGCTCCCGCATGATGGTCGCGGAGAAGCTCGCTGGCCATGTGCAGACGGTCGGCAAAGCGGGCGCACCCCGGGCACTCTGCCAGATGCTCGAGCACCCCGGCGCTCGGGGTTTCGACCTGCTCGTCCGCCAGCCGTTTTCGGACCTGTGCGCAATTCATGGTCAGAGCTCCTCTGCCAACAGTTGGCGTAGTTTCTTGCGGGCGCGGTGGGCCCGAACCTTGACGTTGGCCCGCGACCAACCGAGACTCTCGGCAATCTCGGCCACCGACCACCCCTCCCCGTGCATCAGCAGAAGCACGAATCGGTCGGCCGGCGGCAGTGTTTGCAGCAGCCGCTCGACTTCGAGCCGGGCGGTCGGCTCGCTCGACGACGCGGCGTGATCTTCATGGAGCGGCTCCGCCGCGGGCTGCTTCTTGCGCAGCCGCTCATAGCAACAGTTGAGACAGACCCGGGTCAGCCAGTGCTCGAAGGGCGCCCTGGCCCGGTAGGTGTCGAGCTTTTGCCAGACGGCGAGAAAGGTCTGCTGGGCCACATCTTCGACCTCCTCGCGTTGGCGGAAGAAGCGACCCGCGAGCCGGAAAACCCGTTTCTGGTGTCGGCGCACGAGAAGGGCAAAGGCCTCCTCGTCTCCCCGGCGACAGGCGGCAATGAGGGAGGCCTCCTCGCCGGCGGGCTCCCTTACTCTCTCCAGGACCGGGGTGACTGACAATGCAAGCTCCATCGTTCTCTCACTTGGCTCCGCGATCGAGCCGTGAGCCCGATCATCCTATCGGTTCCCCTCCTGTCTAGAGAGATGCTACTCCCCCGCTTTTGGTTACAAATGTAACCGCTCACCACCCTGGTCCATCTAGCAAGTTGAATGGGGCCGGTATCGAGCCTCGAGACCTCTAAACGAAGGAGCAGAGAATGAACAAGAACGAGAGTTCCAATTTCAAGATCGTCGGCGCCGCTTTGGTGCTTCCCCTGCTGGCCCTATTGCTGGTCGGTGGATCCACCCTTATCCTGGCCCAACCGCAAGGCCCCGGTGGGGGCTCCAAGGATCGCGAGCCGATGCTCGAGCGCATCATGGAGCGGCTCGAGCTGAGTCCCGCCCAGCAGGAAGAGCTCCACGAGTTGCTGGCGGAGAATCGGGAAGAGCACCGGGCTCAGTGGGAAGTCGTCGAGACCGCCCGTCAAGCGCTCCACGATCAGATCCACGCAGACTTCAACGAGGAAGCCATTCGCCAGGCAGCGGCGGCAGTAGCGGACATCGAGGAGGAGCTGGCCGTGAGTCGTGCTCTGATGTTCCAGGAGGTCCAAAAGATCCTCACCCCGGAGCAGCAGACCGAGATGCGGGAGATGATCAAGACCATGCGGGACTTCAGGGAGGACTGGGGCGGCCGACATCGGGGACCTCGCAGCCGCAGATAGGAGATTCGCCGGGAGCTGGGCACGGGACCCTAATCCTCCTTGGGTAGGCCGGGGGCTCGACCCCCGGCTCTTTTTTCATGGGTTTCGAGCCACTCACGATATCGTTGGCGGCCAGATAGGACAGAATCAGCCATGAGCTCCGCACCCGATCATTTCGAGGACAAGGTTCTGCAGCTGGCCGAGCGCTACCAACCCCTGGCGGTCGAGCTGCTGAGGGAAGCGGTTCGCCTACCCGCGGACTACGTGGATAGACATCTCGAGGAGGGCGGCGATCCCGATTGTGGCCTTTCCAACCACGAGGGGCCACGTCTCGATTACCTGCGACGGAAGATCGTCGAGATCGGCGCGGTGGCCGATCCCGCCGATGTCGACTTCGACACCTTTGGCAATCTCCGGTGGACGGTCAGCAATCCAAACGACGGTGTCCCAACCGCCGAGAAGACCGTCATCTATCTAGACGGACACACCGACACCGTCAAGGCCTTGCGCTCCCGGTGGCACGAGACCATCGGTGGCGGCATAGACCCCTATCTGGGGCTGACCGACCCGGAGAAGATCGATCGCGAGTTCCTGCGCCGGGAGCTCGGCTACCTGCCTCCCGACGACGAGTGGCAGCA
>JBAUDS010000381.1:0-7327 GCA_049678185.1 Thermoanaerobaculia bacterium
GCTCCAAGGAATTGAAATTGACCAATGCCGCCGCGCTGAAAGAGTATGTCGACAATTATCTCGAGTAGGTTGTCTGAAAATAGAGACCCAATGGCTCACCTGGGCGAAACGTTTGTAGGCGATTGCCTCATCTTCATAATCATCCCAATCGAACCACTGTTGCCTCACCGACGTTGCTGTACCGGTCTGGCACACAAGTGAGTATAATGATCTGGCAGTCTTTCCCAGCCTTGGCGAGAACTGCTCCCATCAGTTTAAGCCGCTCTGGGTCTGTATATCCCAAAGCATCATCTAGAACGAGGGAAGCCCCACCGTCCTTTGAGACGGTCATCGCACATGCCAGACGAGATATTAGAGAGATCTGTTCTTTGGTGCCTCCGCTCAAGGACTCAAACGGGACATTGGAACCATCCATCGCCCGACTGGCAACCGACAGGTCCTCAGTTACCTCAACTTCAAAGGAGTTGTTAAACACCAAGCGTCCGAGCCTTTCGATTTTTTCTTTGAGGGGAGCGACATAGGCACGACGCGCCTTCTCACGTTCCTCATTCATGGTTAAATACAGCAGCTTGGCCGCTTGCGCCCTTCGGATCATCGCTGCGTTTTCTTGCCTTATGTGATCGAGATAACTCCGGGCTGCATGGAACTTCTCATGCAACCCCTCTTCGCCGAAGACCTTGAGGCGGGTCTGTACTTCTGTGTTTTCTTTCTGCGTCGCTTCACGCTTTTTCTCTACCGTTCCCAAAGAACCCTTCGCCGTTTCCGCCAGAGCTTTTGCTCGATCAGGTTCCTTGTCGCGGAGATCTGTCTCGGCAGACTTTACGGTCTCTTCTTCTGTATGGACAAGCTTGCTGGATTTCGAATGCTCCGATTCGAGGTCGTCATCGGAGGTGATCTTCCGAGATCGCGCAAGTTCGTCCTCAGTGCGGTTTAGGTCTTCAGCTTTGAGGTCAAGTTTCACCCTCACTTTCTGGTGTCGTTCCCTCAGTTCATCGCGCACCTTGCGGGCTGCATCCAGTTCCGTTCTGGTTTCTTCCCATGCCTTATTGGCCTTTTCAAGATCGCCCTCTGCAGTTCGTAGTCCCTTCTTGGCAGCTTCCAGATTTTCAGGAAGCTTGGGTTTTTCCATCCGGGCATCGGGATAAGCGGGGACACCTTTTCCCAACCTGATGACTTTTCGTTCCAACTCCTCATATGTCAGGTCGCGACGATTTTCCTTTTCGATTTCCTTCTGTCTTGCTATAGCCTGCTGCGCTTCCCGTCGCGCATCATAGGATTGCCTTGCCTCATCCGCATTGCTCACTCCGGCATCAGTGCATACGGCATCGAGCTTCTGTTTTGCCTCTTCAACCTTTTTTGAAAGATCAGATGAGCTGGACCCGGCTGTCACCTCCATTTCCAAAGCCCCAGGAATCGTCACACGGGCCCGATCTGAAACGGATAAGCTGAGTTCCTCGTCTCTTGAGATAGTGGTTCGTTCTCCGTCAATCTGGAAGTCGAAATTGGCCAGCCCTCTCAGCAGAACATTCGGCGCACCCGTCTCCATCTTCGCCTGAGCTGTAATGAGCGAGCGCTCAGCCTTCTGAATTGTTTTGAAAGTATCTTCGTCTACGCTGTTCACCGCCAACACCCCATCAGCCAGGGCTGCCCCTTCCCTGGCGCGATCTATGCGGCCTTTACGTTCCTTCAGTTGCTCCAGGTGCAGCTTGTTGTTGAAGTAGTCAAGATCTTCACGGCGGAGGTTAAGGAGTGATTCGGCCTCTTTGCGCCCGGCTTCAGCTTTGGTCGCGCTCGATTGGGCCTTTTCCAGATCGTTCTCCGCTTTTTTGACCGATGCGGTGGATGATGCACTGGATTCGTCAAGTTTCGCGTGTGCTTTTCTGGCTTTGGCGACCACATCGATGAGGTCTTGGCGTACTTCCTTGTCGCGCTTCGCGGCCTGTCCGGATTTTTGTGCCGACTCCAACTTGAGGAGGGCTGTTTCCAGAGCAGTTTCCAATCCATTGATTTCATCGAGGGACTCTGAGTATTTGGAGACATCCCTCCGGAGGTCGTCCTCTTGATTCTTCAAATGTTTCAGTTCCCGGCCAAGCTCAGCGGCGCGAACGATATCCTCTTCCAGGTCCTGGATCTTCGTTTCCAGTGAAGCAACTTCAGACTCTGTTTCCTCCTGGGTTTTTTGGGCCTCCTGCGATTCCTTTTTGTCGTTCCCCCTCTCCGTGAAATAGCGCCCATACTCCGCCCGCACCTTATCGAAGAGACTTTCCTCTCGAGGATCTGTCCGGTGCCCACCGGCAGCAATATCGAGCGCAGCCGACAATGATGTTTGCTTTGATAAATTGGCCTGTTGGACCGCTTCACCTTGCTGAATGCTGAGCGCTTTCCACAGGTCTATGTCAATGGTCTCGCGCAAGATTTCTTCGGCACGTTCATGAGCTTCGCGCCCGGTGTGGTTTTCCGGATTGGGACTTGTGATCGTAAGGGTCGTCTCCGGTTTCTTGTGAAACCTCTTGAAGTATGTAAAGACGTAGGGACCGCTTTCCGCCTCCAGTTCAATCTCCGGGCCTACGTCTCGCGTTACAGGCTTGATGGCGTTGACCTCACGGTGTTTGCTCGAGTCGGGATAATCGAAAAGAAGCTTGATTGCTTCGCTAAGGCAGGTCTTTCCGGCTTCATTCGGTCCTTCCACGATGGTGAGTCCCTGAGCGCCGAATCGCACTGCGGTCTCATCAATTCCCCGGTAATTGGCCAGACGGAGGCGGAGAAGCCTCATCGTTCCCTCCCTGCAAGGCTGATGAGGAGAGCAAGTGCATCGCGTGAAGCGATGGAATCGGCGCCTGATTCCTCGACATTGGACCGCAACCTTTCAACGGTACAACTGGCAAAGCCTGAAAAACCAAGATCCGCGAAATCGGCGTCCTCCGGGATTACGACGAGATTGTTCATGTGCGTTTCAACCGCGCCCACAATCTCCTGCACATGGGCAAGAAGTTCTTCAAGCTCGCCATGGAACGATAGCGAGAGTGCGCCGACAAGGCGTAGTTTGACAACGGTTCGTTCTTTATCTTCAAGATTCTCAAGCCAGCCGCGAAGTGCGTCGATGTCTTCCTTTGTATTGAGGTCTACCTGTTCACGCTCGATGAACTTCCATCTTCCGACATTCACTCCTTTCGTGGTTACGCCCTCTTCGTTTAATGTGGCGACCAGGGCAAAGCCGGGCTTCACTTCGTTGTAGTCCGTTGGTTCGGGGGTGCCGGCGTACCATATACGGCCGGTGTCACCGACCTCAGTGAGAGAGTGTCGATCTCCGAGAGCCAGGTAATGAATCTTGTTCTGTGATATCTCGTTCTCGGCTGCATGAAGGGAAATTAGCGCCGGCTCATCGGGATCCGGAGAGAGCTTGTCCACCATCCCATGGGCAACACAAACACGCAGCGTATCGACAATGGGTTCGAGTTTTCCGGTCGTCAAAGCAACCAGATCTTGCAGGGGACGTTTCGATGTCCATGGCATCCCCACAATCTCAATACCCTCGTCGACACGAATGGGAGTCGTGTCCTCAATCACATGGACGTGGGCCGGTTCCCGCTCTAGGAAGGTCGTGCTGCGGTAAACGGATGCCGCGTTGAGCGGGTCATGGTTGCCGGGGAGCAGGTAAACAGGAACCGGCACATCCTTCAGAGCCTCGAGGGCACGCAAGACGGTCTTTCGGTCAACCAGGTTTGACTCGAATACATCCCCGCAGACCACCATGAACTGGCAATCTTCTTCTTTGGCGATGCGCCCAAGCTCACGGATGACATCAAATCGGGATTGGGCGAATCTCTCCTGAACCCCTTCAGAGAAGAAGTGCCGGGTCATTCCCAACTGCCAGTCACCGGTGTGGAGGAAACGAATCACGCGTTCATTCCTTTCCATGGCTGCCAGTTTCCTGTCCCTGTGATATATGGGTACAACTGGCCGCCAGACCGGACAAACTCATTTGTTCGGCTATCTGGTCGTGAGGGATCAAGAGATAGGTCCAGGCCTTACCGCCATAAGTCTTCGCGTGAGCCGTAGCGTGTTCACACCAGACGGCGGCCGCGTCCGCCTTTGACTGAACAACGTCATCTGAAACTTCGGAGGCGCGCTTGGGCTCGCAGAGGAATTTCCCGATTGCGGTCTCGACGACAAAATCCGGTTCATACGATTGATCGTGGCTGTAGTGAATCTGAAAATCGCCCTTCGCGGGCTTGAACCACTTGAGGACATTTTCGTCGTTCTCGAGGATCACCGCAAAACGCCGCTCCGGGTCGGAGTCAAATTTCTGCTCTGGATACAAGCATTTCTGAAATCCGCCGAAAATCATTGAACCAATCCGGCTTTTCTCGCCATCCGGGATCGGCGTTCTGAAGTCACGGGCAGCCTGATCCGCTCCGGCGGTGTAGTTATTGGGACGCAAAGTGCGAAAGCCCTTGGTAACGTGCGCCTCATACGACGCAGCCGTCTCCGTGAAATGGTCCTGCATCTGGGAGTGGATCAGGTTCACAAGAGCTTGCTGGTGGAATTGCAGCACATTCACCACGTCATCTTCTCCACTCAGGTAGGAGCGCAGGTGCGCGACGATCTGAGCAGCGAGCTTGTAGAGTAACGCCGCGTGATCGTCATAGCTGATGTCGTTGAAATCGATCAGGCCGCGCACCAGGTAATCTTCCGGCCGCGTCTCCTCGACCACTCCTGATCCGTCGCGCAGCTTGTATCGCTGCATATCATGCAGGTGTTGAATGAGAATGTCCTGTGCCACCGGCTGCAGGTTGATGTTCCTGGTGTCCAGCTTGAATTCCTGGTATCCGGCGACCACCTCGCCTTTCGGCACGACCACGATTTTTGGAATGTCGATGGAGAGATCCTGATACAACGCCGTGGTCTCCTTTACAACATTTGCAACAGTATCTTCACCAAGGCTGTCGTATAGAAGTCCGAGCTTGGGCCGAGCGATCTCCTCAACCCCCCTGACAATTTCCTTCTGGATCTCCGCCTCTTGAAGTTGGTCGCTGCCACGCAGGCGTTCATACTGCCGGATAATCTGGAACGTTGCCTTCGCCACTTCCTGCTCTTCTGGGTTCTCGAAGAGGCTGCGGGTTCCCGAGGCCTTCTCTTTTTCTCCAGCCTCCGGTGGAGGCGTGGAGATGATCTTCTCAAACTCGGATTCGACGATCACCGCCTTGTTCCCCGCCTCGGGGATATCTTTTCCGATGACGATGCCGGTGCGGATGATCGACTTGGGATCGTTGGCGTGATCGATGATTTCCTGAAACCTGTCGTGCGACACGATGGTCAGGCGATCTACGGCAGGGACTCCCACCCGCTTGCCGTAGGGCAGGCGCAGCCCCCGGCCGATGGACTGCTCCACCAGGGTCCGGGAGTTCGCGGCCCGCAGAGGGACGATGGTATAGAGATTCGTAACGTCCCATCCCTCTTTGAGCATGTTGACGTGGATGACGACCTCGACCGGGTTGTCCGGGTTTTCAACATTCAGCAACTGCTCGACGACCTCGTCCTTTTCTTCGCCACGCACCTTGGAATGAACGGTGATGATCTTGCCCTTGTATCGTGCCTCGAAGAAATCGTCGTTCTCCATGACCTGCTGCAGTGCACTGGCGTGCGCAGTATCCTGGGCGACGACCAGCATGAAAGGCTTGACGGTTGCCTGATCGTTGTTGCGAGCGTAGACTTCCAGCTCGACCTTCGTGTTCTCGTGAAGCCGCACGCCGTCTTCGAGCTTGATCTTCTCCAGGCCTTCGCCCGAGTAGTTCGCCGCGTCGAAGTTCTCCCGCGTCGCCACCGCCGGTTCCTTCACGAAGCCATCGGTCATCGCACTGCTCAAGGGATAGCCGTAAATCACGTTCTTGAAAGGCTCGGGGCGCTGACCACGTTCCACCTGCGGCGTCGCGGTCAGCTCTAACCCCAGGATGGGATTCAACTCATTGATCGCCCGCACTCCGGCGCTGGCCCGGTAGCGGTGCGATTCATCCATCAGCATCACCAGGTCGTCCAACCCGGAGAGGAAATCGAAATAGCTCTGCCCGATGTACTCGCTCAGGCGCTTGATGCGCGGGCTCTTGCCGCCGCGTACCTCGCTGTTGATCTTCGAGATGTTGAAAATGTTGACATGCACCTCACCCATATCGAAGAGCCTGCCGCCGCGGATACCGCGCCCGCTTTCGTAGTTGTCACCGGTGATGATCTCCGGCGGATTTGCGGCTAGTTCGGAGATGCCCTGGAAGACATACTTCGGAGTGTTCGGCGTAAAATCGGCAATCAGCTTGTTGTAGATGGTCAAGTTCGGCGCAAGTACGAAGAAATGCCCAATCCCCTCGCTCAAGTACAGGTAGCTGATAAAAGCGCCCATCAGTCGGGTCTTGCCGACTCCCGTGGCAAGGGCAAAGCACAGGGACGGGAAATCGCGCTCGAAGTCTTCTACGGTCGGGAACTCGGTCTTGATCGTCTCCAGAGCCTGGGCTGTGTCGCCGTCCTTCTCGAGCGAGACGATCTCGCAGATGTGGGCCAGAATCTCCAGCGAATCCCGCTGCGGTGGCCGCAGGCTCAGGCGGTTGCTGATGGCGTTGACCTGTTGAATGCTCATTGTTCACCTCCCGTGTCGAACAACGAGGCCTGGGCCGGGTTGCCCTTGCCGAACGCCCGGCGTGGTTTGGCGGGCCTGTCTTCCGTCTGCCCTTCCGGATCCGGCGGGGCCTTGGGGAGGTTCTGGATCTCCAGGCTGTAGTCGTCGTGGCCCCACTCGCATTTCTTCAAGACCGCCTTGGGGATTTTCTTGATGGTCAGGTTGGGGAACTGGCCCGGGTCGGAGCGGAAGGCGGAGCAGCAGATGAGCAGGCTGCGCTCTGGCCCGACCTCGTCGCTGATCCGGGTCAGCATCTCCTTGCTCATGAACTGGGTGGTAACGAAAAGAAAGTCCATCTCCGTGCTCGTGCCGTGAATCCAGTAGACATCCTCACTGGGTGCGTACTCAAAACCCTCCAGCTTGCACATGGCCTCGGCCAGCATGGCCGCGTCGAACTCGGAGTTGATGACCGGATTGCCCCATTCATCCTCGATGATGAGGGACGGCCCCAGCCGGTAGTAGCGGAAGCCGCCGCCACCTTTCCAGTTGACGGCCTTGGTGATGCCGCCGGGGTCTTCGCCGTCGATGACCTTGTTCAGGCGTGGAATGCAGTGGGTGTGACAATGTTCGCCAAGTTCAATGCCGACCCAGCGGCGACCCATTTTGTGGGCCACGGCAGCAGTTGTACCGGAGCCGAGGAAGGAGTCGAGGACGAGGTCGCCG
>JBAUDS010000382.1:0-4915 GCA_049678185.1 Thermoanaerobaculia bacterium
GGGCTATGGTGTACGGGATTGCGGAACAAACAGCAACGACGCGGTCGACTATCCGGATTTTGCGTTTGCCGTCGCTCGACTGGTTGCCGATGGGTCCTGTGCGAGCGGCATCGTGGTGGATGGAGCAGGCATCGGATCGTGTATGACTGCTAACAAGGTGCCGGGTGTACGCGCCGCCATGTGTTATGACCTTTCGTCGGCCCGCAACAGCCGCGAGCATAATCATGCGAATGTCCTGACCCTGGGCGCCGGTCTCATCGGGGACCATCTGGCCCGACAGATTGTCGATGCGTGGCTTGCCACCCCGTGGGGCCCCGGTCGACACGCCCGCCGGGTGGAGATGATCCACCGGCTGGAGCGCGGACCAAGCGAAGATAAGACGGGATCGAACGACGAATGACTGAACGAGAGGATCTGATCGAGGCCGTCACCCGCCGCGTTCTCGCGGTTCTTGCCGGCGACGAAAAAGGGGAGTGCTCGGACTGCCACGGCTCCTGTGCGTCACATTGTGCCGACAAGGTGCGGGCCATGGTGGAGGAGGGGGCCTCCCGCATCAGCTACAACGGTCGGGGAGGCGAGATTCCGGCCGATCTGGCCCGCTATATCGATCACACCCTGCTGGCTCCAAACACCACCCCTTCGAGCATCGACCGACTATGCGACGAAGCCCTGGAGTACGGCTTCGCCTCGGTGTGCGTCAACCCGGTCTGGGTTCGTAGAGCGGTGCAAAAACTACGCGGCTCGAAGGTGAAAGTGACTTCGGTTGTCGGTTTCCCGCTGGGTGCCAATGCCACCGAGACCAAGGTGATGGAGACCCGGAGGGCTTTGAGGGAAGGAGCGCGGGAGATCGACATGGTGATCAACATCGGCCTGCTGAAGGAGCGGCAGTACGATCTGGTGAGGCAGGACATCGCCCGTGTCGCCGACGCCTGTCGGGAGGTGGGGGCGGTCTGCAAGGTCATCATCGAAGCTGCGCTACTGACCGACGAGGAGAAGGTCATCGCCTGTCGTCTGGCGCAAGAGGCCAGGGCCGACTTTGTAAAGACATCGACCGGCTTCGGCCCCGGTGGCGCCACGGTCTTCGATGTGGCGTTGATGCGCGAGACGGTCGGGCCGGAGATGGGGGTCAAGGCCTCCGGAGGGATCCACACGACCGAGGAGGCCAAGCAGATGATTGCGGCCGGTGCCACGCGGATCGGGGCGTCGGCGGGAATCTCGATCGTGACCGGTGGAGGTGCCGATGGCTGAAGTCGAGCTCCGAACCTACGTCTTTCTCGACAGCCTGCAGCCCCAATACGCGGCCTTTCTGGGAACCATAGCCCAGGGCTTCCTACCTTTGGCCGGCGACGCCTCGCTGTGGGTCGAGATCTCACCGGGGATCGAGATCAACCGCTTGACCGATGTGGCGCTCAAGGCCACCAAGGTCCGCCCGGGAATGCAGATCGTCGAGCGCTACTACGGCCTGCTCGAGGTGCACTCCCAATCACAGGCCGAGGCGCGGGCGGCAGGGGCGGCGATCCTCGACGATCTCGGGCTAAAGGAGTCCCAGCGGCTCAAACCCCGGATCCTGTCGAGCCAGATCGTCCGGCACGTGGATGATCACCAGGTCCAGCTCATCAACCGGATGCGGCACGGACATATGTTGATACCGGGACAGACCCTCTATGTCATGGAGGTCGAGCCGGCGCCCTACGCGGCGCTGGCGGCCAACGAGGCCGAGAAGTCAGCCGAGATCAACATCCTGGAGGTTCGCGCCTTTGGATCTTTTGGCCGGGTCTATCTGGGTGGCGAAGAGCGGGACATCGATGTTGGTTGGCGAGCAGCGGTTGCGGCGGTCGAGGGTGTCTCCGGCCGGGCGGCCAAGTAGTAGAAACAGCACGGGCTCCCCGCATGGGGATGACGCAATAGGAGGAAGAGGACATGGCAGAAGCGTTGGGAATGATCGAGTGCCGAGGATTCGCCGCCATGGTGGAGGCGTCGGACGCCATGGTAAAGGCGGCCAAGGTGGAGCTGGTCGGGCACGAGAAGACCGGTGGCGGCTACGTCACGGCCATCGTGCGTGGCGATGTGGCGGCGGTCAAGGCTGCTATCGAAGCGGGTGTTCGAGGTGCCGAAAAGGTCGGCGAAGTGGTCTCGACACACGTCATCGCCCGTCCGCACGTCAATATCGACCAAGTGCTTCCCCTGGGCCGGCAGGAACAGGCCAGGAAGCAGAAAAGCTGATCCGCGGGCGATAGGGAAGCGACATGCTTCTAGGAAGAGTGGTCGGATCGCTGGTCGCGAGCCGCAAAGAGCCCCTGATGGAGGGCTTCAAGTTCCTCGTTCTGCGTCAGGTCGGCGTCGACGGCAAGGAGACTGGTGGCTACGTGGTAGCCGTGGATGCGGTGGGGGCCGGGCCGGAAGAGGTCGTCCTTTACGCCACCGGTAGCGCGGCCCGTCAGACGGTGGCCACCCGCGACCGACCCTGCGATGCCGTAATCATGGCCATCGTCGACACCTGGGAGGTCGAGGGCAAGGAGGCCTACCACAAGTAGTGTTGACATTGGTTCATGGCTGATCTCGATTCGCAGGAAATACAGGCCATCATCGGGCGCGTCCGTGACCGGTTGGGTGGGGTGCAAGGGGCGGTCGAGCCCGAAAAGGTCGATCGACGTCGGGTACCCGTCGACCTCGGCGAAGGGGTCTTTACCGCCGTCGAAGCGGCGGCAGAGTCCGCCTGGCAGGCCTTCCAGGCCTACTCGGAGATGGGGCTCGAAGGACGCCGCGTCATCATCGATGCCATCCGCCAGGCGATGCTCGATGACGCCGCCGAGTTGGCGCAGATGGCCCACGTCGAGACCGGTCTCGGCCGTACCGAGGACAAGACCGAAAAGAACCGGCTGGTGGCGGCAAAGACTCCGGGTCCGGAGGATCTGGAGCCCGCGGTGGTGACCGGTGACCAGGGGATGACGGTGACCGAGTACGCCCCTTTTGGCGTCGTTGCCGCGATCACACCGACGACCAACCCGACCGCGACGATCATCAACAACACCATCGCCATCGTCTCGGCCGGCAATGCCCTGGTCTTCAATGCTCACCCCAACGCCAAGGGGGTCTCGGCCGAGAACGTCCGCCGGATCAATCGCGTCGTCGTTGCCGCGGGGGGACCCGAGAACCTGGTGGCGACCGTCGACGAGCCGACCATCGCGTCGGCTCAGCAGTTGATGCGACACCCTAGGGTCCGGCTGCTGATGGTGACCGGTGGACCCGGGGTCGTGGAGGAGGCACTCAAGACCGACAAGCGGGCCATCACGGCCGGTCCCGGCAACCCGCCGGTGGTGGTCGACGAGACCGCCGACATCGGGCTTGCCTCCACCGAGATCATCCGCGGCGCCTCCTTCGACAACAACATGGTGTGCACCGACGAAAAGGAAGTCTTTGTCGTCGCCTCCCGGGCTGATGAGCTGCTGCGGGCAATGGCCGGCAACGGCGCGGTGGTGCTCAAGGAGTATCAGCTTCGACAGCTCGAGCGGGTCATCTTCGAGCGGCTTGGAGAGGCCGGCAAGCCGGGGAGGATCAACCGCAAGTGGATCGGTCAGAACGCCGGCAAGATCCTGGCCGAGATAGGCGTCGCGGTCGAGGACGATCTGCGCTTGGTCGTCGCCGAGGTGACACCTGATCACAGCCTGGTGTGGACCGAGCAGATGATGCCCGTCATGCCGGTGGTGCGGGTCAAGGACGCGGATGAGGGGATCGACCTGGCCGTCAGGGCCGAGCATGGCTTGAGGCACACGGCTTCCATCTTCTCCAGCGACGTGGACCGGATCACACGCATGGCCCGGGCTATGAACGTAAGTATCTTTGTGGCCAATTCAGCCAACGTAGCGGGTCTGGGTGGCGGCGGTGAGGACTTCTCCTCTTTCTCCATCGCCACCCCCACCGGCGAAGGACTCACGCGTCCTCGCACCTTTTCGCGGATTCGAAGACTTGCCGTTGTCGGCTCCCTGAGAATCGTTTAGCAACCCTTATCTCGAGGCATACTCATGCATCCCGCAATCGTTCTACTCGAGTTCGACTCTATTGCCGTCGGCATCGAAGCCGGCGACGCGATGGCCAAGAGGGCCCCACTCCAATCGCTGCACGCGGGCAGTGTCCAACCGGGCAAATACATCATCCTGGCGGGCGGCGAGGTGGGCGATGTGGAAGAGGCCCGCGCGGCCGGCCGTGAAACAGGCAGTCGTGCGCTGGTGGACGAGATCTACCTGCCCGAAGTCCATGCCGACGTCGTGACCGCCCTGACCGGTGGCCGGCGGCCTGCGGTGGGCGATGCATTGGGGATCGTCGAGACCCGCACGGTGGCAGCCACCATCGGCGCATCCGACGCTGGGGTCAAAGGTGCGTCGGTGACCCTGCTCGAGATTCACATGGCCGATGGTCTTGGTGGCAAAGGCTATTCGCTGTTCTCGGGCGACCTCGCGGACGTGGAGGCGGCGGTGGAGGTCGGGGTGTCCACTCTGCCGCACCCCAAGCTGTTGGTCGCCCGGGTGGTTATTCCTCGGCTTCATCCCGAGATGCTCAGCAACCTGGTCGACCATCCCGAATTCGGCCCGCGGGCTCGCACCTACCGCGGCAGGGGCTAGACACGATGGAGCTCGGACGGGTCATCGGCACGGTGGTGGCGACACAGAAGGTCGAGGGTCTGGAGGGCGTGAAGTTTCTCATCGTCCAACCTGTCGACCGCAACGACAAGAAGATCGGGGAGCCGGTAGTGGCGGCGGATGGAGTCGCTATGGCCGGGCCGGGCGAGCTGGTCTATTTCGTCTCCAGTCGCGAGGCCTCCCTGGCCCTGCCCGACAAGTTCGTGCCGGTGGATCACGCGATTGTTGGTATCGTGGACGCGGTCAGCGAGTTGTGAGGCCGACACCATGAAGATCGG
>JBAUDS010000383.1:0-1821 GCA_049678185.1 Thermoanaerobaculia bacterium
GCCCGGAAGAGAACCTTGGTCTCCCGCCAGACCGTCGACCAGGAGACTCTGCGTTTTTTTTCCTCTTCGGCCGCCATGGCGCCTACCCTATCGCAGGTTCAAGGTGACTAAATTCAGGGTTTGAAGGGGAACGAGTCGCCCAGCTTGGCGGCGAAGCGATCGCGGATCCACTTGGCGTCCCACCACTCGATCGGGGTAACCGACTCACCTCGGACCAGCATGGTGAAGTGGAGATGGTCCCCGCCGGCCAGCCCGGTCTCTCCGGTTCGACCCACGGTCTGACCCCGCTCCACCGTCGCACCCTCGCTCACGGACAGCGACGAGAGGTGGCCATAGAGACTCATCAAACCGTACCCGTGATCGATCACCACCGCGTTGCCGTAGATACCTAAATAGCGGGCCAGAACGACGACGCCTCGATTGGCCGCCGGTACCTCTGCCCGCCGGACCGAGGCCAGATCGAACCCGAGGTGATCCTGTTGATCGACGGGCTGACCCTCGTAAAAATACGTTCTGCGATCTGCGAAGGCAGACATGACCTGGCCGTTGGGCATGGTGTAGAAGGGCCGATCCCAGAGAAACTCCTGGCGAGAGGCCTCTCCAAGGGCGGTCAGGGTCTCGGTGTTCCGCCGTCTGAGCTCGCCATTGATCTCGAGGTAGCTCTCCAGAAGGCTGTCCTGCTTCTTCAACCCGGGTGTCTGCTCCAGAATCTCCGGCACGACCTTCTCCATGAACCCATCGGTGATCTGGATAGTGTCGGTCTTGTAGCCCTTGGCGAAGAATTGTTCGACAAAGCTCCGGCTCGACCGGTTGAGTACATCGTCTTCTGCTACCAGCTGAATCTCGTCCCCGTTCTCCAGATCGAAGGGAACCGCATACAGGCTGAACCGCTCGTCGTTTCCACCACCGGGGAGGGGATAACCCGGAAACCATTTCCCCTTTACTTCTACGCCATCACGAACCGCGCTCTCCCCGGCCCGGTAGACCACGACCCCGGCCCCTCCTCTGGCGACGTAGTTCTGCATCGAGAGGACTTCGATTGCGGGTGGAATCAGACGCACCGGTAGAGACAGGTCCTGGACGACCGGATCCGGCCGGCGGAGCCAGGTGGGCGCCGGCCAGGCCCTGGCGCGCACCGTCGCCTCGCCCTGCTGGAGCCCGTCGACCGTCTCACTACCGATCTCCAGCTCCAACTCGGCGTGCTGGGTTCGGGGCCCCCAGAACTTCCAGGTCGCTCGCGGCTGATACTCCTCTTCGGCCAGGACTTGACTCAGCTCACCTTGCACGACCTCGACCTGGATTCGACTCAGCCCACGGGAGCTCTCCCCAAAGACCACAGTCACGGGAGTACGCCGACCGATCCCAGGGAGTGCCGGCTCGATCGAAATCTGTGGCGCGGCACCTACCCGAAACGTGGCCAGGGCGGCCAGAGCGATCAGCACCGCACCGGCAATCCACAGCAGCTTTCTACCTTTTCCCCGATGTCGTGCTTCACCATCCATCTTGCTACCCTCTCTCGGTCACGCGGCAGAGAATACCCTACTCAGCCGGCACGGAGGCCGGCCGCTTCGATGCCGGGACGCGGGTACCCGATTTCGCTCCTGTTCGGCCAGCATCATGCCGCACGATTACGAACAATGCAGGCCTTCCCCAGGTGCACGGGGTCTGCAACAAACAGATGAAACAGGGGCCGACCTACTTGGCGGTCGTTTTTTGACGGAGTCTCGGATTATCCCGAGATTCTTCGAGCGACTTGGAAAGCCGATGGATCAGCTCGAAGGTGATCCGGTCCTTCTCCACCGCCCGTTGGAAGACCATGAC
>JBAUDS010000384.1:0-16921 GCA_049678185.1 Thermoanaerobaculia bacterium
TGCTTTGGCGCGAACCGGCCTGCAAGGAGACCGCGACCGTCTCGCCCCTGCCCAGGAAGTTCCTTGTCCTGAACTGGACCTGTCCAAAGAAGCCATCGACCTCACTAAAGCCGCCTCCGAAGAGCAACTCGGTCCGCTCGCCCTCCTCGCCATTCAGGGTCAGATCGACGGTCTTCTCCTCCTCATTGAAGTCGAAGGCGACGGGATCCTCCTGGTCGATATGGAAGAACTCCAACTGCCCTATCCGCAACAGACTGTTCTTGAGGGCCCCGGTATTGAGAACGTATCCCTCTTGAATCCCCATCTCCCGGCGTATGACCTTGTCTTTGGTCCGGGTGTTGCCAAGGATCTCGATGCGGCCGATTCTGTACTGTTCCCCCTCGTCGACATGAATAATGAGATCGGCGACTTGATTCTCTCTCTCCACCAACTCCGGCTCGACCTTGACAAACAGGTGACCACTGTTGCTGTAGACCTCAGTGATGGTCTCGATTCCATCGTCGATCACCGATCCTTTGAGCCAGCCGCCTTGGGGTTTCTTGAGAAGGCGCAGCAGCAGCTCGTCGCTGAACCGCTCGTTACCCTCGATCGTGATCTCGCCGAGCTTCCAGCGGTCCCCTTCTTCGATGGGCACCGTGATGAACATGCGGCGCTTCTGTTCTTTGACGGTCTCCGCACTCGGCTTCTTGGCCCGCAGATCGACCTGTGGGTCACCGATGACGACGTTCTTGTAGCCGGCCTTCCGGTACAGTGCCCTGAGCTTGTCCAGATCCTCGTCGAACTTGGCAGTGTTGTAGATATCCTTTTTCAGGACCCGGGTGATCCAATTCGACTTTTGGGTGTTCTTCATCACGAAGCGCAAGCGGAGGTCCCGGTAGACGGTATTGCCTTCGAAGTCGATATCTTCAATGCGGACCTTGTCGCCTTCATCGATCGAAAAGTCGACCGTACAGTCGGTCACCGATACTCGCTCTATGTTGAACTGGGCTTCGGCCAGCCGGAACCCTTTTTCGGCATAAAGGTCCTCGATGGCTGCCTTGAGCCGGAAGAGCTCACCCATGTTGAGCGGATCGCCTTCACGGACCCGGATGCGATCCTTGGCGATCCGGTCGGTGATGTCGTTGCGCTCGACCTTCTTGAGTCCCTTGTAGTTCACTGAGCGCAACGTCGGCCGCTCTTTGATCGTTATCAGGAGGCGAACGCCGTCATCCAGCTGTTTGCCCTCGATCGATATGTCGTCGACCAGTCCGCGGCCCCACAAGGCGTGGACCTTGTCGTTGAGCTCCTCCGCATTGTAGGCCTGACCCTGCTCGAGCTCGAGATAGAAGAGCAGAGTCTCCGGCGTCAAGGCCTCGAGACCCTCGAACTGAATATCGAGTATCGGCCTACCGCTCAGTTCCTGCGACCAGAGTGGCCTGGTGCCGGCGGCAACCAGGAGACACATCCCCAGCACGATTGGCGATAGTCGTTTCATGTCTTCAAGTTACGATTTCGCCCAACCGGCAGTCTTCATCGAGGGCACCCGATCGCTCTCCATGGTCGTGCCCATCTCGGCGAGTACAGCGCAGCCCTGCAAATTGCTTGCCGATCGATGGGGACCGGGCTAGCTCTCGCCGACAAGCGTCTCTCTGGTCTGGGGGACAAACTTGAGCCCATCTCCCTCGGTTGACACCTCGATGAGCCCGATCTTCTCGCCATGTTGGGCAATTAGGATCTCGGAAACAGCGTCCTGAATGTGACGTTGAATCGTTCGTCTTAGAGGACGAGCGCCGGTTGATGGGTCCACTCCTGCCTGCTCCAGCAGCCAGTCCTTGGCTTTCTCGGTGACTTCCACCCTCAGCCCACGCTCCTCGAGCGTCATATTGACATCCGACAGCAGGATATCGACGATGGCGCGGAGCTCGGTTTCGCCCAGGGGGTTGAAGACGATGATCTCGTCGACTCGATTGATGAACTCCGGGCTGAAGGACTGTTTCAAAGCCGCCAGAATCTCCTGCTCGATGCGAGCGAATGCCTTCTCCTCGTCGGCCTCGCCAAAACCCATGCGTCCGCCCCGCGTAACCAACTTGCTGCCGATGTTCGAGGTCATGAGGACGATCGTGTTCTTGAAGTCGACCTGGTTTCCGTAAGCGTCGGTCAGCATGCCGTCTTCGAGAATCTGCAGCAATAGGTTGGCCACATCGGGATGCGCTTTTTCAATCTCGTCGAAAAGCACTACCGAGTACGGCTGGCGCCGAATGCGCTCGGTCAGTTGTCCACCCTCGTCGTGGCCGACATAGCCAGGCGGCGAGCCGATGAGCTTCGAGACCGCGTGCTTCTCCATGTACTCACTCATGTCGAAACGAACCAGCGCGTGGATGCTGGCAAAGAGAAACTCTCCCAAGCGACGCGCGACTTCCGTCTTGCCGACGCCCGACGGCCCCAGAAAGATAAACGAGCCAACCGGCCGCTGCGGGTTGCTGACACCCAGGCGAGAACGCCTGATCGCTCGGCTGATCGCACTGATCGCGTCGTCCTGACCAACGACTCGACGCCTCAGCGTGTCCTCCATGCGCATCAGCTTTTCGGCCTCTTCGCTCTGCAAGCCGGCCACCGGGATACCCGTCCACGAAGAGATCACCTCTTCGATATCGCGCGCCGTCACTTCCAAACGGGCATCCTCATCGGAGTGGACCTTGATCCGATCCAGATCCTCGCGGAGCTCGATCTCCCGTCCACGCAGATAGACGGCACGCTCGAAGTCCTTGTCCGAGATCGCGGCCTTCATTTCGCGCACGACTTCGCCGATCTCCTGCTCCAAGCGGCGAAGATTCTGGGTGTCTCTTACCCGGCGCAGCTTCACTTTCGCACCGGCCTCGTCGATGACATCGATAGCTTTGTCGGGCTGTTGACGGTCGGGGATGTAGCGAGTCGACTGGTAGATCGCGGCACGCAGCGCTTCCGCGCTGTACTCGACTTTGTGAAAGGCCTCGTAACGGTCCTTTACACCCTTGAGAATGTCGAGAGTCTCTTCGGCGCTCGGCGGCTCGATCTGGATCGACTGGAAGCGTCTGAGCAGCGAGCGATCCTTCTCGATGTACTTGCGATACTCCTTCAGCGTCGTGGCGCCGATGCAGGAGACCTCGCCACGCGACAGCGCCGGCTTCAGGATGTTGGCGGCATCGAGGGAGCCCTCGGCCGATCCGGCGCCGATGAGGGAATGAATCTCGTCGATGAATACGATCAGGTCGGGATTCTCCCTGAGCTCGGCAAGAATCCCCTTCAGCCTCTCCTCGAACTGGCCGCGATACTTGGTGCCGGCCACGATCAGCGAGAGATCGAGCGCCACCAGTCTTTTTTCGGACAGCGGGATAGGAACTTTCCCTTCCACGATCCGCTGCGCCAGACCCTCGACTATGGCTGTCTTGCCGACGCCGGGCTCACCCAGGAGGATCGGGTTGTTCTTGGTTCGCCGCGACAGAATCTGGACGATGCGCTCGACCTCGTCTTCCCGCCCGATCAGTGGATCGAAGCCGCCCTGGACGGCCAGGAGCGTCAGATCTCGGCCGTACTCGGCAAGAAAGGGCAGCTCCTTTTTCTGCTGCGTGGCTTCTCGCTCCTTGGCCAGCGCCAGCACCTCTTCGCGCACGCCGTAGAGGTCCATCCCGTGCTGTGTCAGGGTGCGCATCGCCAGACAGCCTTCGACCCTGAGGATGCCGATCAGTAGATGCTCCGACCCCACCGTCGAGTGGAGCATGCTTTCGGCCTCGTGGGAGGCATAGGCAAGGACCTTCTTAGACTCTTCCGACAGTGGCAGCTCGGCGGTCGACGAGATCCTCTCGACAAAAACCCGCTCCCCCTCGATCTCTCGGCGCACCGCCTCCGGCTTGACCTGCAGCCGGCGAAAGATCTCGGTAACCGAGTCCTCACCTTCACGCAGAATACCGAGCAGGACGTGCTCGGTTTCGATGACTCTGCTGCCCAGCTTGCTCGCTTCGTAGCGAGCAAAGAACAGAGCGCGTCGAGCCTTCTCGTTGTACTTCTCGAACATGTGAGCTGCGACCCCGAATCAGGCCCTGAGACAGAGCCAAAACCCTAATAGATTAGCGGCTCTGAGGCTGCAAAGTGCCGCTTTCCAGGCGCAAGAGTCTACCACACCGTCGTGCCAGCTCCGGGTTGTGGGTCACCACCAATGCAGTCGTTCCGTGACGCGCCTGAAGCTCCAACATCAGATTGAATATCTGGTCTCCGCTCTTGGGGTCCAGGTTGCCGGTGGGCTCGTCCGCGAGCAGCAGCGGCGGCTCCAGCAGCAGGGCACGGCACAGGGCCACACGCTGCCGCTCACCACCCGACAGCTCGTTCGGGTAGTGATCCAGGCGCTCCTCCAGACCTACCTCGGCCAGCAGATCCCGCGCTCGCCGTCTGAGCGCGGAGATCTCCAAGCCGGCAATGCGGCCCGGCATCATGACGTTCTCTTCGGCGTCGAAATCCGGCAGCAACTCCTGGAATTGAAAGACAAAGCCTATGGTGCGGTTGCGAAAAGAGGCCAATTCACGAGGATCGAGAGCCGCGAGCGAAGTGCCACCGATCTCCACCGCCCCCTCGTCCGGTTGGTCGAGGGCGCCGAGCAGATGCAGGAGGGTGGATTTGCCGGATCCCGAGGGTCCGACCACCGACACAAACTCACCCGGCTCCACCCGCAGATCGATGCCGGTCAGCACATCAACCCGGCGTGCCCCATCGCGGTAGGTCTTCTTCAGGCCGCGAGCTTCGACGGGGACACTCATCGACGTAGAGCCTCGACCGGACGCAGCGCCGCAGCCTTTTTGGCCGCATGGAGCGAGCACCCGAGAGTCAACAGCACCGTCGCCAGCAGGATCCAGAAGACATCCGCCGAGCGGACGAGGAATGGCACATGATCGAGAAAGTAGACCTGACTGGGCAGGGACAGCAAGTGGTACCGATCCAGTATCCACGCCCCGCCGATGCCGACGACAACACCCAGGAGCGTCCCGACCGCCACCAGCGAGCCGCCCAACCAGAGAAAGACCCGCTGCAGCTCTCGCGGCCGTGCACCCATGGCGCCGAGCATTCCCACCTCGGGTAGCTTGCTGGCCAGGATCAGGGTGATATCCGACACCAACGACAGGGCCGCTACTACGACGATCAGAAAAACCGCCACGAACATCAGCCCCTTCTCCAAGCGCAAGGCGAACAGGAGCGCCCGGTTGAAATCTCGCCAGGTTCGCACCACCGCGCCCTCCGGCACCACGGCTTCCACCTGTGGTGCCAGACGCAGAGCCTCTTCCAGACCGCCGGCGGTTACCGACAGGCGGATGTCGGCAATCCCCAGCAGGCTGGCCGCCTCGGCCAGCGGCAGCGCCACCCGTGCCTCCTGTTCCGTGCGCCCGGTCTCGAAGGTTCCGTGCATCGGTAGCCGCCGCACCCTGGGCTGGGGTCCCAAAGGCGAGAGAGTCGGCCGGGTGGAGGCCACCTCCACGAGATCGCCCGCCCCCAGCCCCCAGATGGTGGCCAGGCGGTCACCCACATAGAGGCCTTCAGCCCGGTCGCTGGCCGCGGGGAAGAACCCGGGCAGCTCGCCGTCGAAGCCGACCAATTCGACCGGTCGCGCGCGACCTTCGGCCAACAGCCAGCCGCGTCCACGGATGAGCAGCCCGACACCCTCGACCCCGGGCAGCTCCGCCAGCAACCGCCGGGCTTCTTCGCTATCCGCGTTGGGCGGCAACTCGACCTCGATCTGCGGTGTCCGCGTCAGGATCTCCTGGCGCAAGGCCGCCTGAAAGCCGGTCAGCGCGGCGAGCGCCAGGATCAACGCCGCGATGCCCAGGGCGATGCCGCCGGCCGCGGTGGCGGAAAGGAAAGTGATAAAGGCATCGCGCCGGGTGCTCTTGAGGTACCGCAGCGCCACGTACAGGGAGAACGGCAGGCTACTCATCCGTTGGCTGAGGCCGCAGCAGCGGGAAGAGGATGACGTCTCTGATCGAGGGGCAGTCGGCAAAAAGCATGGTCAGACGGTCGATGCCGATTCCCTCCCCACCGGCCGGCGGCATACCGTGTTCCAGCGCTCGGATGTAGTCGTGATCGAAGCGATGGGCCTCCTCGTCGCCCAGCTCCCGGGCCTGCATCTGCTGGCGGAAGCGCTGCGCCTGCTGGACCGGGTCGTTGAGCTCGGTAAAGGCGTTGGCAATCTCCATGGCGCCGAGGTAGAGCTCGAACCGCTCGGTGAATCGCGGGTCTTCCGGACTCGGTTTGGCCAGAGGCGAGACGGCAACCGGATAGTCGATGATAAAGGTCGGCTCCTGCAGCTTCTCCTCGACGGTCTCTTCGAACAGCTCCATCAAGAAACGACCGTACCAGTCCTCCGGGATCTCGGTCTGCCCATGCTTCTCCTCGTACTCGCTCCGCGAGCCACTTTGCAGGACCGGATGTGAGGTGTCCTTGACGATGACGGGCAGTGGAATCTTCCGTTCGTCGAAGATCGCCGCCAGGTCGGCCACATGGTCGAGTCGCGACTCGTCGATGGCGGCGAAGTGCGAGATCGCCTGTTTGATGGTGTAGCGGGGCCAGGGGGGCTCTAGATTCAATCTCGCGCCCTGCCAGCTGATAGCCGGCTCCCCGTGGATAGTGGTCGCCAGTTCGACCACCAGCTCCTCGGTGAAGTCCATCAACTGGCGATAATCGGAGTATGCCCAGTAGAACTCGAGCATGGTGAACTCGGGGTTGTGCTGGGTCGATATGCCCTCGTTGCGGAAATTTCGGTTGATCTCGTAGACCCGGTGTAGGCCGCCGACCAGGAGGCGCTTGAGGTAGAGCTCCGGCGCAATCCGCAGATAGAGATCGATATCCAGAGCGTTGTGATGAGTGACAAACGGGCGGGCGGCCGCGCCACCGGCAATCGCCTGCATCATCGGTGTCTCCACCTCGAGAAACCCGTGAGCGTCCAGGAAGCTCCTCATTCCTCGGACGAGGGCCGCTCGAATCTCGAACACCTTTCGAGGCTCGGTGTTGACGATGAGGTCTAGATAGCGCTGGCGGTAGCGAGCCTCCACATCGGCGAGGCCGTGCCACTTCTCCGGTAGTGGCCGCAGCGACTTGGACAGCATGGTCAGCTGGTCAGCGGCGACGGTCAGCTCACCGGTCCTGGTGCGGATTAGCCGGCCGTCGACACCCAGGAAATCTCCTAGATCGAGGTTGTCCAGCACCAATTGCCCCGCCTCGTCCAGCTGCGGCCGCCGAATCATCACCTGCAGCTTGTTCCGCCCGTCGTGGAGGTCCACGAACGAGGTCTTGCCGTGCTTGCGCAGCGCCCGAACCCGCCCCGGCACCTTCAGCCGCTGCTCCTCCGCTTCCAGATCCTCGGCCGATCGCTCGCCGAACTGCTCGAGTGCCTCTGTCGGCTCCAAGTCGAATTCATAGCGGGTGGGATAGGGATCGACACCCTGTTCGACCAGCGCCTCCCTCTTGCGCTGCCGGTTCTCGATTTGTGTTTCCAACTCCGACATTTATCCCCTCCGCTGCGGCACCGGCCGCAGCGAAACAATACCTGATTTCCTCACCCTCTGTCCGCTAACGCGACACCTCGGGGGGACCCTGTTACGATCGGGGCCGATGAAAGAGATCCTCGGCGGACTCGAGCGCGCCGTCAAAATGTGGGACGAACTGGGCTGGCCGCGCCCCAAAATCGTGGTGGTCTCCGGTTCCGGTCTGGCCGTCGATCTGGGCACCCCCGAACACCGCTTGCCGCTATCCGAATGGTTGTCCTTCGATGTCCACGAAGTGCCCGGGCACCCGCACGAGACCGAGCTCCTCCTCCCCCGGCCCGACCGCCCGGTGCTCTATCAGAAGGGCCGGCTCCATTCCTACCAGGGCTATAGCGCCCATCAGACCGTCTTTGCCATCCGTCTCGGCGCCCTGCTCGGGGCGCGGGTTCTGGTCATGACCAATGCCGCCGGAGGCCTCGACTCCGCCCAAACTCCGGGTGATCTGGTTCTCATTCGGGACCACCTCAATCTGATCGGTCTCAATCCGTTGCGGGGCGAGCTGCCACAGGAGTGGGGACCGCGGTTTCCCGATCTGTCGCGGGCTTACGATCCGGAGCTGCGCAACCTGGCCAAGACGCTGGGCGAAAAGCTCGGGATCGACCTGTCCGAGGGGGTCTATGCGGCTGTTGCCGGACCCAGCTACGAGACTCCGGCCGAGGTGCGGACGCTGCGCACCCTTGGCGCCGATCTGGTCGGTATGTCCACTGTCCTCGAGGTGATCGCCGCCAAGCACATGGGTCTGCGCTGTCTCTGTCTGTCGCTGGTGACAAACCTCGGCTCCGGCGTGGTCGACGAGCCGATGGACCACGAAGATGTGCTGGCAATGAGTCGAGCCTCGGCCGGCAAGATCCAGCGGCTGCTCACCGCGCTGCTCGAGGACGACGGGCTCGTCTAGAGCCAGCGTGGATTGCTAGACTTCGACCCATGCCAGCCGCAGCGTTCATGCCCACACCCCGCACGCTGATCTCGGAAGGCGAGCTGCAGAGTCGCATCGACGAGATCGCGCGTGAGATCAACCGCGACTACGCGGATTCCGACCTTCTGGTATGTGTCGGTGTCCTCAAGGGCTCGGTGTTCTTCATGGTCGATCTGCTCAAGCGGGTCACCGCACCGGTGGCCGTCGACTTCTTTCAGACCGCCAGCTATGGGGGTGCCAAGATTCCGGGAGAGGTGCGGATAAAGAAGGACCTCGACCTCTCGATCCGTGGCCGCGACGTGCTTCTGATCGAAGACATCGTGGACACCGGGTACACATTGAGAACCATTCTCGACCTGCTGCGCTTTCGCGGCGCCAAGAGCGTCAAACTCTGCGCGCTGCTGGACAAGGTCGGGGCGAGAGAGGTCGAAGTTCCCATTGATTACTGCGGTTTCCCCATCGACAACGTCTTTGTGGTCGGCTATGGCCTCGACTTCGACGAGCGGTACCGCAACCTTCCCTACATCGGTGTACTCGAGGAGGAGCAGTGATGAAGTCCCACCACACCGACTCCGCACCCGCGGCGATCGGACCCTATTCGCAGGCCATCTCTGTCGACGGCTGGCTCTACACCGCCGGCCAGATCGCTCTCGATCCTGCCACCGGTGAGATGGTCGAAGGCGGCTTCGAGGCGCAAGCCGTCCAGGTCCTGGCAAACCTGCGTCAAGTTCTGGCCAGCGCCGGCTGCAGCTTTGCCGACGTCGTCAAGACGACGGTCTATCTGGCCGACTTCGACCACTTCCCCGTCTTGAACTCTCTCTATGGCGATGCCGTGGGTGAGCATCGCCCGGCCCGCTCTACGGTGCAGGTGGCGGCGCTGCCCATGGGCGCCCTGGTCGAGATCGACCTGGTAGCAAGAATCCCAGGGTAAGAGCCGGCAGCAGGTCGTAGACAATCTTCCCGCCCTCCACTTACTCGGCTCGAGTGGGTAGACACGCAGGAACTGGATCCGTAGGGGAGGGCCTTACTCTCTCCTTCGGCTTGGTGACGCGATTGATCAGATCCTCGAGGTGCATTGCGCCCTCCCGGGCGGGATCGTAGAGGCCGCCTGCTCATTCCCCGATGCTGGCAGCTCGTCCTCTCGGTGCGGAACCGCGCTAGGATAAGAGCGTTGGTCCAACTCGTTGTGATGCCCGCCGGGGCGGATCCGTACGATCGTCCTGTTGACGCCGACTCGTTGATCATCGGTCGGGCGAGCTCGGCAGACGTCGTGGTCGCCGATACGATGCTCTCCCGTCAGCATGCACGCATCTTCCGGCAGGGCGGTGAGCTGATGGTGGAGGACCTCGGCTCGCGCAACGGCACCAGGGTCAATGACGAGCTGGTCAGCGGTCCGACACCCCTCAAGGTGGGCGACGAGGTCAAGCTCGCTGACAGCAGGATCTGCATCGAGGACGACGAGCGCAGCTCTCCTGAGCCGGCCCGGTTGGAGACCGTGATGACGCGCTCGATGGGAGATCCGCAAGAGCTGCAGGAGACCTGGGAGAGCCTCGAGGGCGAGGCCGAGCTGCGCCGCTTCGCCGAGCGCCTCAAGATCATCGACGAGGCGCATAGGGCCCTGGCAGGCTCCGCCTCGTCCGAGGAGTTGCTGGGGCTGATCCTCGAAGGGGTGTTCGAGCATCTCGCGCCGGCAGAGGCGGTGATCTTCCTGGGCGACGAGGACGGTACCTTCCAGCGCGGCCCCAGCCGCCAGACACCCGGTGCACAGGTCGACCAACTCTACTCACGGACCCTGCTGCACGAGGTTGCGGACAAGGGCAGAGCAGCGCTGGTGTGCGACACCGAAAGCGATGCGCGATTCGCTGACGCCCGCAGCCTGCTCGACTCGGGGATTCGGAGCCTCCTGGCGGCGCCGCTTCTCACGCCGGAGGGTTGCGTGGGCGTCATCGCCCTGAGCTCACGATCCGGTTACCGGCCATTCTCGGAAGAGGACCTGGAGCTGCTGACCTCACTCGCATCGGTGGCGGCTCTGAGACTGTGGACCATGAGTCTGCTCGAAGAAGCATCGGAGCGCCGCCGGATGGAGGCCGAGCTCGGCCTGGCGAGAGAAATCCAGCTCGCTCTCCTGCCCGAAGAGCTGCCACAGCCCCCGGGCTTCGAGCTCTACGCCGTCAACACGCCGTCCCAGGGCGTGTCGGGCGACTTCTACCAGATCGTCGAAAGGGCCGAGGGCACCGAGCTGGCTCTTCTCGTCGCCGACGTTTCCGGCAAGGGACTGGTGGCGGCGCTGCTGACGGCCACTGTCGAGGCCCTGACGGCGGTTCCCATCTCTCAAGGCCTGCCTGCGGACCAGAGCTTCCGCCGCGTCAACACACTGCTCTGCCAGAGGACCCCGCCGGAGAAGTTCGCCACCGCCTTCCTGGCGGTGCTGGGCGTAACGGACGGCGAGCTCAGCTACGCCAGCGCGGGGCACAATCCTGCGCTGGTGGTACGTGCGTCGGGCGAGGTCGAGCAGCTGAGGCGGACCGGTCTGCCCCTCGGACTGATGGAGTCGATGGGCTACGAGGCCGGCGAGGCCCGGCTGCTCGAAGGAGACACGCTGATCGTCTACACCGACGGCATAGTGGAGGCGGCCAACGCCACCGGCGAGGAATATGGCCTCGATCGTCTGATCCAGGTGTGCGTCGAGAGCCGGAGCGGATCCGCGGCGGAGATAGGAGGTGCGATCGAGCAGGATCTGAACGGGTTTGTCGAAGCGGAGCCCTTTGCCGATGACTGCACCCTGGTCCTTCTGGGACGCCGATCCAGCTGAGTATGTCCCGCCACGAGTTGCCCACCGATTCGAAGCACCGGCGCGACAGCCGTGAGCTACGTAGGTCACTTGCGTCACTGGACGAGATGTTCGGCTTTCTCGAGACCAACCTAGCCGGGGGCTCGATCGACGCCAGGACGATCTTCGTGGTCAAACTGGCTGCCGAAGAGATTTTCGCCAACTTCGTGCGCCACAATGACAGCGACAACGAGTCGATCTCGGTCGAGATCGACATTTCGTCCGATTCGGTCGTGCTGCGACTGGTCGACCGCGGCGTCGACCCGTTCGACCCGGCGACACAGCCCGATCGCAACGTCCCGCGGCGGGACGACGAGGAGTGGGAGGGAGGCTTTGGACTGCATCTGGTTCGCTCCCTGGCCGATGAGCTGAGCTACGAGTGCGAGAACCGAGAGATGAAGGTGACAGTGGTCAAGGACCTGGGAGACTGAGATGTTCGAAATCGGTTTCAGAGAAGGAGGCGTCATTCGGCTTTCGGGTAGATTCGATGCGGCGGTGGTCGCACAGGCGATGGTCTTCCTGGATCAGGTCGAGAGCTCGACCACCGTCGACTGCCGGCAGCTCGAGTACATCGCCAGCGCGGGCCTCGGTGCACTCTTTGCGACTCAGAAGCGGCTGCTGGACAAGCAGGAGAGTCTCACCCTGGCCAACCTCAGCCCCCACATCTACGAGCTCTTCGAGATGTGCGGCTTCGAGACCGTTTTCGAAATCGTCGAGGCCCCGCCAGCCGATTCCGACTCCCCTGGCAACTGAGCTCGAGAGGCCGAGGTCAGGAGTGCGAGTTCCCCGGGACAGCGAGCTGGTACAGGCAGTTCTCGAGGGCAACAGCGAGGCCTTCGACGAGCTAGCCGAGCGCTATGGCGGCAAGCTCTACAACGCGGCTTTGCGAGTGACCGGGAATCCGGAAGATGCCCTGGACGCGACCCAGAACGCCCTCCTCAAGGCCTACGACAACCTGGCCAGCTTCGATCCGTCCTATCGCTTCTTCAGCTGGATCTACCGCATCCAGATGAACGAAGCTCTGAACCTGGTGCACAAGCGGCGGCGGTACGTGGGCCTGCCGTCCGAGATGCCGGCCCCGAAGCAAGCGACTCCGGAGCGGGAGTATCTCGACCGCGAAACGGGATCGGCGATCGAGACGGCGCTACTCGAGCTGACGCCGGACTACCGGGCTGTGGTGGTACTGAGGCACTTCCACGGCTTCTCCTATGAGGAGATGGCCGAGATCCTCAGTGTCCCCGTGAAGACCGTCAAGTCTCGTCTCTTTACCGCTCGGCGCGAGCTGCGCCAGAAGCTCAGCGATAGAGGGTTCGCCGGAGCGTGACCAACCCGGAAGGCGTGGCGCTCTATGCACTCTGCCTGGCGGTCGGCATCCTGCCAGTCATCGCATTTCTCGTTGCCCTGGTTCTGCTCGACAGCTACAAGCTGGTGCGTCTTCGGAGCGTGCTGCTGGTGGTGGCGCTGGGCGGCCTGGTGGCGCTGAGCTCCCTGGTCCTGAATCCGGCTCTTCGCGAAGCCCTGAGACTGAATCCGAAGAGTCTGACCAGGTACGTGGCACCGATCGTCGAGGAGGTGCTCAAGGGCCTGGTCATCGTGGCGGCCTTGAGGAGCAGGCGGATCGGCTTCCTGGTGGACGCGGCGATCTGGGGCTTCGCGATCGGAGCCGGCTTCGCAATGGTGGAGAACATCCACTACTCCATCGTTCTGGGGCGGCTGGATCTGGCCTTGTGGATAATCCGCGGTTTCGGGACGGCGGTAATGCACGGCGGCACCACCGCCATCATGGCCGTGACCTCCAAGCTGCTGACCGACCGCGCCGGCTCCCAGCGCCTGCATCTCTTCGTCCCCGGGCTCGCCTTCGCCATACTGATTCACTCGGCCTTCAACCACTTCTACCTCTCGCCCACCCACTCGGCCCTGACCGTGATCGTGGCTCTGCCGCTCCTCTTCAGTGTGATCTTCCGCCTCAGCGAGAACGCCACCCAGACCTGGCTCGGAGTGGGATTCGATACCGATCAGGAGCTCCTGCGGATCATCAAGGAGGGTCGTGTCTCACAGACGCAGGTGGGCCGCTACTTGCGCGAGCTCAGAGGCCGATTCGCGGCCGAGACGGTGGTCGACATGCTCTGTCTGATCCGACTCCACCTGGAGCTCTCGCTCAAGGCCAAGGGCATCCTGCTCATGCAGAAGGCGGGCTTCGCCCCGCCGGCCATGCCCGGAGTGGAGGGGCGCCTGAAAGAGCTCCGATACCTCGAGGGCACGATCGGCAAGACCGGAATGCTCGCACTGCACCCGATCTTCCACATGAGCGACCGCGACCTCTGGCAGCTCCACCTGCTGCAGGGCAGGCGCCGCAAGTAATCATTTCCAGCTCGAGAAGCGTCTTTCTCACCAACTTTCTCGCCGGTCCGCGGTATTTGTAGGTAGGAGTAGCCACGCATGGATAAGAAATCAGGCGATTCATCGAGCTCGGAGCTGCTCGAGCGGCTGGTGTGGGCGGAGATCGATTCCGAGCTGACCGCCGAGGAGCGCGAGCTTTTGAGCGCTCTCGTGGCCGACGCGCCGGAATCCACCGCGCTGCAGCGAGAGATTCGCGCCATGGCGGAGGCTCTCGACGGCGTCGAACGGGTCGAGCCACCGCGCGAGCTATTGGAGGGAGTCAGGCGCGCTCTGTCAGAACGAGCGAGGCACCCGGGGCGCCAACCTCTGAGGTTCCCCCGTGCAATCGACAATGCAACCCGTTGGGAAGGAGGCACCATGAGTCGCAACTCCAAGCTGGCCCTGATCGCTGCTGTTCTCGCCCTTGCTGTGGGACTGATCGTCTTTCTCGGTCCCGACCGGGTGGCCGACGACGATGCCGCCGGCGCCATCGGTGCTGCCGACCGGTATCGCGAGGAGCAGATGACCGACGAGGACGTGCAGCTGGACAACGCCGAGGCCCAGAGCTGGTTGCAGACGGAGACCTACGATCAGGTGATGACGAACCCCGAGCTGCTGGCTATCGTCACCGACGAAGGCCTGCAGGCTGCGCTGGGCAACGACGCGCTCCGCGACGCCCTGGGGAACGACGCGCTCCGTGACGCCCTCGGCAGTGACGCCTTCCGCGACGCTCTCGGCAGCGATGCCTTTCTCGATGCGCTCGGCAGCGATGCCTTCCGCGATGCGTTGGGCAGCGATGCCTTCCGCGACGCCCTCGGCAGTGACGCCTTCCGCGACGCTCTCGGCAGCGATGCCTTCCGCGATGCCCTCGGCAGTGACGCCTTCCGCGATGCCCTCGGCAGCGATGCCTTCCGCGATGCCCTCGGCAGCGACGCCTTCCGCGACGCTCTCGGCAGCGATGCCTTCCGCGATGCGCTCGGCAGCGATGCCTTCCGCGATGCCCTCGGCAGCGATGCCTTCCGCGATGCCCTCGGCAGCGACGCCTTCCGCGACGCGCTCGGCAGCGATGCCTTCCTCGACGCGCTCGGCAGCGACGCGATGCGAGACTCCGTCCGGCAGGAACAGTAGGGGAGGGCCTTGTGCCCTCCCGGGCGGGGCGAGAGCCCCGCCCCTGCAACAGGCGAGGCGCTGCACTATACTGCACGCCTCGCCTTGCTGCATTCTGCGGGCTGTTTCATGATGCGTTCGCCGCCGACGAGCCCCCGGCTGGCGTGGAGCGTGCTCCTCCTGGCGCTCTGCCGTGCCGCCTCCGCCCAGCTGACCTCCGTCGAGACCGACGATCTGCGGCTGCTCTACTTCGAGCCGCACCAATCCTTCCTCGCACCCCACGTGGCGCGCTGTTTTTACAACTCGCTGGGTTTCCATCGCCAGCTCTTCGACTACGAACCCTGGGAGGAAATCACCGTTCTACTGAGTGATTTCTCCGATAGCGGCAACGCCGCCGCCGGCACGGTGCCGCGGAACAACGTGTCGATCGAGGTCGCGCCGCTGGACTTCGCCTTCGAGACCATCTCGGGCAACGAGCGGATGAACTGGATCATGAACCACGAGCTGGTGCACATCGTCGCCATGGACCAGGCCAGCTCCAGCGACCGCTTCTTCCGGCGGCTCTTCCGGGGCAAGGTGATGCCGGTCTCGGAGCATCCCGAGACGATGCTCTACTTCTATCTGACGGCGCCGCGGGTGTCCGTTCCTCGTTGGTACTCGGAGGGAATCGCTACCTTCATCGAGACCTGGATGGCCGGTGGCATCGGCCGGGCCCAGGGCTCCTACGACGAGATGGTCTTCCGCTCGATGGTGCGGGACGGGAGCCACTTCTACGATCCCGTGGGACTGGTGTCGGAGGGCCGCAAGATCGACTTCCAGGTCGAGACGAACTCCTATCTCTACGGCACCCGGTTTCTCTCCTACCTGGCCTATCGCTACTCGCCCGAGTCGCTCATTCAGTGGGTCTCGCGGAGCGACGGCAGCAGGAGGTACTTCGCCAGCCAGTTCAAGCGGGTCTTCGGGGCTCCGCTCGAGCAGGTGTGGCAGGAATGGATCGCCTGGGAGCACGAGTTCCAGCGGGCCAACCTGGAAGCGATCCGCACCTACCCGACGACGCCCTACCAGGATCTCACCGAGCGGGCTCTCGGCTCGATCTCCCGCTCCTTCTTCGATTCCGGGCGGCGCAAGCTGTACGCCGCCTTCAACTACCCCGGGGTGGTGGCGCACATCGGCGCGATCTCGCTCGACGACGGCTCGATCGAACGGATCATCGACATCAAGGACCCGGTGGTGTTCACGGTCACGTCGCTCGCCTTCGATCCCGACACCGGGACGCTCTTCTACACCACCGACAACCACGAGCACCGCGACCTGCGTCGGGTCGATCCCGAGACGGGCGAATCCGAGACTCTGCTCAAGGATGCACGGATAGGAGACCTGGCCTTCAACCGCGTCGACCGCTCGCTGTGGGGGGTTCGCCACCTTAACGGGATCGCCACCCTGGTGCGGATCCCCCATCCCTACGACACGTGGCAGCAGGTTCACTCGTGGCCGTATGGGGAGGTTATCTATCACCTCGACGTGTCGCCCGACGGGCGTCGGTTGTCGGCCTCGCTGGGCGAGATCAACGGGCGTCACAGTCTGCGCGTCATGGAGCTCGATCGCCTACTCATGGACGATCCGACGGCTGTCGCCGAGGTCGACTTCGGCACCACCATCCCAGCCAACTTCGTCTTCTCGCCCGACGGCCGTTTCCTCTACGGCAGCACCTACTACACCGGTGTCTCGAACATCTTCCGCTACGAGCCCGACACCGACGAACTGGAGGCGGTGAGCAACTGCGAGACGGGGTTTTTCCGTCCGTTGCCTCTCGGCCAGGACTCGCTGATCGTTTTTCGCTTCACAGGCGACGGCTTCGTGCCGTCGAAGATCGAAGGGAGGCCACTCGAGGACGCTGAGCCGATCACCTTCCTTGGGCGTAGGATCGTTGAGAAGCACCCCGTGGTCAAGGAATGGAAGGTGGGCTCGCCGGCCGACATCGACCTCGAGGCGATGGTTACGAATCGGGAACCGTACAAGCCCATACGACGTCTCGGGCTCGAGTCGCTTTACCCCATCGTCGAGGGCTACAAGGACTCCGCGGCCGTCGGTCTTCGAATCAACCTGTCGGATCCGCTGCGGCTCAACCGCGCCTTCCTCACGCTCTCC
>JBAUDS010000385.1:0-2532 GCA_049678185.1 Thermoanaerobaculia bacterium
AGGAACAGAAACGACTCGACCAAGCGATCGCCGCCTTCGAGAAGAGCGTCGAGCTGCGTCCAGGCTACGGTGAGGGATGGGCCCTTCTGGGATACGCCTACAACCTGGAGGCCAAGCCCTCGCCGGAGGCGGTGGCGACATTGGAGAAGGCTTATGAGATGTTGCCCGGCCGGGGAGATGTGGCCTACAACCTGCTGCTCGGCTATGCCCGTGCCGGCAAGCGCCAGGAAGCCATCGATCTTGTAGCTACAGCGGAAGCCCGAGGGGTCTCCGAAGAGCGCTTGGCACCCGCCAGGCAGACTCTGCTGCAACTCGACTTCCAATACGCGGTCGCCTTGGCCCGCGAGAAGAAATACGACGAGGCGGCCGTCCTGCTGAAGAAGGTCCAGACCGAAGCCACCAACGACTCCATGCGTCAGCAGGCGGCGGACCTGCTGAAACAGATCAAGCCGTAAGCGGACCGGTGGCGGATTAGGGGGCCCGCAAATGGGCTCCCCGACATTAGGGCCAACTCATCTCGGCTTGGCGACGTCTTAGCAGTAGAACTCGATCTTAATGGAGACTTGCACATGATGGGACGCTCGAGCCTTGCCCTTGCCTTTGCCCCTTTGTTGGCTCTGGCTTTCGGGAGCGTGAGCGGCGCCTCGGAGACTCCCTGGCCGACCTTGGAGTCGGGTCCGCACCGCGTCGGCTTCCGTACCCTCGATGTGACCGACTATGGCCGCACGATGACCCCGAGGGTCGACTGGCGGGGAGAGCTCCATCCGGGAGACAACTTCCGCCAGGTCCGGATCTCCTTGTGGTATCCAGCGGTCTTCGATGAAGAGCGTCGGCCGATGCCGTACCGGGACTACATCGAGTCCGCCGGTTTCGAGACCCACATGGACGGAGAGTTGTTGATTGGTGTCGAGGGCTATATCGCGCACTCCGCCTTCGGTGGCGCCGACGAGGCGAAGCTGCGGCAGATGGTCGAGATGGCGACCACCGCCTACCGTGAGGCGGTGCCGCTCGACGGTCAGCAACCGGCAATCGTCTATGCGCCGAGCTTCAGTTACGAACCATTCGAGAACTCGGCTCTCTTCGAGTACCTGGCGAGCCACGGCTACATCATCGCTTCGAGTCGCTCGGCGGGTCCCGAGACACGAGAGATGTCATTCGACTTGGCCGGGGTCGAGACCAGCGTGCGCGACATGGAGCTGATTCTCGATGCGCTCCAGGGCGTCGGGCACGTGGACCTGAGCAAGGTTGGTGCTGCCGGCTTTAGCTGGGGGGGATTGAGCGCGGCCATGCTCGGCATGCGCAACTTCAACGTCCAGGCCGTACTGGCTCTCGACGGAACCCTCGAACATGCCGAAATCGCCCCGGTCGAAGAGCAGTACAACTTCGTGCCTCGGCGCCTGCGCGGCGGCTATCTCGCCATCGTCGGCGATCGGGAGCCGACCAGATCCCAGGTCGATGAGGCCCTCTATGCAGATGTCTTCGAACTACGCTATCCAGATCTGATGCACTGGGATTTTGCGTCCGACTTCATCCGCATCTCGGTGCACAGCGCCGGCCAGCCCGATGCCGCACGACGTGCCCTGGTAGATGAGGCCTATGGGCTCATTGCCTACCAGGCGAGACTCTTCTTCGACGCTTATCTGAAAGGAGCGGATGCCAACAGACAGGTGCTGCTCGAGGGCAACATGCAGGCAATGAATCCGACCATCGTGATCGAGAACCGGGCGGCGCGAGCCGCGCGGCCGGCGCCTCCGAGCACTGCCGAGTTCGCGGCGCTTCTGCGTACCGATGTGGACGAGGCACGCCAGGTTCTTGCCAGCTTCAATGAAAGCGACCCCGAGATCGAGCTACTGGATTGGACGCAAGTACAAGACACTGTTTCGGTGAGCCCGTTCGAGACCAAGATCGCCATCCTCGAACTGCTCCAGGAGGAACTGGGTGAGAGCTCGATCCTCTTCAACAACTATGGCCAGGCGTGGCGTCTCGAGGGCCAGCCCGAGAAAGCTCTGAGCTTCTTCCGCAAGGCTCTCGAGCACAACCCTGAGAGCGGCTTCGCCAAGCGCTCAATCGTAGAGCTCGAAGGCGAGCTGTCCGCTGCCGAGTAGAGGTCCCCTGCCCCGACAGGATGCTAGAGCTCGGTCGTGCTGGATTGGTTGCACCGCGATCCCGGTGCCGGCTGAGCCGGCACCCGAGGGGGCCGTTCAAGGTGCTGTCGAAGGGGGTGTCGATTCTGTCCCCATAGTCCTGCTCGCAGCGGATCTGGCGTCGGCTACCTCGAGTCCGGCCAGACGCAGGCCCTCGAAGACCGAGTCGAGGACCGTTTCTTCTCGCACCCACTTGCTGTATTCGGCTCGACCGCGCTCGGCAAAGGCGGGATAGAGCCTCAGCAACTCCTCGACGGCGGCGTGCGCGACATCGGACCGCCCCAGATGCCCGGCGGCTGCAGCGATCGAAACAAATGTCGGATAGTAGCCCGGGAGATCGATCGACTCGGCTTCGGCCAGGGCTTCCTCGAATTGGCCCTGGCGAAAG
>JBAUDS010000386.1:0-5537 GCA_049678185.1 Thermoanaerobaculia bacterium
CGGCTATCTGGTGCAGCGGATGGCGGCCTGTCGGGACGAGGGTCATGCCCAGGGCGCCAGCCTCTGGTTCTCGGTCGCCCACAACGCGCTTCGACCCTGGCCCTGGATCGTTGTGGCCTTGGCCGCGCTGGTGTTCTACCCACGGCTGCCCGGCCAGCCCGCCGGCGAGCTCCGGCAGAGTGTGGTCGATATCGACGGTAGCGAGCTGCAGTTGACGGTCGGTCCCGACAGGGTCGATGTAGCCACCGGCGGCGAGCTCCGGCTCACCGGCTTCCCCACCGACTGCCAGGCCACACTGGCCGACCAGACAGTGCCACTTGAGGCAGACCCCACCGGCGAGCAGCTCGCCCACTTCGCCGGCTTCGCGGACTCGGGTCTTTTCGATCTGGTGGTGTCGTGTCCTGACCTTCCCCGTGGTGCGGAGACCGAGCTCCGCTTTCCTGGAATGAGGATCGAGCTCACCGATCGCGAGATGGCCTACCCCCTGATGATGGGTCGAACACTGCCTCCGGGTGTCCTCGGTCTGGTGGTCGCCAGCCTGCTGGCAGCCTTTATGAGCACCATCGACACCCACACCAACTGGGGCGCCTCCTATCTGGTGCAGGACCTCTACCGACGCTTTCTGGTGACCGAGGCGGACTCGCGCCACTATGTCCTCGTCAGCCGAATCTGTGTGGTCCTCATGGCCGCCCTCGCCGGTCTGACCTCGCTCTTTATCCACGACATCGCCTCGGTGTGGAGATTCCTGCTCACCCTCGGCGCCGGGCTGGGCAGTGTCAGCGCCGCCCGTTGGTACTGGTCGCGGGTGACCCCCTATGCCGAGTTCGCCGCCCTCGGCGTCAGCACCGCCCTGGCGATCAGCATGGAGGTCTTCTTCACTCCAACCCTCTTTGGCGGCCCAAACCCCTGGTTTGTGACCGCGCTGCCGGCCTGGCAAAAAATCCTCATCATCGCCTTCGCCAGCCTGGGAACCTGGATCCCGGTGGCCCTCTGGGGACCCAGAAACAAAGCCGACACGCTCCGCCAATTCGCCTCAAAAGTGAGACCGCCAGGCAGGAGTTGGGCTCCCTACCGCACCGGCCCAGCCGATCCGATCGAGCCGGCGATCCTACGCTTCGCCGCCGGGCTGGCAGTGGTCTTCGGCACGCTCTTCGGAACAGGAGATCTGCTGTTGGGGAATGTGATCAGAGGGTCGATTGAAGTAGTCGCGGCAATGGTGTTGCTATTGATGATTGTCCGCTCGGGCCGGGTTGGGCATAGGGGCGTAAGGGCTTAGGGGAAGAAGGGCTTGAGGGCGTGCTACAGTTTCGTGGTCGCAAAGAGAGCAGGTACCGATTCCGCTTCGAGCTGCAACTGACCATGGCAGACCAACGGGACAAGGACGGGGCAAGTCTTCTGGGTCGGTTGAAGGGACTCGGTCGGCAGGGCAGCGACACCCCCGAAGAGGGTGGGGCCAACCGGCGGGCGAGCAAGCGGGTGGAGCTGCCGATTCCAGTGCAGCTGAAGATCGGTGAGGGCAACTTCGAAGAGCGACGCCTGCGCAACGTCAATCTTGTCGGTCTGTGTATCGACGCCGTCGGCCCGGCAGCCGAGGGCGAGATGGCGGTCATCCAATTCGAAGGCTACCCGCGGGTCTGCGAGCCCTTTCTTCTCCTCGGCGATGTGGTTCGAATGACCGATGAAGTGCCTCCGGCAGCCGTGATCGAGGTCAATCGCAAGGCGACCGGGGAGGAAGCCCTGGCCCAGTACCGCAAGCTGGTGCTTCACTTCATCCACCACCGCGGACTTCTAGAGGATCTCTGGAAGGGCTACTTCGAGGCCCGCTGCCCGGCGTGCGGCTGGCTCGGCAAGGTCGGCGAGCACAGCAGGACTTGCGCCAAGTGTGGCGGGACCGTCGTTCCGGTCGCCGGCTGAGGCACGATACGACCTGAGCGGATCGTTCCCAGAGCGGTCACCGGTCGTAGGTTCTGGCCGACCGGATCCCACTCCACTCGACCGGTGATTCCCTGCCAAGGGGAGAGAGCTACCAGAGCCTCGCGGATGCGAGCCCGGTTGGGGCCGGCGCGGCGAATGGCCGCCACCAGCAGCCGGGTGGCGTCGTAACTCGTCACCGCGGCCCAATCGGGTTCGTTGCCGGAACGCTCAAGAAATCGCTGCCCAAAACTCTCACGTCCCGAGCTCTCCTCCACGAAATCGAACAAGAGCGGAAAGCGGACATCCTCGGCGGCCGGTCCGGCAAGCTCGACAAAGAGGCTCCGGGCCATCTGCGGTGTGCCGTAGACGGGAGTGTTCGGATTCCAGGCCCTGAGAGCCGAGGTGAGTCGAGCACTGTCTTCAGCTCCGCCGACGATCAGGATCACACCGGGCTCTTCGCTCTCGAGCATCTCGAGCTGGGCCGAGAAGCTGTCGCTGTCCGGCCGGAGCTCGAGATGGAGGGAGGGTCCCTGGTCCCTCGCCGCCAACTCGTCGAGGATCTGGTCGGTTGCCAGACGGGAGTCGTGATCGGTGGCGCTCAGAATAGCGAGGCTCTTCCCCTCCAGGCTCGCGAGCTGCCCGACAACGGCATCGACCAGCACAGGGACCCAGAGGTGGTCGGCAGGGGCGAGTGAGAACATCCAGGGGACGCCCGCCAGGTTGACCGATTTGTCGGTGCTCACCGGACTCACCAACGGCAGCCGGGCCTTGGCCACGATCTGTTCCGCCAGGTGGGCGCTGCGCCCGTCGACCGAGCCGAGGATCGCCCATATCCCGTGCTCGTACACCAGACGAGCCAGTTGTGAGACCCCGCTCCCCCACGGATTCTCGGACCAACGCGCTTCCAACTTGAAGGGCAGGCCCTGGTAGCCACCCGCCTCGTTCGCCTCCTCGATGGCCAGGGAAGCGGCGGTCCACAAATCACCGTGCTCGGGCTCGGCAGGATCCGACGGTCCAAACCAGCCGATCACGACCTCGGTCATCTCCTCCACTGCCGGATCCTCGCGTTGGGGGCCGACATACTCGAGCGGGGTGGCACGAAAGTCCCGAGCCGGTTCCGCGGTCGGTGCCGCCGCCGGCGCTCGTGCGGTTTCGCGCTCGGTGCGGGGCACGGGCGCGACCAAGCCGCCGGGGATGTCGAGCTCTTCGCGGGAGTAGTATCGCCATCGATCCCCCTCGTAGCGGGCCAGGAATACCTCGCCGGCGTCGTCGAGCGCGGCGTTTAGCGGCATATCGCCGGTAACACCCGGCCAGGCCTCGCCCCGGTAGGCGAGCAGATCGCGAATCTTGGCGCGATTGAGTCCCGCATTCTGGATGGCCCAGATGAGCATATTCATACCGTCGTAGGCGTGGGCGGCGTAGGTATCGGGCTCGGCGTCAAAACGCTGACGAAATGCCGCTTTGAAATTCTCGAGTTTCGGGTCCACGCGGTCCGGATTCCAGGGGTAGGGAGCAAAGACGCCGACGGCATTCTCACCGGCAATATCGACAAATGAGTCGCTGACACAGCGGTCGGAGCAGAAGAAGGGTTGGCTCATCCCGCGTGCCCGGAGCTGGTTGAGGATCCGGGCGCCGTCCTCGCCGTCTCCCCAGTGCACGATCACCTCGGGCTCCGCCTCCTCGATGCGATCGAGGTGGAGCGAGAAATCATCGCCGCCGACCGGGTAGGCCATCTCGACGACCACCGGGTGTCCCAGACGCCGACTGCCGTCCTTGATCTCGCGCACCCCAAAGCGGCCATAGCGATTGCTGGCTCTCATCAGGGCCACCCGCTCATAGCCCATCTTGCGGAACAGGTAGTCGAGGAGGATGTAGCTCTGTTGCCTGTCGTCGCCGATAGTGCGGATGACCCAGGGAATGTTGGTCTCGATAAAGGTTGGATCGGTGTCGCCGGTGTTGACCATCGGGATCTCGGCCTTTAGGGCCACCCGGATGGCGATGTGCGAGTTGGCCCCGTCGATAGTGCCGAGGATCGCCCACACTTCCTTCTTGTAGGCCATATCGATGATCTCGTTCCCGGAGGCGCCCCATAGACCGTTGTCGTTGTGTACCACCAGCTCGAAGGGAATCTTGCGATCGAGATAGCCACCCGCGGCATTGGCTTGCTCGATGGCCAGACGGGAGCCCCGGAGCATCGCGATCCCCAACGGCTCCTCGTGGCTCCGACCGCCGGTGGCCACCGACACTGTCGACTCGATCGGCCCCAAGAAACCGATCTTGACCGACTCCACCTCCTCGGGCTCGGGGATCGCCCGGCCCGGTCCGGTGTACTCCATCTGCTCGAGGAAGTGCTCGAAGTAAGGGGTCACATGGCCGTAGGGCTCGACATCCACGGCCGACGAGCCATAGTTGGAGCTCTTTCTGAGTGGCAGATCCGGGAGCTCATAGGGTCCGACGTCGATCTCCTCGACGATCGTCCGGGTGTCCAGAGTCGGGCTCTCTCGCTCGGAGCTGGCCGTGGCGCTTTCAGCAACCACCCTGCGGCGCTCGGTCCGGCGCAGCCCCGGGTAGTACCCCTCCCCCACCGCATGGGCGAGCCCCTTTGAGGTCCCCACCCACCAGTCGTCACCGTCCAGCTCCGACCAGAGAACATAGTTGTGCGGCAGGTTGGGCGGCATGGTGACCGTATCGAGGATCTGGGTGCCACGCTGGATCACGGCCTTGCCGGTTCCGGTCTGGTGATCGGTGGTGTAGGTGACCCAGGTGTCGGACTCGAAGTCGGTGAGCACCCCGAGCCCCTTGTCGGTAGAAAACCACGCTTCGTCGGCGCTCCTCCCCTTGACCGCGTTGTGAAAGTCGCTCGGCACGCCGCTGTCCTGCTTGAAGTAGCCGCGCCAGTGGCGTCCGTCGTAGCGCGAGGCGCCAAAGTAGGTCGTGACCCAGAGGGTGCTGTCGACGTGACTCACACCGGTGGTGATGACGTGGACGATGCCGTCGTCGCGGTAGAGATCGATCTCCATCTCGCCGTCGGGGTCGAGATAGTCCTTCCAGCGCTCGGTGGCGATGTCGAACTCCAGCACACCGCTGCCCCAGACACCGAGATAGACCTTGCCGTCGCCGACCGTACAGCCGTAGTTCCAGATCTCCTCCATGGGAGCGTTTCTCTCGGTGTAGATCGTCCACTCACCGCTGATGGTGTTGTAACGGCTGGCGCCGGCGGTGGTGGCCGCCCAGACATTGTCGTTCTCGACACAGACGCCGTAAACCACATCGTTGACCAGACCGCTGTTGAGCTGGTGGAAGTGATCGAAGCGTCCGCCGCTGAATCGGGCGAGCCCGCCGCCGAACATTCCCAACCAGACCTCACCGGTCTTGGGGTCGACATCGATGGCCGAGACCGCCCGCCACGGGAGACCGTCCGCTTCGGTCCAAGAGGTGATCTTGCCCGTCCTCTTGTCCAAGCGGGCTAGACCGCCCTCGGTTCCCACCCAGACAAAGGGTCCGTCGACCTTGACGGCGAAGATGTGGTCGTTGGGCAGACCGTCAGCCACCGTGTAGTGCTTCCAGTTGGTGTAGACGTACGGGAGATCCGCATCGGTGACGGCCGTCGGCGAGAGCTCCCT
>JBAUDS010000387.1:0-27115 GCA_049678185.1 Thermoanaerobaculia bacterium
CCCGGCCGGCACGGAGGCCGGCCGCTTCGTTATCTCACGCTTTCTTGACCTTCAAGACTACAAACGTGATGTCGTCGTCCGGCGGCTCGCCGCCGTTCCAGGCGGCTGCCGCCTTTGACAGCTCGGCGATGATCCGCTCGGGTGATCTGTCGCCCGCCTCACCAAAGATCTTTCTCACCCGATCGTAACCCAGCGGCTCACCATTACCGTCGAGGAGCTCGGGGAAGCCGTCGGTCATCAGCAGCAGGGTGTCTCCCGGAGCCAGCACCAATCGCTCCTCCTGGTAGACGGCGTCCGCCAGGCTGCCGAGCGGCGTCCCTTCGAGGGCAATCTCGTCCACGGCTCGATCGGCTTGTCGGTAGAGCAGAACCGGTGGCATGCCGGCAGCGGAAACGGTGAGATTCTCCCCATCGACCCGCACCAGACCGACGGCCATGTTCATCCGACCCAGATCCATCCGTTTTATCGCCCTGGTGGCCTCGCCCAGCAACAACGGCATCTCCTCGTCGCCGGCCGCGGCCATGAACAGACCCTTGACCACAGACACCATGATCCCGGCCTTGACTCCATGACCGGCGGCGTCGCCGATGGCCGTTGTCAGCACACCCCCCGTCTTGGAGGGGAAGAAGTCGTAGTAGTCGCCGCCGACTTCGGTAGCAGTCCGCATGAATACCGCGATCTCGAGATTGGGATGCAAGGGGAGCTCCTTGGGTAGCAGCGAGAGCTGAAACTCGCGAGCCTCCTCCAGCTCGCGGGTCTTGCGCTCGTGCTCGGCTTCCAGGAGCCGCTGCTGGATCTCCTGCTCCTTGCGCCACCGCTCGCCCTCGATGAGGCGCTCCTGGTGCTCGCTGAGCTCCTGGGCCATGCGGTTGAGAGTCTGCGCCAGCTGTCCGAACTCGTCACGGGTGCGCACCGGGACCCGCGCTAACAGGTCGCCTCCGGCCAGTCTCTCGGCCCCTTCGGTCAACACCCTCAGATTTCGGGTCATCCGGCCGGATAGCCAGAGCACTCCAATCAACGCGAACACCACCATTCCCAGTCCGGAGGAGAAGTTGCGCACCGCTGTGCGCCGAATCTCACGCAACGACTCCTCGACCGGACGGGCGATGCCGAAGGTCAGACCCGAGGAGGTGTCCGGTGTTTCCACCACGATCCAGTCTGGCGATGGGTCAGTCTCATCGGCGGCAATCCCGATCTCCTCGAGCCGCGCTCGGTCACGCGGATCCTTCACGTACAGATCGCCCTCCGGGTCCAGGGCGAAGGGAATCTCACCCTCGTCCCGCGGGGTGCGGGCCAGGACCTGGCGCAGAATCTGGTGCGGCGGGACCCTCGCCTTGAGGTAGCCGACGACCTCGTCGCCCCGTCGCACGGGGCTGGTGAGCTCGGTACCCAGTAGACGTTTCATCTCCGCCTCCTGGAGGTCGAGCGCCTCGAGCTCCGCCTCGCCAAAGAGGCGCCGGTCGCGAATGGCTTCACCCATCGTCGCCTTCAGGTACTCCTCGGTGATTCCAGCCTCCTCCAGGCTGAGGCCGGTCTCCTCGAGCTTCTGCAGAGCCTTGGCCAAACGTTTCGAGGGGTGGATGATGAACGGCTCCAGACCCCCATTGGAGCCGAGCTCGGCAGGGGCATCCGGGTCGGTGGGTTGGGTGGGCGTCACCGGATCGAACTCGAAGAAATCCACCAGCTCCCCCACGTCCCCCATCCGCGCCATGAGGTCGACGTAGACCCTCCCCGCCTCCCCGATCGCGCCGTCGCCAAAGGAGAGCGCCCGCACCGGCAACTGCCCGATCTCTTCCAGCCGCTCGCTGAGATCACTGCGGACCGCATCGAGCCGATCACTCATCTCCTGTGCCAGCATCCAGGACTCGGCCTCGACCGCCTGACGAAACGCCCTACCGGAGGTGGAATACGAATAGAGGACTATCCCCATGAGGGGGAGCACCGCCAAGAGGAGAAAAGCCAGGACCAGCTGGGCTCGAACCTTCAAACCGGCGACTCCAGATCCCTCAGACACTCGAGTTTTGTATAAGGCACTTTCTGCGAGAGCTCGAGCCCGAATCTCCTCCGCAGCTCGGCCGACTCCTCCTCCGGGCGGGTCCGGAACCGCTTGTAGCTCCACAGGTACTGACTCGGGCAAGCTCGCACAACGGCCTCGACCCCGAGGTTGAGCTGGGTCGCCGCCGCCACCTTGTCTTCCGCATCGAGCCCCTCGGGTGCGGGCAGCAGGCGTCCGCGGAACGTGCCCTTGTCGGTGCGCTCCATCCAGCCGAAGAGAACGGGTGAGCCGAACTGTCGGTGGAGATCTCCGACGAGGGTCATGGTCAGCGCCGGCACCCCAAAGAAGGGAGCAAAAACCCCATGGCTCTTGTGTGGCTCCTGGTCGGGAAGAATCCCCACCAGACCGCCATCTTTCAGGATCCGGCAGATCCTCCTCAGCCCGGTTCCAGTGGCGGGTACCAGCTCGGCACCGATCCTCTCCCGGCTCTTGCGCAGGGCCTCATCGAGCTCTCTGATCCGCGGCGGGCGGTACATGGCCGCAAAAGGGTAACGGGCCGCCAGATAGTGGCTGGTGAACTCCCAATTCCCGATGTGGGGTCCCAGCACGATCACCCCCCTGCCCGCCTTCATCGCCTGGTCGATAAGATCCGGGTCTTCGTCACCCGATTCCAGCCTCGCCAACCGCTCGGCGGGCCAGCGAAGCATCGCGGCCAACTCCGCCAGCGTCTGAAAAGTATGGACCAGACCGGCGCGGCTCAGTCGCACGCGCTCGGCGGTGGAGAGCTCCGGCAGACAGAGCGAGATATTGACGTCCGACGCCGCTCGCCAATTGTTCGGGACCCGCCAGGCCAGGTATCCCATCGCCGCGCCTAGCATCTGGGTCCAGCGCCAGGGCAGCCCGGACAGAGCCCGAATCGTCCCCAGAGCCAGCCCACCGACAACGGGCGAGGACTTGGTGGTCTTCTGCCAGCTAGTTGGGCTCACAAAAACAATACGCGAAGAGACCCTTGGGGTCGTCGGTGAATTGGAGTCCGTCGTCGGGCCCTGCCAGGGGCTCCAGCAGCGTCACCAGCGACAGACCCTTCTGCCCCAGATCGAGCCGCAGACCGGCCCTGGCCCCCAGCCAGCCGAGAAACTGGCTGAGCAGACGGTCCGTGGAGCTGGGTTCCTTCTCGAAGTAGACGATCTCGTAGTCCTCGCCAAGCCCGGCCCTTACCGCACCGGCGGCGATGGCCTCCTCCAGCCCCCCGAGGTGATCGACCAGACCCAGGCGCAGTGCATCCCGTCCCGTCCAGACCCGGCCTCGTGCTATCCGATCGACCTCTTCGACCGTCATGTGGCGGCCGGCAGCGGCCTTGGTGATGAAATCCCGGTAGCCCCAGTCGATCATCTCCTGTAGGGCGAGAGCGGCCTCGGCGGGCAGCTCCCGGTCTGGGCGGAGTGTACCCGCAAGATTGCTCGTGCCGACGCCATCGTTGTGGACTCCCAGCTTGGCCAGGGTCCGCTGAAAGGTCGGCACCATGGCGAAGATTCCGATCGACCCGGTGATGCTCGTCGGATGGGCCCAGATCTCGTCGGCAGGCATGGAGATCCAGTAGCCGCCGGAAGCGGCCACACTGCCGAAGGAGGCGATGACGGGCTTCCCAGCCTCTCGGGTCAGCTCCACCTCTCGCCGGATCACCTCGGAGGCGAAGGAGCTGCCGCCGGGGCTGTCGACCCGGAGGACCAGCGCCTTTACCTTCTCGTCCTCTCGGGCCTGCCGAATAAGGCGTGCCGTCGACTTGCCCCCGATCCGTCCGGCGGGCTGGCTTCCTCCCAGGATCGTCCCCTTCGCCACCACCACCGCCACCGCTTCGTCCATGCCCTCCTGCCGCTTCTCCACCGCCTCCAGGTAGGAGCGATAGTCGATCTGCCGGAAGCTCTTGGTCTCCTCGTCTTCCCCGACCAGCTCGATGAGCCGGTCCCGCACCTGGTCGCGATGGGCCACTTCGTCGACCAGACCGGTCGCCTTTGCCAGCTCCGCGGCCTGACCGTCGTGGTCCGCCAGCAGAGTATGGACGTTCTGGACATAGTCCTCGATGGCGGTGGTCTCCAGCCCCCGAGCCTCGGCCACATCCTGCCTGTAGGCAACCCACAGCTCATTCAGCCAAGCGAGCCGGGCTTGCTTCGCCTCCGGTGACATGTCGTTGCGCAAAAAGGGCTCGACGGCGGATTTGTACTCCCCGACCCGAAACACGTTCCAGTCGACCTCAAACATGTCCAGGGCGTCGCGGTAGTAGCGTCGGTAGCTGCCATAGCCGGTCAGAAAGACCATCCCCATGGGATGGAGAAAGACCTCGTCGGCTACCGCGGCCAGATGGTACTGGGGTTGGCCGTAGTATTCGGCGGAGGCGATGATGGTCTTGCCGGCCGCCTTGAACTCCTCGAGGGCCGTCGTCAGAGTCTGCAGCTTGCTCAAGCTACCCCCCTGCATCTTGTCGAGATCGAGGTACATGACTTCGATTCGATCGTCGTCCGTCGCCTCCTCGATGGCCTCGAGCAGGGTCCTCATCAGGGTCTCCGGGCGCTCCTGATCCAGCAGCTCCAGCATGGCCTCCTCGACGGGTGAGCTGTAGAGCTGCTCCACCAGCATGCCTGTCGGCGCCACCACGAGGGCGCTTCCCTCCTCGACCTGGGGCCTGGTGTCGGCGAGAAAGAGTCCTACGAGCAGGATGAGGAGAACCAGAAAGACCGCGTTGACGGCGAAACGGCGGGTCTGGTCGAGTGCGGTCCAGAGCAGGGCAAAGGCTCGCCCCAGGGTTTCCAGAGCCTTTTTCATGGTGATTTACCTCTCATGCCCCTATCTTAAGGCCAATACGACCTACCCCCTTGAGTAGTTTCGAAGTCCGCCCCTTGGTGTGGTGCAAAGATCGAAGGCTCCGACTAGAGTTGACCTGGGTCCGTGGATGACCCACCCGTCACGTTTCGGCTCGACATGCCGAGGAGGGAACCCGTGACCGAAAACCTGAATCACGATGTGTTGATTCTCGGGGCCGGACTGGCCGGGCTGAGGGGAGCGGTGGAGATCGCGCGCCGCACCGAGGGCCGGGCCAACATCGGTATCGTCTCCAAGGTCCAGCTCATGCGTGCCCATTCGGTCTGCGCCGAGGGCGGCACCGCGGCCATGCTGCGCACCGACGAAGGCGATTCTTTCGAGCTCCATGCCTGGGACACGATAAAGGGAGCCGACTTCCTGGCCGACCAGGACGTCGTCGACCGCTTTGTCCATGCCTCTCCGGAGGAGATCCTGCTGCTGGATCACTGGGGGATCCCGTGGACCCGTGATGCCGACGGCCGCATCGACCAGCGGCCCTTTGGCGGCCACTCCTACCCACGCGCCACCCTGGCTGCCGACAAGACCGGCTTCTTCGAGATGCAGACCCTCTACGACACGCTGCTCAAGTACGAGAACTTCACCCGCTACGACGAGCTCTTTATCACCGATCTGTTGTTGGAGGAGGGCCGTTTTGCCGGGCTGGCCGGCATCCACGCCCCCAGCGGTGATCTGGTCACGCTCCAGGGCAAGGCTCTGCTCATCGCCGCGGGCGGCGCCGGTACCCTGTACGGCTTCACCACCTATTCCCACACCGTCACCGGCGACGGACTGGCGATGGCCTATCGTGCCGGCCTACCACTGGAGGACATGGAGTTCCTCCAGTTTCACCCCACCGGTCTGGTCCCCTCGGGAATCCTGATCACGGAAGGCTGCCGCGGCGAGGGCGGCCATCTGAAGAACGCCCAGGGCGAGAGGTTCCTCGAGCGCTATGCGCCGGAGAAGATGGAGCTGGGGCCCCGCGACGTCATCTCCAGGGCGGAGATGACCGAGCTCGAGGAGGGACGCGGCTTCGAAGGACCCGACGGTCTCGACTATCTCCATCTCGACCTGACCCACCTGGGGGCCGAGCGCATCAACACCCGGCTGCCGCTCATCCGCGAGGTGTGCATGAAGTTCGTGGGCATCGATCCGGTGGAGGAGTCCATTCCCATCCGGCCGGTCGCCCACTACTCCATGGGAGGCATCGAGACCGACATCGACGGCGCCACCCGCATCCCGGGCATCTGGGTGGCCGGCGAGGCGGCTTGCGTCTCCCTCCACGGCGCCAATCGACTGGGCTCCAACTCCACCGCCGAATGCCTGGTGTGGGGCGCCATCGCCGGCGGCAAAATCTGCGAGGCACTCGAGACACTGCCCGCGCCCGCGGAGCTGTCCCCGGCCACCACGACCGCCGTTCGCGGGCACCTGGAGACACTTCTGGGCCGGCAGGGGGATGAGAATCTTTACGACCTGCGCCGTGAGCTGCGGAGCATCATGGACAAGCATGTCGCGGTCTACCGTACCGGTGAAGGGCTCTCCACGGCGCTGGAAACGGTGCGTGCAATCCAGGAACGGGCGGAGCGGGCGCCGGTTCGAGACAAGAGTCGCGCCTACAACTCGAATCTATTCCACGCCTTCGAGCTCGAAAACCTGCTCGATCTGGCGGAGGTGACGGTGGCGGGCGCCCTGGCTCGAGAGGAGTCCCGCGGTGCCCACGCTCGCCGCGACTTCACCCAGCGCGACGACGACGACTGGCTCCGCCACACCCTCGCCTGGCACACGCAGACAGGTCCAAAGCTGGATGACAAGCCGGTGATCATTACCACCTGGAAACCGGTGGAACGAAAATACTGAGCGGAGGTCTCACCATGCTCGAATCGAGAGGTCACCCCAATCGACTCGGAATGCGCGGTTGGCTCTTCGGCGGTCGCTGGGGTCCAGACCGGTATCTCTACAGTCTTCACCGCATCACCGGTCTCGGACTGCTGCTCTATTTCGCCATGCACATCGTCCTGACGTCTTCACGCGCGCTGGGCCAGAGTGCTTGGGAGGAAAGCATGGGGCGGGTCAGCGGTCCGCTGTTCGTGATCGGCGAATACCTGGTCTTCGTCGCCTTCGCCTTCCATGCCATCAACGGCCTACGTCTGGCCCTGGCGGAGATCGGCTTTGGTGTCGGCAAGCCGATCGAACCGATCTACCCCTACCGGACGGCTCTGGACGTACAGCGTCCGATCATGGTTGTGGCCATGATCCTGGCGGCCCTGCTCATCGTCGTGGGCGGGCTGGACTTCTTTGTCTGGCATTAGGGCTCCGAGGAGACTCGATATGCAAGATCAAAAACTCTGGACCTGGCACCTGGCGACGGGCCTCGTGATCCTGGTGCTCCTCGGCCTACACATGGCCATCATGCACCTCGACGCGGCGCTGGGTATCTTCAACCCGTCGGGTGGCCATCCCATCGACTGGGCCAACGTGGTGGCCCGGGGACAGACTCTGTTCTTTTCCGTTACCTATGTGCTGCTGCTGGGGGTTGCTCTGTTTCACGGGCTCTATGGTCTGCGCAACATACTCCTCGAGCTCGCACCCGGACCCGGTCTCAAAACGGCCATCAGTTGGCTTCTGATCATCGCCGGAGTGGCGCTATTCGCGCTGGGCACCTGGGCCGCCTGGGCAGCACATCAGGTGGCGCAGGGTGGTGTGCTGGTCTAGGAGAATCTGACATGAGCGCTGATTCCAAACCCAAGACAGTCGTCTACCGGGTCCTCCGGTTCGAGCCGGACGGAGGCTCGGATACTCGCTGGCAGGAGTACACCATTCCGCATACCTCGGGTTTGACCGTGCTGGACGGGCTTTGGGTGATCAAGGAAGCGGTCGATCCCACGCTGGTCTGGCGGTCTTCCTGCCGTATGGGCATCTGCGGCTCGTGCGGCATGTTCATCAACGGCCTGCCGCGGCTCGCCTGCAACACGCAAATCTCGGAGCTCGGCTCGTCCACCGTGGTGGTTGCGCCGCTGCCCAACTTCGACATCCTCCGCGACCTGGTGCCCGATCTGGGGCCGATGTTCGACCACCATCAGGCTCTGTCGCCATACCTTCTACGTAGAAATCGAGAGGAGCAGGAGAAACCGACCGCGGAGTACTATCAGTCTTCGGCCGAGATGGAGCGCTATCTCCAGTTCTCCTACTGCATCAAGTGCGCGTCCTGTATCGCCGCCTGTCCCACCGCCGCCACCGACCCGTCCTACTCGGGTCCGATGCCGTTGGCTCAGGCCCAGCGCTACAACACCGACACCCGCGACGACGGTTTCGATATCCGCAAGCTGGCTCTGCAGGGGGAGAAGGGGCCCTGGCGCTGTCACTTCGCCGGTGAGTGCTCGCGGGTCTGCCCCAAGGGGGTCGACCCGGCCAAGGCCATCCAGCTGCTGCGGCGTGATCTGGTCTCCGACTACCTCAGATTGCGCCGGTCGTCGCCACCGGCAACGGTGGTCAAGAAGCCCGACGACATCGCCCGCCGCCCCGAGATCCCGGAGGCACCACCACCGACGGTGTAAGGCTCGAGGCCTGATCAGTATTTCTGGATCTCGTCGGACTCGAAGATCCGCACACCCGAGAAGTCTTCCAGACTGGTCACGTACATCGCCCGCGCCACCTGGGCCGCCTCTACCCCTCGATATCTTTTGAGCGGACCAGCCAGCAGCGGCGAGAGGGCGCCGAGCACTACCCCAGCCACAACCTCTTTGGGTCGCCTCTCCTGTCTCGACCCCAGCAGCAGCGACGGCCGGAAGATCCGCAGACTCGGCAGGTCCAGCTCCGCCAGCAGCGCCTCCATCTCGCCCTTTGTGCGGTTGAAGTAGTTGATCGACTTCGGGTCGGCCCCGAGGGCGCTCACCACCGACAAACGCTCGGCCCCTACCTTCTTGGCCACCCTGCCAAAGTCCCGGACATAGTCCCGGTCTACCTTTTGCAGCTGCTCGACACTGCCGGCCTTGGCGATTGTTGTCCCCAGCGCACAGAAGGCGTCCGTGATTCGATCCTCGATCTCCAGGCTGGAGAGCTCATCAAAGCTCACCAGGTGCTCGATCGCCTTGGAGTGCTCCACGGTACCGGGTCTTCGTTGCACCAGGTGGACCCGCTGGTACTCCACCGATGCCAAGAGCACTTGCAGCAACTCCGCGCCGACAAGCCCGGTAGCACCTGCCAATAGGGCTCGTCGCGGAACTCTGGATTCCACCTCTTCGGTCACAGGCCGAATTCTCCCACGGGGTGACCTACTCCAAGAAACACCTGACATCCGGCAATGCCCTGAACACACCAGCTTGGTCTCTCTCCTGACCCCAAAATCGGTGTTTTGAGGCCGGTCTCTCTGCGCCGAGAGTGGTGCTTCTCACAGGCTCGAGGCCTCCCCGGGGGTTAACATAACCGGGTTACCCGTACGGGTATCGACACCGGCCTCACGCCGGTGAAACTCGGAAAGTTAGTGGCTCTTGATCGGGTTGTCGCCAGGAGAGACTTCAGTTTGATTCCGACCCACGAGCAGCTGCTCGAGATCGCTCGTTTGCAGGAGGGAGACCTGAGTCAGGTCCCCTTCTCTTCTCTCCTCCACGCGCTCTACACGTCCCAGAGAACCGTGCTCTTCAACCTCGAGCGGGGAGAGTTGTACAAGAAGATCGTTGTCGAGAAGGGTGAACCCGTCGACTGTCGGTCCAACCTGCTCCACGAACGTCTGGGCAGATTCATGGTCTCGAAAGGGATGCTGTCGGAATCGGACTATATCGTCCACCTCGAGGCCTCGAATAGCAGGGGTGTCCGATTGGGCGAGGTGCTTATCGAGCAAAATGTGGTTACCGCGACTGAGCTGTTCAAGGTCCTGCAAGAAAACCTGGCCAAGAAGTTGCTCGACGGGTTTTCCTGGGACGAAGGCACCTTCAAGATTCTGGATGAGCCACCTGAGGTGGAGTCGCCGCTCAAGGTAAACGTTCCCCAGCTCATCCTTACCGGCGTCACTCGATTCGCACCCCAGGCCGAAGTCGACCGCGCCATGTCAAGTCTCGTGGGACGGAGGCTCGGTCTTCACCACCAGCCAAGGATCTCCCCGGACGCTCTTCGACTGAGCCGTCATCAGCGCAACATCATCGAGCGGATCGACGAGCGGGGGCGATTGGACCTGGACGAGCTCGCGGCCATTATCGACCTGCCCATGGATGATTTCACCCGCTCGCTCTATGCACTCTCCATTCTCGGGATCGTGGCACCGGAAAACCGGCTCCGCAAGATCACCATGGTCGGGTCTCCTGCCCATGAGAAGGGGTCAGAGGACGCCAGGCAGGAAGGTGTGTCAGACGAGCGCGAAGAGCATCAACCCGAGCGCGAAGAGTTGATGCAGGCCTATCTCGATCACCGGCGAATGAACCCCTTTCAGCTCCTGGGCATCCCACAAAAAGCCTCGCCTGCGGTAATTCAGCGCGAGTACCTCAACTTTGCTCGCAAGTATGCACCCTGGAGCCTGGAGGGGACCGAACTGGAGTCGCTGACCCTCAGAGCCAGGGAGTTGTTTCTCGCCGGGGCCGTCGCCTGCGCCCAACTGGCGGACGGCAGAGAGCGAGAGCTCCTCAAGCGAAAACTGAAGACAGAGCGCGTCAAGCAGGAGTCCCGGTTCACGGAGAGCGGGACGTTCGACAAGTCGACACTCCTCGATCCCGAGGTGGAGTACCAAAAGGCCCGGATTCTCATGGAAGACGGTAACTACGAGGAGGCCATCAAGTACCTCGAGTCAGCCGCCGAATACGACCCGCAGAGCGGCCTCTACCGGGCAGCGCTGGCCTTTTGCTGGTATCACATCGATCCGGAGACCACGGCACGCCAGGCCATCGCCGACCTCAAGCGAGCCACGCGAATAGATCCCGGATGCGGGGTCGCTTTTCTCTATCTTGGTGAGATCCACCGCAAATTGGAAAATTGGGAGGACTCCGAGAATGCTCTGCGCAAGGCGAGCAAGCTCATGCCCACCGATCGCCGCCCCATCGACTCGCTAAAGGTCGTGAGCGCCTCACGCCGCGAGCAGCAGGAAAAAGAGGCCAAGCAGACCGGCTCGCTGCGGCACAAAATCACCAGCTGGCGCGAGCGCCGCGAGCACAAAGAGGAAGAGGCCGCCAAGCAGTCGACACTCCGCAAGAGGATGTCGAGCTGGAGCGAACCGAACGACTAAGGTTCCCCCCGCGAGTCATTCCAGGCCTCGGTATCACCCGACTCGAAATCATCCTCGAAAACGATCCCCGCTGAGGCACCGATGGGCGAGGTGTCGATGACTAGGTTGTCGAACCAGATGCGGTAGCTTTTGGTGGCCTCGGGGAAGTAGTTCCAGACGATGAAGTGGTTGAGAAGCAGCTCGTCGTCATGGCGCCAGAGCATGCCGGTGTGGCGAGCCACGAGCACGCCGTCGATCCACAACGCCATCTCGCCGTCGGCGTTGCCCACACCGAGCGATACCGAGTTGGCCTTGATCATGGTCTCGACGGCGTACCAGCGATCCTGCTCCATGGAGACAGGGACCCCCTGATTCAGGTTGAAGTGGTTACCCCAGCAGCACTCCAGACCGTTGTTGCACGGGAGTCCTCTGTCGGCACACCCCTGACAGATGGCTTGCGGATCGGCGTAGTTGTCACAGCTGTTACCCGGGTCGCAGTTCATGTCGGGAAAGTAAGTGTAGAAGAAGGGCTCACCGGGAAGCTCGTCCGCAACCGGCTCGCGGGTGTCCACGGTCGCCCCGTTGAGACATTTGATGCCGTTGGGACGACAGCCCGCAGTCCCATGACAGGACCACTTGTCTTGGACCTGGTCCCCATGGATGGCAAAAAAGTGATGCATCGGCCGATCCCACTCCGCGCCCCACCGCATGTAGAAACGCACGTAGACCTGCTCCACGCCGAAGAGACGGTAGCCAAAGCTGGCCCCGGTGCCGTCGTCGTCGAGCAGCGCCTCGACCGAGCCGCTGCCGTGATAGGTGTGGAGCCCGGGAACACCGGCTGTCACCAGCGTGGCGTCCCCTTCGTGTTCCATCCCCTCCCAGGAACTGCTTTCGAAGTCGTTACAGTAGACGGCTGGATTCTGCTGGCAGTAGCGCTCCGCTGCTGACACCCAACCTGTCCCGAGGAGGCCCGTAAGAACAGCCAAAACGACTGGCCCGGTCGGTCGGCAACTTTCACCGAGGTAACTCACTCCAGAACGAGGTTACCAGGGCATCTGGACCGGCTCAGTGAAGCCTCAACTCCGGGGCAGTACCAGTTGCGAGGAGATACCCCGTACAGTAGAGGAAGCGATTATTCGAACTCATGAGCGATAGAGATAGAGACTGTGTTCGCTTTCTCCAGTGGGCCTTGCCGCGGATGGGTTTCCGCTGGCCCGGCTTTCGCAAGGTTCGCCGTCAGGTCTGCAGACGGATCGCCCGGCGTCTGCGCGAGCTCGATCTAGCCGATCTCGAGGCCTACCGTCGCCAGCTCGATAGCCACCCCGCGGAGTGGAGTCGTCTCGACCGGCTCTGCCGGGTCACCATCTCTCGCTTCTGCCGTGATCGCGGGGTCTTCGAAACGCTCGGCCGGACGGTTCTGCCCGCCCTGGCCGAGCGAGCCCAGAGCCGTGGCGAGGACCCTGTTCGCGTCTGGAGCGCCGGGTGTGGTGCCGGCGAGGAGCTCTACTCGGTCGGCCTGGTCTGGCACCAGGCGGCGCCCGATGTCGACTCGACCCTGGAGCTCGAGCTCGTCGGCACCGACACCGACGAGCACCAGCTCGAGCGGGCTCGCCAGGCCGTCTACCCCGAGTCTTGCCTGCGCGAGTTACCGGAAGAGTGGATTGGTGACAGCTTCACCCTGGAGCCGTCGGGCGAGCTGCGTCTCGGTTCCGACTACCGCCGGAGCATCCGCCTGGCCCGCCAGGACATCCGGGAAGAGTCCCCGCCGGGTCTCTTCGACCTGATTCTCTGTCGCAACCTGGCGTTTACCTACTTCGTGCAGGAGATCCAGGGCGCGGTTCTTGCCCGTCTCGTCTCACAGCTCGTCGCCGGAGGTGCTCTGGTGATCGGCAGCCACGAAACGCTGCCCGCGGGGGAGTGGAATCTCGAGCCCTGGGACAAGGGCGGCTGTATCTGGCGAAAGGATTAGTCTTCCCAGAGACGGCTGATGACACAGGCGTTTACACCACCGATACCCATGTTCATCTTGCCAGCCACCCGTCCTTCGATCTCGACCAGCTCGTGTCGGACCAGCGATTCGCCGTACTCACGCATCTGTGGATGGATCTCGTCCTCCTCCAGATCCACCGGATGAAGCACCCCTTTGGCAAAGCCCATGTGCTGCGCCGTCAGCTCCCAGCCACCACACACCGACATGCCATGGCCAAAGGCGCCCTTGCGAGCGGTCAGGCGGGTGGTCCCGGGGAAGACCGATAGGGCATTCTGGAGCTCGGTCCAATCACCCGGTGTCGCTGTCGCGTGCATGTCCCAGGTCGCCACCTCCTCCGGTGAGGAGCCCGCATTCGCCAGGGCTTCGCGGATGACCGCCCGTGGACCATCCTTGGAGGGAGTGATGATGTGGTCCGCATCCGAGTTGATCGCCGCACCGACGATCTCCAGCCCCAGGGGCTTCATCCCGAGGCCGCGGAAATAGTCGGCATCCCCGACGACCCATATGCAGGCCCCACCCGAGACATGGGTTCCCCGCATCCCGGTGAAGGGTTTGGATACCTGGCCATCCTGGGAGACGACTCGCGCCTGAAAAAAGGCCCCGACCGACAGCGGATGGGGTTCCGGGTCGGTCATGCCGATGACCGCGGCCTTGGCGCGACCCGATCGGATGGCCTCCACCGCCAGCTTGAGCGAGGTGCCAAACCCGGAGCAGGCCGCGATCGGCGCCAGACAGGGCCCGGTGATGCGCCCCAGCATCGAGATCTGGGCGGCGGGAATGTTGGGGATGTTCCAGAGGATCCGGGCGTCCACTCCGTTCCAGGGCTCCAGGGGGCAACCGTATTTGGCGTTCAGCTTTTTGCGCGAAGTCGCCTTGTGACGGATCACATGCCCTTTTCCGGTGTCGATATCTCCGTTGATCCCTTCCGCTTCGATGAGCTGGAGCTCCTCCAAGTAATCTTTCAGACCCTGTGAGCGCCACACCCAGAAGTCGAGCCAGTCGTCGATGAGCCGGTCGTATTCCGGATCCTCCGGACGAACGTCACCCGGATCGGCCGGCACCGACAGCCGCCGACGCATCTCCTCCCGTTCCGCATCACCGGCCGAGCGGTAGGCCTCCAACTCGGGGTTTTGGGGCGGCTGACACCAGAAGCGATTCCAAGCCCTCTGCGCCCGATCGTAGCCGCGCGAGATCTCGAACTGGAGGGGATAGTCACCAAGACCGGTCCCCACGTATATATGAGTCTCCTTGCCAAGACGCTGCAGCTCCTTCTCGAGGGCTGGGTTTTGCCCAAGAGATTGGATGAAGGCGCCGAGGGCGTACTTGACCATGTTGCCCATCTTCGAATCGAGCTGGGCGTACTTCCGCGGCTCGAAGCGCTCATCGATCCAGTTCTTGTAGGCAGCGAAGTCGAACTCGGGTCTGCCGACGAGAAAGTTGTTGGGGCCGAAGCCGTCGAACGGCTCGAGCCAGGAGGTCGCATCCTCGAGGTTTTCCTCGAAGTGGTCGATATCGGGCGATCTGGGGGCGACGATGCCCCAGCCAAATACGCCGATCCTCTTGTGCTCACTGTCCATCTGGCAGCCCCCGGGAAAGATCCGATCAAAGGTCGGGTGTTGGCCCCATTCTCCCACAAACGGAATGTGGCTCGGTTGACCCCTCGCCCCTTCCCAGGGCTTGGGGGACGAAGCGGCCGGCCTCCGAGCTGGCGGGGCGGCCGCCTGGCTTCCGCCACCCTTCCCGGCCGGCATGGTGGCCGGCTTTTACGTACCTGGGGTCTCAGTCAGACTCGGTCAGGATCTGGAGCAGTTGCTCTTGGGCGGCTGGGTTGAGGATTAGGTCGAAGTGCCCGCCCTCGACCTGGAAGGGCTCGCCCACCAGCCGTTCGTGTTCCTGCGGCGAGAGCCAGAGCTGGCTCTCGATGCCGGCGTGTCCATCTCCTTCGGTGGTCGCCAGCTCTTTCAGGTGGGGTCTTTTTTCGAGCCAGCGGTCACCGGTGAAGAGGGTCTTCCACTCTCCCTTCTTCTCCACCAGGACCGCCCGCTCCGGGGTGTCGATGTCCCGGTTCTGGATCAGGTAGTAGTCGGGCTTGCCAAAGCCTGGAGAGTCGGCTGCTAGAACCTTTTGGAAGCGCCGGGCGGCGTCCAATGTTTGCTGTAGGTAGCCAATTCGGTCATTGTTGTTCCCAAAGAGGTCCGCCCTCGATCTGTCTTTCAGGCGCCGTGCGGTCGACTTCGCAAAAACCGACCAGCCGAAGGTCTGCCAGGCGGCGCCGTCGTAGAGGTCGACCTCCATTGCTTCGCCCTGTTCATCCAGAAAGAGATCGCTGCGGTAGGCCGGCAGGTCCTGGAACAACGAGCGAAAGGTGAACAGGGTCTCCGGCTGCCACTTCCTTCCCACCAGCGAGACGTAACTACGGCCGCGGTCGAACTCGCGCAGGATGCGGAGGCTGCCACCGTTGGAGCTGCCCACCAGGATCATTTTCTCCACCACGATCGAAGCCGGTCGCTCGGCTCGGCCGGTCTCGGCCTCTGCCAGCGAGACACCGCCGTACTTGGCCAGGTACCGGCAGATGTGGGCACCGTTGCTCTGACAGATGAGCACCACCGGCAACCGGGGCGTCCCACGCACCCGGCGGAGGGTCTCGAGACGCTCGAGGAGCAGGGCGGCCGAGACGACATTGTCCTGTCGCCAGTCGTAGGCGAAGAGAAAAAAAGTGTCGTCCGGTCGCGGATCTGCGAGATCTCCCTGCTGATAGCCATTGGCCACGAGAAGATCGACAACCGGCCCGTAGACCGGTTTGCGAAACAGTCCTGCCAGACGGATCTCCTCCATCACGTCCCCGGTTTCGAGACCCGGCGTACCAGCGGCTCCCGGCTCGATGGGAAGCGCCACCGCATAGCCTCCGTCGTGTGGACGAATCAGGTTGCTCCCCTTGCCCCAGACAAACTTGCCGGTAGCCGGGTCGCGCAGCTCGACACCGGTGGCCCCAGGGACCAATATCACCGGGGTAGCGTGCGCGCTGTCCAGCGCCGGCGCGAGCACCGGCGGCGGGGACCCGGCACATGAGAGCAGGAAAAAGGCCGCCAAAAGCAGCACGGATCGATCGCATCGGAACGGCACGGTCGGCTAGCTTACCGGCTCAGCGCGATCAGCGTTTAGAATGGGCGGACCTACTAACACTCGATGGGGAGGACGGACGATGGTTCCAGCTGCGATTTATCGGGTTGTTCACTTTCTGGGCTTGTTTCTACTGTTTGGCGGGCTTGGCGCCCTGAGCGCTCTGTTTGCCGCCGGCACACCGCCGACCGATCGGCTCTACAAGCTGATCTACCGGACCTTTGGCGCCGGTATGTTTCTGGTGCTGCTCGGGGGCTTTGGTCTGCTGGCGAAGTTCCTGTCGTCGGATGGGGACTGGGCCCTTTGGATCTGGATCAAGCTCGCCGTCTGGATCGGCCTCGGTCTGATGCCGTTGGTGGCCCGCAGCGGCCCGGGCAGGGCTCGCTGGCTTCTCTTGGGCGTGCCGCTACTGGGAGCCATTGCCGCCTTCGCCGTCGTCTTCAAGATCTAGCAGTCCGTGGTAGAGCCGGATTTGCCTATCCGGGTACGAAGCCATACGCTGTCGAAAACCATGCGTCAGTACCTCGATCTCCTCCATCATATCCTCGACCACGGCGCCGAAAAGCCCGATCGCACGGGAACCGGCACCATCAGCGTCTTCGGCTACCAAACGCGGTTCGACCTGCGCGAGCGGTTTCCGCTGCTGACCACCAAGAAGCTGCACACCAAGTCGATCATTTGTGAGCTGCTCTGGTTCTTGAAGGGTGACACCAACACTCGCTACCTCAACGATCACGGGGTCAAGATCTGGGACGAGTGGGCCGACGATCAAGGCGATCTGGGACCCATCTACGGCTACCAGTGGCGCTCCTGGCCGGCCCCCGACGGGCGCAAGATCGATCAGATCTCCCAGGTGATCGAGCAGATCAAAACCCAGCCCTATTCGCGGCGGCACATCGTCAGCGCCTGGAACGTCGCCGAGCTCGACAAGATGCGGCTGCCTCCCTGCCACCTCCTCTTTCAATTCCACGTCGTCGAGGGCCGCCTCTCCTGTCTGCTCTATCAGCGGAGTGCCGATGTCTTCCTGGGGGTGCCGTTCAACATCGCCTCCTATTCGATCCTGACCATGATGGTGGCTCAGGTCTGTGGGCTCGAGCCGGGCGAGCTGATCACCGCCTTCGGCGATGCACACCTCTATCTCAACCATCTCGATCAGGCACGTGAACAGCTCGGTCGTGAGCTGCGCACCCTCCCCCGCATGCGGCTCAACCCCGACGTACGCTCGATCTTCGACTTCGACTTCGACGACTTCACCCTCGAGGGGTACGACCCCCACCCCCACATCAAAGCGCCCATAGCCGTATGAGGCTATCGATCATCGTCGCGGTGGCCGAGAACGGAGTCATCGGCCGCGACAACGACCTACCCTGGTATCTACCCGCGGATCTAAAGCGCTTCAAACACCTCACCATGGGTCACCATCTGCTGATGGGCCGCAAGACCTTCGAAGCCATCGGCCGTGCCCTCCCCGGCCGGACGACGGTGGTCATCACGCGCGGCCAAACGACCCTCCCGGAGGCTGTGCAACGCGCCGGCTCCCTCGAGGAGGCGCTCGCCATGGCCGCGGCAGCAGGTGACGACGAGGCCTTTGTCGCCGGTGGCGCCCAGATCTACAACCTGGCCTTGCCACGCGCCAACCGTCTCTATCTGACACGGATCCACGCCGCCATCGAAGGCGACACCCGTCTCCCCGAGCTAGTCGAGTCCGAATGGAACCTGGTCTCGAAAGAAGATCACCAGCCGGAAGGCAAGAACGAACACAGCTACAGCTTTCTAACCTACGACAGGGTGTAGGAACCGAAGACCCGCGGCCCCAGGCGGCCGCCCCGCCAGCCCGGCTTCGCGACCTCCGGGGGCTTACCGCAACGGAGCCATAAAGTTTCCCGCGCAGTGGAGGTGAGCCCCCGGAGGTCACGAACCGGGCCACGATCAACTCCCAGGTCACAGCGCCTATCGGCATCTTGACAGGGTTTGTCGAATCATTTATCCTTTTATCCGGATGAGCGGATTTATCAGCAATTCGTTGATCGCAGAACCGCCTTCGATCTTCTCCCGGCTGTCTACGCTGGGCGATCCGGTCCGCTGCCGGCTATTGCTGCTGCTCGAGGGACAGGAGTTGACGGTGTCGGAGATCTGCAGCGTGCTCCAGCTGCCCCAGTCGACCGTCAGCCGCCATCTCAAGATCCTCGCCGACGACGGGTGGATTCGAGCCCGTCGGGAGGGCACCAGCCGACGCTATTCGCTGCGGTCGGATTCTCCGGAGGCCAGCGCTCGTCGACTCTGGCTGACGGTGCGCGAGGAAGTTGGAAGCGGCCCGGCGGCGGCACAGGATCGGCAGCGGCTGGAGGGTGTTCTCGCCCAACGCCGCACCAAGTCGCAGGAGTTCTTCTCCGCCACTGCCGGCGAATGGGCGAAGCTGCGCCAGGAGCTTTTTGGCTACCGTTTCGATCTTCACTCCCTGCTGGCCCTCGTCGACGACGAATGGGTCGTCGGGGATCTGGGATGCGGCACCGGTCAGATCACCCAGTCGTTGGCACCCTTTGTCCGCCGGGTCATCGCGGTCGACGAGTCCGACGCCATGCTGGCGGCGGCCGGGCAGAGACTGGCCGACAGGGACAATGTGGAGCTGCGGCAGGGACGTCTCGAGGCTCTGCCGATCGAGGACGGAGCTCTCGACGCGGCGATCTTTGTGCTCGTCCTGCATCACCTGGCCGAGCCCTCTCGGGCCCTGGCCGAGGCCGCCCGGACGCTTGGCAAGGGTGGGCGGCTACTGGTTGTCGACATGCTCCCCCACGAACGCGAAGAGTACCGGCAGCAGATGGGTCATGTGTGGCTGGGCTTTGACGAGGATCAGCTTTCGAGCTGGCTCCTCGAAGCTGGTTTTGAAGGGGTTCGAGTCCGGGCTTTGCCGGCTGACCCGGAGGCGAAGGGGCCGACATTGTTTTCAGCTAGTGCGCGCAAGACGGCCGGCACGGAGGCCGGCCGCTTCGAAACATAGAAACCACTCGATTGGGTGCTTCAAGGAGAAACCAATGACTGTGACCATCGAACGGGCACCTTTCAAGGTTGCCGACCTTTCCCTGGCCGAGCTGGGGCGCAAAGAGATCCGTCTCGCCGAGCACGAGATGCCGGGGCTGATGTCCCTGCGCGAGAAGTATGGCGATACCAAGCCGCTGGCCGGTGCCAAGGTGATGGGTAGTCTGCACATGACCATACAGACGGCGGTGCTGATCGAGACTCTGACCCGATTGGGTGCCGATGTCCGCTGGGCATCCTGCAACATCTTCTCCACCCAGGATCACGCGGCGGCCGCGATCGCCGTCGGACCGACCGAGTCCGGGGGTACACCCGAGGCACCCAAAGGCACCCCGGTATTCGCCTGGAAGGGCGAGACCCTGGAGGAGTACTGGTGGTGCACCAAAGAGGCGCTGACCTGGCCCGACGGCTCTGGACCCGATCTCATCGTCGACGACGGTGGCGACGCGACCCTCCTCGTCCACAAGGCCGCCGAGTTCGAGCAGGCCGGTGTCGTACCCGAGTTCGACCCCGACAACGACCCCGAGGAGTGGGGCGTGATCCTCGACACCATCCGCCAGGAGCTTGACAGCCACCCCGGCCGTTGGACCACACTGGCCGAGGGGATCAAGGGGGTCAGCGAAGAGACCACCACCGGTGTCCACCGGCTCTATCAGATGGAGAAAGAGGGCACCCTCCTCTTCCCCGCCATCAACGTCAACGACTCGGTGACCAAATCCAAGTTCGACAACATCTACGGCTGCCGTCACTCGGTGGTCGACGGTCTCAATCGCGCCACCGACGTCATGATCTCCGCCAAGATGGCGGTGGTCTGCGGCTATGGCGAGGTGGGTAAGGGCTGCGCCCAGGCACTTCGCGGTCAGGGTGCGCGGGTGGTCGTTACCGAGATCGACCCGATCTGCGCGCTCCAGGCGGCCATGGAGGGCTATCAGGTGGTCCGTCTGAACGACGTGGTGAGCGAGGCCGACATCTTCATAACCACCACCGGCAATTTCGACATCATCACCGCCGACCACATGGCCAGGATGAAGGACAAGGCCATCGTCGGCAACATCGGTCATTTCGACAACGAGATCGACATGGCCGGGCTCAAGAAGCTGGCCGGTATCCAGAAGATCAACATCAAGCCGCAGTACGACGAGTGGCGCTTTGCCGATGGCCACAGCGTTCTGATCCTGGCGGAGGGCAGGCTACTCAACCTCGGCTGCGCTACCGGCCACCCGAGTTTTGTCATGTCGGCCTCCTTCACCAACCAGGTGCTGGCGCAGATGGATCTGTGGGGCCACAAGGATGCCTACGAGGCCAAGGTGATGATGCTCCCCAAAAGGCTGGACGAGGAGGTGGCTCGCCTCCATCTCGACCAGCTGGGGATTCGGCTCACAGAGCTGACCCAGAAGCAGGCGGACTACATCGGTGTTCCGGTCGAGGGGCCCTACAAGCCGGACTATTACCGATACTAAGGATCCCCGCGCCGACTCGAGCTACGTAGGGGCGGGGCTTGTCCCCGCCCCTTTTCTGTCGGCACAGAGGCCGGCCACTTCGACCGCCGGCGACTCCTGCCGGCGCTTCTGCCCACGAGCCCGTGGAACCCTCCATTGGGAATCTCGAGGCCTGTCGCCTCGCCAACGGCACACTCTCCTCGATGCAGCTTTCGGAGTTGGATCTCGAGGCCAGCCACAGACTCACGACTGCCAAATCCCGACCGCTCCAGGAGCCGAAGAAGCGGTCTCGGACGAAGCCCGAAAAATCAGTGCACGTCATCACCGACGACGACGTGAAACACGTCAATCCCGAAAGCGTTCGAGCCGAGGGTGAAGATGGTGAACCGACGATATCGGCTCCCGCCGCAGCCCGAGAACAGTCCAAGGGCGAAGGAGTTGCCGTCTCCCAATAGGACACGGTCTACGACGAGGCCATCGACGGTGTGGTGCTGTCGGGCACATTGGAGAACCGACTTCCGATCGCGAAGCACCGGCCCGGGTAGCTGCCACCGTCGAGAGAGAGACCCCGGTGGCGGCGGACGCGGTGGTCTCGGAACCCGATCTGCGTCAGGTCGAGACCTTTGTTCGCGCCTGGGCGGCGGCTTGGGCAGGAAAGCGGGTCAACGACTATCTTGGCTTCTATGCCCCCGACTTCGCCCCGGCTGGGGGGATGAGCCGCGGTGACTGGGTGATCCAGCGTCGCCAGCGCCTCTCCACACCCAAGTGGATCAAAGTCGAAGTCGGCAAGATGACACAGGAGTCGATCGCCGAGGACCGGGTCAGCGTCAGCTTCCCACAGACCTACGAGGCCGATACCTACAGTGACGAGGTGGTCAAAACCCTCGTTCTGGTCTGGCTGGATGACTCCTGGAGGATAGCCAGCGAGATGAGCAGCAGCTAGATCCGCTTCTACGGCACCTCGAAGGTCAGGGTCGCCCAACTGGACTCGTAATCCACCCCCTCTTCATCCACCGGCAGCATCCGGATCAGACGGATGTACCAACGGCCGGGCCGCGTCAGCTCGACGCGCGCCACACCGGAGTCGTCGGTGCGGGTCTTGACCGCTTCGCGGTGCGAACCCGTCTCGTCGTGGGTGTGGAAACCCTCGAAGCTGGCATAGACCAGCTGCCCCGCCACCGGCTCCCCCTCGGCCAGTACCAGGACCTCCAGGGTCTTGCCGGCACCGAGGGCACCCGGGTTGGCCAGCGGCACGATCTCGATCGGATAGCCGAGGCGATGCGCATAGGAGTCGGTCGTGGTCTCGCCCACCTGGAGAATCGTCTTGACGTGCTTGGCATATCGCTCGTTGGCTCCCCGATCGGCTGTCCCGTCCCGGCGACGGGCCTCGAGCACATCCATGACCCCATCGTGCTCCAGGTAGTCGTTGAACTCATCGGCGGTCAGCTCGATCATATTGGGTGCAGTAGAGACCCCCACGACGTAGGTGCCCGGCGACCCGCTCTGAAGATCCAGATAGGTCACGGTTCCCTCTTCCCGCCACTGCGAGGTTGCTGGATGACTCCCCTGATTCTCACCATCGATCACTCTCACATCGATCATCCGCTCCCTATCGATGGTGTTCTCGCTCTTGTCGAAGGTGCCGTTGTAAAGCGCGACAGTGATCGGAGACCCCTCCGCAAAGTCATGATCGGGCAGCACCAAAAACATGTCGTGACCGGAGGCTCCCACCGCTGACAGGACGACGGCGACAAAAATCATCAGATGCTTCATATGCCCTCCTTGTTCTGAGTCCTCGTACAGAGGCTACCAGCCCTTGTCGAAACCGATAAGAGATCAGTGGTGGCTAAGAGACGCCGCTCAATCGTCTCCCAGCGCCGCCCGCGTCCGATATGATCCTCGGCTCCGAGTGATCGGGCTCTACAACGATGAACGCTCACCGAACCAGATCGAAGATCGTGGGGTCCAAGCATTCCCTCGTCGGTCTGTTGCTGTGGGGGATGCTGGTCCCTGTTCTGCTGAGCGGCTGTACTCCGGAAGAAGAGGTTTCGGGGATTGTTCTGATCTCCATCGACACCCTGCGCGCCGATCATCTGGGGTGCTACGGCTACTCGCGAGAGACCTCGCCTTTTCTCGATCAGCTCGCGGCCAGCGGTGCGCGGTTCGAACAGGCCATCAGTCCATCCTCCTGGACGCTGCCCTCCCACGCGTCGATGCTGACCGGGCTCTACCCCTCGAGCCATCGGGCGGTGGACGCCGCCTCATCGATCGGTCCATCGGCGCTGACCGTCGCCGAGCTCCTGCAGGGCGAGGGGTTTGCCACCGGGGCTGTCGTGACCTCCTGGTTCGTCTCCGCCAACTACGGCTTCGACCGGGGCTTCGACTGGTTTCAGGACCTGGACCAAACGGCGCATGAGAAGGCAGGCAAGACTGTCGATGCCACGGAGGTTATCGACCTGGCGGAGGAGTGGCTCGCGGCTCGAGCCGACCAGCGCTTCTTTCTCTTTCTCCATCTCTACGACACCCACTACACCTACAACCCACCACCCCCCTACCGGGAGCTCTTTGCCACCGACTACAAGGGGCCGCGCAGGAAATATCGGAGATACAAATACTACAAGAGAAACCCACCCACGGCCGAGCGCCTCGCCTTCGAGATGTCCATGTACGACGGCGAGATCCGCTATGTCGACGCCCAGCTGGCGCGCCTCTACGGCATCTTGGACAGGCTCGGGCTGCAAGAAAACACCCTGATCATAGTGACCTCGGACCATGGCGAGGAGTTTGGGGAGCGGGGGTCGTGGGGGCATGGTCATACTCTTTTCGAGGAGCAGGTCCATGTGCCGTTGCTCGTCGCGGGACCCGGGATCGAGGGTCCGCAGACGATCGCGGCCCAGGTCGGTCTTGTGGACCTGCCACCAACACTCCTGGAGCTGGCGGGGCTCTCCCCGCCCGAAGGGCTGCACGGTCGGTCGCTGGCGCCTCTGCTTCGAGGCCAGGTAGCAGACAGCCGGACTGCAGCGGCAGACGGCAGGCCGGCCCTCCTGGAGACCTCCCGGTTCGACACCAATCTCATCGGTCTGAGGCGCCGAGGCTGGAAGCTGCTGCTCGACCTTGGAACCGGACGGGAGTCGCTCTTCGATCTCTCTACCGATCCCGGTGAGAAGCAGAATCTGGCCTCTGATCGAACCGACATCGCGGCGAGACTGCGCACGGAGACAATGTCCGCGGTCGAAGCGCTCGTACCCGATCGCTGGAACCTGGCGTGGCTCGACGAGAGCGCCGGCAAGTTGGTCGGCGAGCTCGAAACCAGCGGTGTGTTTCTCGAGCCCACACTCGACGCCGGGGCCGGAACAGTGCGGGTTTCAGAGGATCTCCACAAGATGACATTTCACCTGTCTCCGAACGAAACGTTGCGATGGAAGACGCTACCGGTCGACGCGGGCATCACTTTCGCCGGCACGCCGGTGAGCAACGGGTCCGCGGTGCCCCTGCTCATCGGCGAGGCCGGCGAACCGGTGCAGATCTTCCCGCACGACGTTTCTATTCGTGTTGCATCGGCCACCGAGGCGGCTCGGCGACCGGAGTTGGCAGCCGCGCATCTTTGGATCGAATCCCAACAGGATGCCTCCGAGTCGGTCGACATGAGGCGGGCGGACCGCCGCCGACTCAAGGCTCTCGGCTACATCGTCGACTAATCAATTCCCGAGGAGATACCCATGTCCCAATACCCAAGATTCCACCCGCTTGCCCTTCGCCCACTCGCTTGTCTGGCCCTTGCTCTCGTGGCCGCCGCAGCCATAGGCCAGCCCAAACAAACCGAATCTCCGGCCGACCCCGACGCTCCCGAGGTGACGGCTTGCCTGGAGGCGGTCGAGCAGGACTTCCGCACCAAGCGTCCGAGCGCCGATGACATCGTTTTTGCCGTCGAAACGATCCGCGCGTGGCAGGAGACCAAGGACGAGACCGGCATCCGAGGTCAGGGCTGGTACCTGGGTGGCCAGGGCAACTGGAAGGACATTTCCTACACTTGCATCTACGACGTACCGGCAACAGAGATCACCGCTGCACAAGTGGACTTTCAAGACCCGGTAGCCGAAGCCGATGCCGAGGCACCACCAAGATACAAGGCCGACCCCAACGCCCCTGCGAGCCGATCCTGCCTGGAAGCGATCGAATCGCAAATCAATGACGACCGTCCCCGCCTTCAGGAGCTCGATTTCGACAGGGATTTGCTGAGGGAGTGGCAGGAGTCCGAGGGCGAGACCGGCATCAGTGGCGTGGGTGAGTACGTAGGGGGTGCAGGAAACCGAAAGAGCTTCATCTTTAGCTGTATCTTCAACGAGCAGAAGGAGAAGGCCACCACCGCGCGCTACAGAGTCAAGAGCTGACCTCGTCGCTGGGCCCCGCCAATCCGCCGTTCGATCGGGGGCGGCATATAGCCAAAGGTCTATATGTCCTGATACTATCCTGACGCTTTACTGGTAAAGAGAAACCTGAGTGTCGTTGGTTGCAGACGATGTTTGTGACGCTCGGAAACGGGTCTTCCAAGGTGCTGCGGAAGACGTGCAGCAATGGGTTGGAGTCGCGCGTTGCCTACCAGGGTGGTAGGGACGCTTGAAAAACGGTGGTATCGGGAATTAGGAGGCTGAAGATGTCGGCAAGAAAGACGGGCACAACACTGGCTACACTGGTTCTTCTCGGAGGCATGGCGGCTGCTCTGCTCTTGCCGCAAACTCTCGTTGCCCAGGGGGGGCTGATCCTTGCAGAAGGCCTTGCTCCCACCGAGCTCTACCGGCTCGATCTGGTGAGCCCGGGTGTCAACGAGGGTCAGTTCCTGCTCGATATGGTCCATGCGGAGATCGTTCACGCCATCACCATCTGTCCGGGCGATGACCGTGTGCTGGGTATTGGTGCGGACATACCCGCGATTTCGATAGTCGACCTCGGGGAACCGGTCCCCACCGACGTACTCGTGGGCTTCTTGCCGGACGAATTTATCTTTTCGGTCTTCCAACTTGCGTGCTCGCTCGATGGCGAGTTCTTTTTCACCAATCTCCTGGACGAAGGCTTCTACACCATCGATCCGGACACCGATTGTGTTGGCACCTTTCCCAATATTCTCTGTACACCACAGCTTGTCGGCATTCTGCGGACGGCCGGCGGTACGACGGTGGACACCCACGGTGCGGATATCGAGTTTACCGACGACGGCAACCTCTACCTGGTGACCAACAACATCGACCCCGCGGCCGACATTCGGGACTTCTACCAGGTCGACCCCAACACCGCGATCGCCACTCTCATCAAGGAGGACGTTACTCCCGAGAACAACACCGGTATGGGTGAGACCATCGATGGTCGGCTGATCACTTCCTCCGTCGACGACAACCTCTACCAGATCAACCCGGTGAACGGGGATGCCACGAGCCTGGGTACCGTCACGGTCATCGATCCCGGTGGTAACTTCACGCTCAACATCCAGGGCGGTGACATGGCCGGTCGCGCCCCTGGCGGCACCATCATTGTCGAGAAGCAGACCGATCCCGACGGCTCGAACCAGAGCTTCGAGTTCGAACCGAGCTGGGATGCGAACTTCTCACTGACCGACGGCCAGCAGGAAATCTTTGTCGATCTAATGCCCACCGACGACGGTGGCGGGCTTTACTCGGTCACCGAGATGGTGCCGAGCGGTTGGGATCTGACCTCCGCGGTCTGTTCCGACGGTAGCCCGGCGACGGCGATCGATCTGGCCGACGGCGAGACGGTCACCTGTGTCTTCACCAACACTCTCCAACGGGGCGCGATAGCGGTACAGAAGCTGACCATCCCAACTGGCTCGACCCAGGCGTTCGAGTTCGTGCCCAGCTGGAAGTCGAACTTCTTCCTCACCCACGGTGCCGTGGATACCACCACCCAGCTGATGCCGACCTCCGCCGGCGGCGGTCCCTACTCGGTGAGCGAGAACGTACCGGCCGGCTGGGGGTTGACCTCGGCTAGCTGTGACGACGGCAGCAGTCCGGGGAACATCGATCTGGCTCCCGGAGAGACCGTCACCTGCACCTTTGTCAACACCCTAGAGATACCGCCGGGCCGGATCATCATCCAGAAGATCACCGACCCTGTCAGTCCCGACGGCTTCGGCTTCACCGACAACATCGCGATCCCCGGCGCCTTCATCCTCAGCCACGGGCAGCAGGAGATCTTCGACGACGTCGAGCCTGGTACCTACATGGTGACCGAGGGCGATCCAACACAGCAGGGCTTCCTGCTGACCGACATCACCTGTATCGACAGCGACCAGGGTGGTACGGGCTCGAGCGGCGATATTGGGACCCACACGGCCACGATCAACCTGGATCCGGGCGAGACAGTGCGCTGCACCTACACTAATCAGCCCGGCGGCAGCGTGGTTATCAAGAAGGCGGTTACGTTCGGTCCTACCGGCCCCTTCACCTTCCTGGACAATATCCAAACCCCGGCCACCTTTGATC
>JBAUDS010000388.1:0-6688 GCA_049678185.1 Thermoanaerobaculia bacterium
GAGTGCCAAAGGGAGGTCACGCCTTCGAGACGCTGATGCTGGTAGCCTCGCAGGCCGACCAGGATCGGAGTCGATCATGGGTGGGGAGCCGCGCAGGAAATACCTTCTCGCAGCCATAGGCCCTGGAATGTTGGTGGCCGCCACCGGTGTTGGTGCCGGTGACCTGGCCACCGCGAGTATCGTCGGCAGCAAGCTGGGGGTCGCGGTCCTCTGGGCCGTTGTGGTCGGAGCGTTTCTCAAATTCGTGCTCAACGAGGGACTCGCCCGTTGGCAGCTGGTCACCGGGGAGACCCTGATCGAGGGGGCGGTCAAGCGCTTTGGCCGCACCGTCAGCTACCTCTTTCTCGCCTATCTGTTGATTTGGAGCGTTGCGGTGGGCAGGGCGCTGGTGAGCGCCTGTGGGGTGACGGCCCATGCCCTCTTCCCCGTCTTCGACGACGCCACGACCGGCAAGATCGTCTTTGGCGTCGCTCACAGCCTGCTGGGTGTGGCGCTGGTCTGGTTCGGCGGTTACCGTCTCTTCGAACGCGTGATGAGCGTTTGTATCGTCCTGATGTTTGTAACCGTCGTGATCACCGCAGCGCTCTTGCGACCCGACATCGGTGCTGTACTACAAGGGCTAGCGTGGCCGTCCATCCCCCGGCTCGACCTTGGCGGCCTTGCCTGGACCGTGGCACTCCTTGGCGGGGTGGGCGGTACGGTGACCGTTCTTTGCTACGGCTACTGGATTCGCCAGGAGGGCCGGGAGAGCGTCGACGATATCTCGCTCTGTCGGCTCGACCTGGCAACCGGGTACGCCGCGACGGCGATCTTTGGCATCGCCATGATCATCGTCGGCTCCACCATCGAGGTGGAGGGAGGAGGAGCCGGTCTGCTGGTGACCCTCTCCACTCGGCTGGGAGAGTCCCTGGGACCGGTGGGCCGCTATGTGTTTCTCGTCGGGGCCTGGGGGGCTGTGGCCAGCAGTCTGCTGGGTGTTTGGCAATCGGTGCCGTATCTCTTTGCCGATCTCTGGCGGTTGTTGACCGCTGGGAGCCGCGAGCATGTCCCGGAGGTCGATACCCGACGGCTTCCCTACCGGAGCTTTCTGGTCGCTCTGGGTCTGGTCTCCATCGCCGGCCTCTTTGCGAGCTTTGTCCAGGTGCAAAAGGTCTACGCGCTCCTCGGCGCCCTCTTCATACCGGTTCTGGCCCTGGCTCTGCTGATTCTGAACGGCAACAAAAAGTGGATCGGGAGCCGTCATGCCAACCGACCACTGACGACGGTGATCTTGGTTGCCACACTCGTCCTCTTCCTCTTATTTGGCTATCTCCAGATCCGCTAAGTTAAGATCGGCGCATCATGATCTCCAGAATTTTCGAAGACTTTCGTCGTACCTGGCCTCAGCTCGCCATCACGGATGTTCTAGCCAAGGTGGTCGGCTTCGTCCTGCTAACCCCAGCGGCCGGAATTCTGCTCGGCCTTCTGGTCTCCCGGCGAGGCGGTGGGGTAGTCACCGACGAGGACATCCTCTTCTTCTTTCTTCGTCCGCTGGGGTTGGTGATCCTCATTTTGGGCGGGGCGATCTTGATCGGCATCGGCTTTGTCGAGCAGGCCGGCCTGATGACCATTGGCTTCGGAGCACGGCACGATCGATCGATCACCTACTACGAAGCCCTGCGTCACGTCGTCAGGCGCGCCGCTTCGATCTTCAACCTCGCGGGGCAGATGGTCGCTCGGCTGCTGCTCTATGCGGCGCCCTTCCTGGTGGCCGGCGGCCTTGTCTATCTGCTGCTGCTCACCGAGTTCGATATCAACTACTACCTCGCCGAGAAACCGCCGGAGTTCTATCTGGCCGCCGTCCTGATCGGGCTTGTCGTAGTCGCTCTCGTGATCGTCCTCGCCCGACTCGTCATCGGCTGGGCCTATGCGCTCCCCCTCGTGCTCTTCGAGAACGAAGGTGGAGCCGAAGCGTTGAAGGAGAGTCGTGATCTCGCTGCCGGCAACCGTCCAAGACTCGCCTGGTGGCTGATCGGGTGGGCCGTGCTCTCTCTGCTCGCCGCCACTCTGGTAACCGCGGGCGTCGGAGCCATTGCCCGCTTGGTGATCCCGGAAGCCAGCGAATCCCTGACCGCGGTTGTCGTTGGTACCGGGACGGCCATGGTGGTGAGCGGTGTGCTCAACCTCCTCGTGTCGTTCGTGACGGGAGCGATTTTCAGCCTGCTGATCGTCAATCTCTGGTGGGATCGAGCCGATTCACACGGTGAGCAGCTCGTCTCTCAGCTGAAGGACGAGCCCCTCGGCACCAAGGCCTCCTGGAAGGTGCCAAAAAAGGCTCTGCTCTGGGGTGCGGTGGCCGCAGCGGTCGCCGCCATTGTTATCGGTCTGGTGCTGGCCGGCAACGCCAAGGTGGAGGATCGAGCCGTGATCACCGCCCATCGCGGCAGCTCGGGCGGAGCCCCCGAGAACACCCTCGCCGCCATCGAGGGAGCGATCACCGACGGCGCGGACTGGGTCGAGTTCGATGTCCAGGAGATTGCCGACGGGACCGTTGTCGTCTGGCACGACAGCGACTTCAAGCGCATCGCCGGTGTCGATCGGAAGATCTGGGATGTCACCCCGGAAGAGCTTCTCGACATCGACATCGGCAGCTGGTTCTCACCCGAGTTCCAGGATCAGCGGGTACCGACGCTCGTCGAAGTCCTGGACCTCTGTAAGGGAAAAATCAAGCTCAACATCGAGCTCAAGTACTACGGTCACAACGACCGGCTGGAAGAGAAGGTCATCGAGCAGGTGGAGGCGGCCGGACTCGAGTCGGACGTCGTCCTCATGTCGCTCAAGCAGGAGCAGGTCGAGCGGGTCCAGCAGCTAAGACCCGGATGGCCCGTCGGCCTGCTGACCGCCGTGGCGCTCGGGGACCTGACCAAGCTCGAGGTCGACTTCTACGCCGTCAACACCCCAATCGCCAGGCGGAGGTTCATCCGCAACGTGCACGGGCTCGACCGGGAGATCTATGTCTGGACGGTCAACGAGCCGGTCCAGATGGCGGCGATGATGAGTTTAGGTGTCGACAACATCATCACCGACGAGCCGGCTCTGGCGCGCTCGGTATTGGAGGAACGCGCCGAGATGAATCAGGTCGAGCGCATGATTCTCCTCATTGCCGGCCGGTTCGGAATCGTGCCGCCACGCGAGGGGCCATCGACCGAGGCTGACGCCTGAGGACCCACAGGATCCTCAGGCGCAGCACTCGGACTTGGCAGCCAGTTGCTCCGGCTGGCTTTCTCGAAGGATTGGCTACGGCTTTAGCGAGATGGTGTACTTGCTGGCAACCTCGATGGTGTCATCGACGGCCGAGAAGACCTTGTCACCCTTCGCGTTGAGCTTCGCCGCATCGTCTTTGAGATCGGCGATGGCGGACGGGTTCAGATCGTGCCCGAGAAACGTCACCTGGTCGTGCAGATTGGTGATGAAAGGCTTGAACTCGTCGCCGGCCTTCTGCGCGGCCTTGAGAATCTCATCGTAGTTGGCCCGCGTTTCCTTCAGCCGCGCCTCGCCCTTCGCCCGCAGGTCGTCGCTGGTGATACCTGCAATGCTCGCTTCCCAGTCTGAGAAGTAGGTTGACGCCGCCGTCTGCATGGCGACGATTCTGTTTCCCACCTTGTCCGCCTGGTTTTCGCACTTCCCGATGTCCTTGACCAGCGCCTTGTAGGCCTTACGGTTGTCGGGGACCTTGCCATCGATGATGGCGTTGTAACCGTCGAGCGTCGCCTCGGTCTGGAGCTTTGTCGAGCGGATCTGGGAGATGGTCGACTGTGAGCTAGAGATGAGCTTGTCGGTCTGCTTGAAACCAGGAGACTGGGCCTGAACCACACCCGGAACCGTGATCAGCAGAGCCAACATGACGAGGAGTGCACTCATCCGCGGTTTGGAACTTCGTAACTGCATGCTCATGAAAATCCTCCTTTTGAAAAGTACCCGGAAATTATACCGCTATGGGCTCTCGCCCGAGGCTGACGCCTGACGTGACCGAAGTCACCCAGGCGCAGCACTCGGACTTGGAAGCCAGTTGATCTGGCTTGATTTCTTGGAGATTTGCTACGGCTTTATCGAGTTGGCGTACTTGCTGGCGGTTTCGACGGTTCCATCCACCGCCTTGAAGACCTTCTTGCCCTGGACGTTTAGGTCCGCCGCCTCTTCCTTGAGATCGGCGATGGCCGAGGGGTTGAGATCGTGCCCGAGGAAAGTCACCTGGTCGTTGAGACTGGTGAGGAAGGGCTTGAACTCCGCGCCGGCGTTCTCCGCGGCCGTGAGGATTCCCTCGTAGTTGGTGCGGGTCTCGTTCAGCCGCTTCTCACTCTTGGCCCGCAGATCGGGGTCGGAAATGGCAGCCAGACTATTCTTCCAATCGGCGAAGTAGAGATCGGCCACTTCTTCCATGCTCGTGATGTTCTGTCTCACCTTGGTCGCCTGGTTGTCGCACTTCCGGATGTCATTACTGAGCTTCTTGTAGGCCTTACGGTTGTCGGGCACCTTGCCGTCGATGATGGCGTTGTAGCCCGCAAGCGTCTCTTCGGTCTGCATCTTTGTCGAGCGAATCGCGGCGATCGTGTCTTGCGACTTCTTGATGAGCTTGTCGGTCTGCTTGTGCCCGGATGACTGGGCCTGGACCACACTTGGCATTGTGACCAGCAGAGCAAACATGACAAGCAGCGCGGCGATTCGCCAGGACTGGCCGATGCCCGCACTTAGCAGTCTGTTTTGTTTGGAACTGGAATACATTTGGGTTTCCTCCTTTAGGAAAAATGTCGGAGGATTATACACTCACCCCGCCGCCCTGACTCTGGACCCCGAGGCCGGAGACCATGAATACCAAGGAAAAGCTGGCAAAGATCAGGCTCGAGCCGCATGAGAAGAGGGCTCCCGACTCCGGCTTCCGGCTGTCGCGCCGGGCCCTGCTGGGTCTGGGAGGAGCCGCGGTCCTGATCCTGGCAATTGTGATCATCCTGGCCCTGGTCGGTCCGGACGAGGAGAGCTCGGCGACGCCACCCACCGCCGCCGGGACCGACTCGACCGCGGTTGGCCCGACCACCTCGAGCACCGGTTCTTCGCGCACCCTCGCTGCCGGTGGCTATGTCGAAGCTCGCCGCACCGCCCTGGTTTGGCCCGGGCGAGACGGCATCGTCGCCCAATTGCACGTCACCCGCGGGCAGTGGGTCGAGAAGGGCGATCTTTTGCTCGAGCTCGACTCGCGAACAGCGGTGGCTGCCGTGGCCATGGCCGGCGCCGAGCTCGACCAGGCTCGCGCCCGGCTCCGCCGGCTGCGAGAAGGGGCGCGGGTCGAAGAGTTGGCGGCCGCGGGGTCCGAGCGCGAAGAGGCCGAGGCACAATCTGCCGAAGCCAAGGCCGCGCTCGCGCGTCTGCTCTCGCTGGGAGAAAGCGAGCTGGTGCCCGCGGCCGAGGTCGATTCCGCCCGCTATCGCGCCGACGCCGCCGCCGCCCGCGTCGAGACGCTGCGCTCCAACGAGCAGCTGTTGCAGGTCGGCACCCACCCGGCCGACCTCGCCGCCGCCGAAGCGGACGTCGCACACAAGAAGGCGGCCCTCGAACAAGCCGAGGTCAATCTCGATCTCACCAAGCTGCGCGCACCCTTCGACGGCCGTGTCATCGCCATCGAGCTGGAGCCGGGCGAGGTGGTCAGCCTGTTCGACGTCGGCTCGGGGATCGAGATTGCCGACGAGTCCGAGCTTTGGGTGAGGGTCGATGTACCGGAAGATCGTCTCGAGGGTCTCGAGCTGGGGGACCACGCCGAGGTCTATGCACAAGCAATAGGTGCCGACCCGCTTGCCGCCCGCGTGGTCGAGATCGCGCCCAAGGCCGATCGACAATCCAACACGGTGGAGGTAGCGGTGGCCATCATCGACCCGCCGCCTATCCTGCGACCGGACATGAGCGCACGCGTCAACATCACCACATCCGGAGGGAGCCAATGAGCGAGAAACCGATTGTCGAGGCCAGGGACCTGGTCAAGACCTACCACAAGGGGGCGACCGAGATTCGGCCTCTGGACGGTCTGGATCTCGAGGTTAAGCAGGGCGAATTCCTGGCTCTCATGGGCCCCAGCGGCTCGGGCAAGTCGACCCTGCTGCATATCGTCGGCGGGCTCGATAAGCCCGACTCGGGCAGCTGTCTGGTCGGCGGGTTGGACATCGGCAGCCTGGGTGAGAAGGAGCTGTGTGAGTTTCGCGCCTCCAAGGTGGGATTTGTCTTCCAGACCTTCAATCTGGTGCCGATCCTGACCGCTGCCGAGAACATCGACCTGCCTCTCCGGCTGCTGCCCCTCTCGTCCGCGCGGCGGCAGGAGCAGGTGGCCATGGCCCTCGACATCGTCGGTCTGGCCGAGCGCGGTGACCACCTCCCCTCACAGCTTTCCGGTGGCGAGGAGCAGCGGGTGGCCATCGCCCGCGCCTTTGCCACCGATCCCGATCTCGTCATCGCCGACGAGCCCACCGGTGACCTCGACGATCAGACCGGTGACGAGATTGTCGCCGTTCTCAGGTCACTCGCTTCCGACCATGGCAAGACGGTCCTGATGGTGACTCACGACGCCAGCAAGGCGGAGCGCGCCGACCGCATTCTCTCCTTCGATCGGGGGCGCCTGACCACGGCCGACCCGCGGGCCCGGGCTCGAGTGGAGACGCGGTAATGA
>JBAUDS010000389.1:0-1551 GCA_049678185.1 Thermoanaerobaculia bacterium
GCTGTTGGCGGCTCAGTCTGGGCAGATGAGACTGTGGACGGCGGTGCTCTTTTCTGCTGCATTCTTCCTGCGGCAAAGATAGCGCCTCAACCCAGCTCTGATTAGCTCTAAGCCCTATGAAGTGCTGGGAAGTTTGCTTTCGGCGCTAGCCTTACAGCGTGGGCTGTGGCAGCAGCTCCATCGATAGCACCGTTTCCACCAACCGTACGAACTCGGACCGGTAGCCCTCGCGGTCCTCGCCAGTCGAGCTGCGGGCGAGGTCGAGCACGTCGGCGAGTCCGAAATCACCGGAGTACTTGGAGTCCCGCAGCAGCATCCCGAACCCGGCCACCGCCGAGGCGAAGGTCAGGTCTGCCGAGGGCCGGTCGTTCGAGTCGTGAACCGGATGTGTGATGAGCCTGCTCTCGGCGCCCCGGGGCGACTTGTAGCGCAGCTTCACGAACAGGAGCTCTTCCGAGTCGGAGGTCATCGCCGGCTCACCAGGCGCCTGATAGCGCAGGGAATCGACGTCGACGATCTCGTACGGACTGTCGATGCCGACTGGGATTACTTCGTAGAGCGCCGTGACGGAGTGGCCTGCGCCGAGCTCGCCCGCGTCCTTGGTGTCGTCGTTGAAGTCCTCGTCCTCCAGGAGACGGTTCTCGTAGCCGATCAGGCGGTAGGCCTGAGCGCGAGCCGGATTGAACTCGACCTGGATCTTCACATCCTTGGCGATGGTCATCAGGGTACCGCCCACTTCGGTCACCAGCACCTTACGCGCCTCCATCAGGTTGTCGATGTAGGCGAAGTTGCCGTTACCGTGATCGGCCAGCTTCTCCATCTTCGAGTCTTTCAGGTTGCCGGTGCCGAATCCCAGCACGGTAAGGAACGTTCCCTGCTTGCGCTTCTCCTCGATGAGGCGAACCATTTCGCCATCGCTGGATGCGCCGATGTTGAAGTCACCGTCCGTTGCCAGGATGACGCGGTTGTTGCCACTCGCGATGTGGTTTTCTCCTGCAACGTCGTAGGCCAGACTGATCCCGGCACCGCCGGCCGTCGAGCCGCCCGCCTGGAGAGCCTCGATGGCGTCGAGGATAGTGTCCTTCTCGTCGCCTGAAGTGGATGGGAGCACCAGACCGGCTGCCCCAGCGTAGACCACGATCGCCACCCGGTCTTCGGGTTGCAGCTCATTGACCAGCATGCGGAATGACGTTTTCAGCAGCGGCAGCTTGTCTGGGCTCTGCATCGATCCGGAGACGTCGATCAGAAAGACCAGGTTGCTGGGCGGTAGATTCTCCGTATCGATTCTCTCGCCCTGGATACCGATGCGAACGAGCTGGTTGATGGGGTTCCACGGGGCGTTGGACACTTCGGTCGTGACCGAGAAGGGATGATCGCCGTCGGGGTCCGGGTAGTCGAAGGAGAAGTAGTTGATCATCTCCTCGATTCGTACTGCGTCTATCGGCGGCCGCTGCCCGCCGTTGATGAAGCGTCGAATGTTGCTGTACGAGGCCCGGTCGACATCGATCGAGAAGGTCGAGAGCGGACTCGAGGCCGCTCCAAGGAATGCGT
>JBAUDS010000390.1:0-9385 GCA_049678185.1 Thermoanaerobaculia bacterium
CCCGCCGTCGGCGACGAGCCGGCGGAGATCAAACGCACCGGCCTGGCCGCCTTCGGGACCTCGCTCAAGATTCTGTGGACCTGTCTCAAAGAGGCCCCCGAGCTCGCCCAACGCCGGCGAATGACCAGCTCCGCCGGCAAATGAAGCGGCCGGCCCCCGTGCCGGCCGATCGTTCCTCGCGGTATAGACTACTCCCACGTCCATGGAGCTCTCACCCGAAGATCTGGACCTCAGCACCCGCTACCGAATCATGGCCGGCGCCATAGTGCCGCGGCCCATTGCCATGGTGTCGACAATCTCTGCCGACGGTCAGCCCAACCTCGCCCCCTATTCGTTCTTCAACGGCGCCGGCTCCAACCCGATGACGCTGCTCTTCTGTCCGGCCAACAATTCGGATGGGTCGGACAAGGACACGCTACGCAACTGCAAGCCGGTCGAAGAAGGCGGCACCGGCCAGTTCGTGGTCAACGTCGCCGTTGAGAGCTACTACCGTGAGGTGGCGGCGGCCTCCGAGCAGTTGCAGCCGGGCGAGAGCGAGTTCGACCTCACTGGGCTCACCATGACACCGAGCCGGGTGATCAAACCGCCACGCGTCGCCGAGTCACCGATAGCCTTCGAGTGCGAGACCATGCAGGTCATCCGCACCAACCCCGGCGCCAAGGCGGGGGGCAACGTGGTTCTCGGCCGCATCGTCCACATTCACCTCGAGGACGACCTGGTGGACGAGCGGTTACACATCGATCCAGAAAAGCTCAGGGCCATCGGAAGGCTGGGTGGGCTCGGCTACTGCACCACCCGTGACCGCTTCGACATCCCCCGCGGCCGCGCCGCTCTCGATTTGCCACACAAGAGAAGCACCGACAGCTGAGCTGGCCCCAGCTGGATCAGAAGAGTGCCATCTGTTTGTCGTCGCCGACGACTACGTCGAATCCGAGACCGAGGTGGGAGAGGATCGGCTCGGCAACCGGCCGGATCTGCTTGTCCACATAGTGTTGGTAGTCGAAGGGGCTCTGCTGTTCGTCGGCGGGCTCCGGCCCACCGGTGGTGATGACGTAGCTGATGAGCCGGCCGGGTCGGCCCGACATCTTGCGCGCCGCCGCCACGTGTGGTGGGGTGGTCGAGACGTAGGCTTCCGGGGCTTTTCTCAAGGCTTTGCGGTAGACCAACTCCGTGTCCAACCGCCCTTCCCGGAGATCCGCAACCACCTGTCGGAGATGATCCTCGACCGGCCGATCGAAAAACAGCCGTTCGTAGAGCTCCCGCTGGGTGCGCCGGGCAAGCGCGGTCCAATCCCGGCGAACGACTTCCAAACCGGTAAAGACCACCCTCTTCTCGTCGCCGTCTCTTACCAGACCCGCATAACGCTTCCGGGCGCCGGCGGTACCGTGTCGCACGGGTGGGAGAAATAGCCTCAGGTAGAGCTGCTCGAGCTCCACCTCGAGACGGCTCTCCACCTGCCAGCTCTCTCGAAGGTGGCCGGCAAGGCTCCGATTCAACTCGTCGACCAACTCCGCCGCGAGCTCGAGCGCTGTCTCCGGCTCCTCGACCCCAGCTTCCACAAACAGGCTGTCGGTGTCGCCATAGAGCACACGGAGCCCCCTCGCTTCGATGTGATCCCGCGACCAGAGCAGGAGCTCGCGACCAAAGCTGGTAATGGCGTTGGCGACCTCCGGGTTGTAGAAACGGCAGACCGGGGTGCCGAGCACTCCAAAGAACGAGTTCATGAGGATCTTGATGGCATGGCTCGTGACCTTGTCACCGGCCTGTTTGGCCGCCTCTCGGCGGGGGAAGAGCTCGTCCAACATCCGGGTCAAGATTCCAGGCTCGCGGCGAAAGCAGGCGCCGTTGGGGGCGACGATCAGGTCGTCCTCCGGCCGCGGCTGCTCCACATAGCCAAGGGGATCGATCTGGAACGAGCGGATGAGACTCGGGTAGAGGCTATTGACGTCGAAGACGAGAACATTCTCATAGAGTCCCGCCTGGGGTTTGAAGACATAGCCACCCGCCGTGGACTGTCCTGTCTCGTCCCCCGAGCCGACCGTCGGAGCCACCACCTTCATCTTGCCGAGCTCGGTCAGATAGAGAAAATCGAAAGCGGCCACCGAAGACGAGACCCGATCGGGCGGCAGACCGGTGAGCCGGCTACGCTCGACGGCCAACTCCACCAGCTCGAGCTTCGCCAGGATCTCGGTGACCAGACGGGCGTCGGCGAGGTTGTACTCCACAAAGCGTTCCCGATCCTCCTTGAAGGCCTGGAGAATCTCCTCCGCCCGGTGCTCACCGGTAAAGATCTTCCCCTCGCCCAGAACCTCTCGGGCCACGAAGTCCAGCGAGTATCGCTCCATCTTGATAAAGGAGCCGCGTAACAGTTGGATGCCGTCCAGGACCAGACGGCCGGGGATGATGACTTGCGTCGCTTGCCGGGGACCCCTTCCCTCCAGGAGTCGTACAGTTCCCGGACCGCGCCCCAGGATGAATGGCACATCGAGATCGTCAGCCCGCCGCAGCAGCACGGGGAAGTCGAAGTCATCGGCGTTCCAGCCGGTGAGGACATCGGGATCGAGCTCCTGCACCCGCCGGCAGAACGCCCGCAGCAGCTCGGCCTCCGAGGAGCAGGGAACGGCACCATCAGGAGCTGAGAGTCCCTTGGGTGTCAGCAGCAGAACCTCGGCCGCGCCGCAGCCGAAAAGACCGATCGAAAGCACCCTTGCGGCCTTGGGATCGGTCTCGATATCGAAGGAGAGGACCGTCAGCTCGGGAGTCCAGTCGGCCGGGCCGAGCTCGGGATCTTCGAAGACCCGGTCGATTCCCGTGCCCTCGTGCCCCTCACCGTCGATCTTCAGCGATCCACGGATCCCTTTGTCGATCAAATAGCGCATGGCAAAGCGGACATCGGCCTCGTAGCACTGCACGCCCGAGCGTTGGAGCCGATCGCGAAGCGGCGGGGTGTCGGGTGGGGTAGGCACCTCCACCCGCAGGACCGGCTCACCGGCAAAGGTCACCCGATCACTTTCAGCCAGCGGCTCCGCCACCAGGGCACCCGCCCGCTCGCCGTCGGCGGCCCGCACCCAGAAGTGGGGCACCAGCCGGCCATCGCGCACCAGAAAAGATTCACCCGTTTCGAGCTTGCCAAAAAGATGCACCACCGGCCGACCCGATTCGATCCGGTAGGTGGGCTGGAGAATGAAGCCGCGAACAGGGCTCGACATGGGGTTTTGCTCTTTAGGGTTCCACACCGACCAACGGGTACAGCTCCTCGGGCTTGTACAGCACCCCGCCTTTGACTGTCAGCACGACATTGCGGATGTCGCTGATCTCGGTGGTCGGGTCGCCGTCGACCAGGATGAGGTCGGCCAGCATGCCCGGCTCGATCGCTCCCAACACCTCGGCACGATCGGCGATCGTCGCTGCCTGCCAGGTGGCGATGCGCAGGACTTCGGGGGCGGGAATTCCGGCCTCGACATAGAGCTCCAGCTCCCGATGGAGCATAAAGCCGGCGAGCGCGTCGGTTCCCGCCACGATCGGAATCCCGGCCTCATAGACCCGACGCACCATCTCCAGCATGGCGCGGTAGGAGTTGCTATAGAGCTGATCCATCCCCTCGGGCACCGGCAACCCACCGGTGAGAAAACCCCGCCGCACCTGGGGTGGCAGACGGCCGGCGATTTTCTTGACACCGGGATCCATCTCCCCCGGGCGGCCGGTAAACATCCCTTCGAAGATGGCCACGGTCGGATCGACCACCACACCTTTGTCCACCAGAAGTCGGAAGAAGGACTGCACCGCTTCCGAGTCGAGGTCGAGCGCGGCTCCCCGTTGCGCCACCTCGGTAAAACGGGCCGGGGTGCGGGTATCGGGGACGTCATCGGGCCAGAAGTTCAAGAACAGCATATTGATGTGCTGGACCTCGTCGTAGCCCTGCTCCACCGCCATGCGGGCGGTCATAAAGGCGGGGATGTGGCCGCTGACCCGCATTCCCTTCTCGTGCGCATGAGCGACCAGCGCCGGTATCAGCTCCGGCTTGACCGAGCTGTAGATCTTGATCTGGGGATAACCCAGCTGGTGATAGCGGTCGATGGCGGCCCGCCCCTCTTCGACAGTGCTCACCAGCACCTTGGTAGGACCGGCGTAGGGGCCGGGACCGTCCATAAAGCCGGTTACCAGCAACCGGGGTCCGATCGCCTCTCCTGCGTCCCACTGGCGTCGAATCTCGAGCACGATGTCGACGTCGTTGGCCAGATCCCGGACCGAGGTGACACCGGCAGCGATGTTGAGGAGGCCATCCACCTCCGAAACGTGGGTGTGCATATCCCACAGCCCGGGCAGGAGAGTCTTGCCCTTGGCGTCGATCACCTGGGCGTCCGCCGGGAGCTCGACGTCGCCGTCCCGGGCGACGGCCGTGATCCGGTCGCCCTCGACGACCACCGTCATGCCGGCGATCGCTTTGGCCTTCTTGCTGTCGAAGACTCGCCCCCCGGTAACGACCAACGGCACCGCCGGCCGGTGGGCATACCTGCGGGACCAGTCGGCATAGAGCCGGCTCTCGCTCTTCTTCTGGGCCGCCGATATCGACTCCAGCGACGGCTCCCAGCCCTCACGGATAATCCCCAACCAACCAGTGTCGATGGCAAAGAGCTCCAGCTCCCGGTCGAGCCAGACCGAGGTCGGTGTAAAGCCCAAGCCGGTGATCGAGTACTGGTCGACGGTCAGCTTGCGATCACCGTTGGAGACCTCCAACTCGCCAAACTTCTCGACGGTCGCTTCCCCTTCGGGGAGGAGCGCCAGCCGCTTCTCGGGAGCCTCGACCAGTGCCCGAGCCAGCACCGCCAGCATCGCCGGCGGATCGTTCATGCCCACGTAGAAAGATGGAGTCTCGAGCCGTCGGCTCCCTTCCTCGCCCTGATTTCTCCAAGAGGCCTGTCCATCCACGATGCCGAAAGTCTCCTCCACGGGTGCCTTGAAATAGTCGTTACCCCGGATCTCGAGCGCCAGCGGCAAACCGCTTTCGTCGAGAATGAATACCGTCTCCACGTTGGGACCACGACCTCGATCGGTGTATTCGAAGAAGCAACGCACTTCCGGGCCCGGACCCTTTTGGGTCATGAGCGACCCGGCGGGGTTGCCCATGAGTAACACCGTGTAACGGGCCCTGGTCGGGGCTTCTCCAACCTCTCCAGCCAGTGCAGTCGAGACCAGCGTGATGGAAAGAACGACAGCGGAAAGCTCAGATGAATGGGATCTCATGGATGTCTCTCCTCCATGGAACTGCACGGGACCAGGGTGAAAAGGTCATGATACGACGCATCGAAACGGCCAGGCACCGGTTTCTTGCCATAATCGGCCCTGGAAACGGCTACTTAGGGAAGGACGGCGACAGAGTGCAGCAGGAAGGCGTCATCAAGTTCGAGGTCGTGCATCGCGACCAGCCGCTCGACGACAGGCGGCTCGGTGAGCTCGCCTGCAAGCTCATCGCCTGGCGCGAGATCATGGCCCTCACCGGGCTGGTCGGACAAGACCCTGCCCGCTACGAAGGGGCCGGCTACGGCAACGTCAGCGCCCGCCTCGGTCCACCGGTGGATGCCCTGGGGCGCCGCTCCTTTCTCATCACCGGCACCCAGACGGCGGGTAAGCGTGCCATCGGTCTGGCCGACTTCGCGGTTGTCGAGCGCTACGACTTCCCGGCCAACCGAGTGGAGAGTCACGGCCCCGTCCGGCCCTCCTCCGAATCGATGACCCACGCGGCGCTTTACGACGCCGGACCCCAGATCCGTTGCGTCCTTCACGCGCACTCACCAATCATCTGGGGCCGAGCCCGCGAGCTGCGGCTCCCCACCACCGACCCTGCCGTCCCCTACGGCACCCCCGAGATGGCGTTGGAGGTCAAACGGCTCTACCGTGAGACCGTCTTGCCCGAACGCCGGATCCTGGCCATGGGTGGTCACGACGACGGCATCATCGTCTTTGGGCGCTCACCCAAAGAGGCCGGGCAGGTGCTCCTGACCTGGCTGGCCCAGGCCTACGAGTCGGAGTGCCGGTACGGCGCTCCTGCCCGAGGTGTCCAGCATCAGGGCTGGTAGGCTAGAATCAGCGGGATCGATCGGAAGAGAATGCGTTGCAGGAGGGCGGCTGTCTGGACCCGTCGCTTGGGGTCCACGAAGAAGGAGCTCATGCCAAGCGCGAAACTACCCCGTTGCGAATTCGACAGTGAAGACCTCATCCTTCGTCTCGACCTGACGGTTCCGGGAGAAGTCAAGGCCATCGCACCAGTTGTCGAGCGGATCATGTCCGCCATCAAGGAGATGGAGTGCGGTGCGGGCAAAGAGTTCGACATCGAGCTCGTGCTGCAGGAGGCGCTGGCCAACGCGGTCACCCACGGCTGCAGGCACGACCCGGAAGCACGCGTACAGATCAGCGTCGGTTGCGACCAGAGTCGCGGCATAATCGTCGTGGTTCGGGACCCCGGGGGCGGATTCGATCCCAAAGACATCCCCAGCCCGGTGGTAGGCCAACAGCTCTATTCCGACCACGGTCGCGGTATCTACCTGATCAACCAACTGATGGACGAAGTACGCTTCGAGAAGGGGGGTACCGAGATCTGGATGCGGAAAGGCTAGCAGTCCCCCAGGCTAGCGGCCAACCAGCCGTCTGACCGATTGCCCAGCCAACCAGGATTTGAGCTCGGTGCTTTTCCACTTCAGCCGCGGCACACACAAGAACAACAGCCAGAGCCAGTCGACATAGCGATGTGACCCGGCCTCCCGCATCAGGGTGCGGTAGGCGCGGATCGAGCGCACGACGTCGAGACGGAAGAACTCGGCACAGTGGCGGATTGCGATGGCACGGGACATCTCGTTGTGATCTCCACGCGCCCGCATGGTGATCGATTCGCCGTGCAACCGAAACTTGACCAGCTTCCTCGGCAGACTCACGAAGTCACCGTAGCGGACGAGCCTCCCCCACAGACCAAAGTCCTCGGCGTATTGCTCCGACACCGAATAGCCCCCCACCTCCCGATAGGCGCCGCGATCGAAGATGACACTGCTGTGCGCGATCGGACACTGATAGCAGAGCTGCATAGCCAGTAGAGCCATGGTGTGCGGGAAGCGATCGATCGACGGGAAGTAGACCCTCTCCCCCACCAGCTCGACATCGCAGTAGCAGAGGATGGCCTCGGGATTCCCCTCGAGTGTCTGCAGCTGGAGCTCGAGCCGCTGCGAGTGGCTGACGTCGTCGGCATCTTGCCGCGCGATCCACCGCGCGCGGGCCCGTTGAATGCCAAAGTCGAGAGTGGGTGCCAGACCCTGGTGGTCGCGCACGAAGACCCGCACCCGGGAATCCTTGTACGAGCGGATGATCTCCAACGACCGGTCGGTGCTGCCGTCGTCGACGACAATCAGCTCGAAATTGCTGAAAGTCTGAGAGAGAATACTGTCGATCGACTCGACCAGATAGCGCTCGCCGTTCCACACCGGCAGCACCACCGAGATCAGAGGCTTGCTTTGGACCATCCCTGGGTCAATCCGTCGACAAGGCGATTCTAGCCCCGATCCACCGCCGAGGGGTGACCACAAACCAGCCGCTGGCCGGCTACCGCTGCCAGAGGTAGGTGAACTTGACGATGATCTGACGATCCCGGGTGCTCAGCCCGCTCAAGCCGTCGGGGGCATTCCAGGTCTGGTTGAAGACCACAAACAGATCCGACCCAGGGCGATAGACCCCCCCCACAGCAGAGAGGGCACGACGGCACTCGAGATCAGCCCGACCAGGGCCCAATGGACCTTCACCCGACTCTCCTCATTCCGTGTGGTCTTGAATCGCTGCTCTATAGGCTCAGGCCGGCCGCTGGCGGCGGCAGGCGGCGGGGCGGACCTGCTTGCCCTCCCAGTTCCCCCGCGACGAACTCTAGCCTTTTTTCCTCAAGGCGACCATGGAGGACTTCATGTCGAATCGGCTCTCCAAATGTCCCACGGACCCACGGTTGTGGTGACCGCACCTCGTTGTATAGTTGCTTCGTTCACAACAACCTGACCGGAGGAACCCAATGGGAGACAACCACCGGAAGAAGAAGAACGAGGAATCGGGTCGGAGCGGTGTCAGCCGCCGGGATTTCCTCACCGGAGCCGGAGTCGGCGCCGTGGGCCTGGCCGCTGCTGGAGCGGCTCAAGCCGTTCCGGCAACTGCCGAGACCGGCGCCCAGGTGGTGAGTGCCGGGGACATGGTCGCCGTGGCCCTTACCATCAACGGCCAACGGCACCGGCTGCTGGTGGAGCCACGCTGGTCACTGCTCCACGTGCTGCGCCACGAGCTCGCGCTCACCGGCAGCAAGGAGGGGTGCGATCGGGGCGAATGTGGCGCCTGCACGGTGCTCCTGGACGACGTGCCCCGTTACGCCTGCATGACCCTCGCCCTCGAAGCCGAGGGAGCCGCGATCACCACCATCGAGGGGCTCATGGATGGCGAGGAGCTGGGCCACGTCCAGCAAGCCTTCAAGGAGAAGGACGCCTTCCAGTGTGGCTACTGCACACCCGGGCAGATGATGGCCGTCGAAGGGCTGTTGCGGGCCAACCCGGAGCCTGATCTCGAGGAGATTCGTCTGGGTGTGAGCGGCAATCTCTGCCGCTGTGGCACCTACCCCAACATTTTCAAGGCGGCTCGCCGGGCCAGCGAGCTGAAGAGAGGCTAGATCATGAGAGATGCCCTCTACTACGTCAACGGTCCGCTGCCCGAAACGCCGGAGCCGAAGCAGAAACAGAACAAATGGAAAAAGACCAAGGTGGTCGGCCAGTCGATCCCTCGCGTCGACGCCTACGATCGGCTGAGCGGCACGGCGGTCTATCCGTCGGATGTCAACCTGCCGGGAATGCTCCACGGTGCGATGCTGCGCTGCCCCCATCCTCACGCCCGGGTGACGAGCGTCGACACCAGCAAGGCGGAGAAGATGCCGGGGGTACGAGCGGTCATCACCGACAAGACACCCGGTACCGACATCCCGTTCTACACCGACGACGAAGGCAACACCGTTGGCCGGCTATTCGACCCTCACTGCCGGTTCGAAGGGGAGGTGGTGGCCGCGGTCGCCGCCGACACCCCCTATCAGGCCCGCGATGCACTGCGGGCCATCGAGGTGGGCTACGAGATCCTGCCCTTTGTGGTCGACTACGAGAAGGCCCTCGACCCGGGTACCGTGGAGGTGCGTGACGGCGGCAACCGGGCCACCGAGGAGCAGATCTATGAGCGGGGTGATCTCGAAAAGGGTCTCGCCGCGGCCGACGTGGTGGTGGAAGAGACCTACCGCACCGCGTGCGAGATCCACACCCCGATGGAGCTCCACGGCTGCGTCGCCCGCTGGGACGGCAACAAGCTCACCGTCTGGGAGTCCACCCAG
>JBAUDS010000391.1:0-1693 GCA_049678185.1 Thermoanaerobaculia bacterium
TTGCTGGTTGAAGGATGAAGATTCGGCTATAGGCTCTTCACGGCGGCAGCGACCGAGGGGATCGTGCCGTGCCAGTGCAAACAATACTCTTTTTTGCGCAGTTTTCAAGAGGAAACTGCACAAAAAGGAGGATTGGGAGGTGGGTTCGGGGGCTAGGTCGTGGTATCGCTGGTAATCAGACCGTCGTGAATCTCCACCTGGCGGTTGGCGCGGCGGGCCAGGGCGGCATCGTGGGTGATGACCACCATGGTCCGGCCCTGTCTCCACAGCTCTTCGAATAGCTCCATGATGTCGCCACCGGAGGAAGAGTCGAGGTTGCCGGTGGGCTCGTCGGCGAGGACGATGTCGGGATCCATGGCCAGGGCGCGAGCCACCGCCACCCGCTGCATCTGGCCGCCGGAGAGCTCGGTCGGCTTGTGATCCATCCGGTCGCCAAGACCCACTCGGTCCATGAGCTCCTCCACCCGTTGACGCCGCTGGCGCCGCGACACACCGCCAAAAAGGAGTGGCATCTCGACGTTCTCGAAGGAAGAGATCTGGGGCAGCAGGTTGAAGTTCTGGAACACGAATCCCACCCGCCGATTGCGGACGGTCGCGAGCTCGTCCTTCTTCATCTTGGCCACCGACTGACCACTCAGCTCGTAATGGCCGTCGGTGGGCGTGTCGAGACAGCCGATGAGGTTCATGAGGGTGGACTTTCCCGATCCCGAGGGGCCGATCACGGCCACGAACTCACCGGCGTCCACTTCGAGATCGATACCCCGCAGGGCTTCGACCTGGATCTTGCCGGTGTCGTAGACCTTGCGGATTCCCTCCATGCGGATGATGTTGCCGTTGGACAGAGCTTTGCTGGTGTCAGACATGGCTCTCACTCGTAGCGCAGGGTCTCTGCCGGGTCGATGGCGGCGGCGCGGCGGGCTGGGAAGTAGCCCGACAGCATGCCGATGATGCCCAGGATGCCCGCTGTCGACAGCGCGATGGGTACCGACAGCGTCGGTTTGCCCAGATACTTCATCGCATCGCTGCCCTCGGTCGGCGCCAGAGCGATGAGAACGATCACCACCATGGCCATCAGCAGCCCAAAGATGCCACCCAGCAGGGTGTAGGTCAGACCCTCGAGGACCAAGGGACCGGTGATCCAGTTGGCCTTGGCCCCGAGCGCCATCTTGACCCCGATCTCGCGGGTCCTCTCCTTGACCACGGCGTACATGATGTTGGCCACGCCGATTCCACCGACCGTCAGCGTCAGGGCGCCGATGATGCCCAGAAACAGCTTGATTCCGAACATGAAGTTGTCCCGGATCCTGCCCGACTCGACGGTGTCCCAGGTCCCCAGGACCCGCTCGTCGGTCGGATCGAAACCGTATTTAGCACCCAGCACGCTGGCGACTTCGGCCAGGGTCTGCTTCATCCTCTCGGGCTCGAGTGGCTTGATGATGATGGTGGAGACTTTATCTTCGCCAAACTGGGCGTAGCAGGTGCGAATGGGAATCACCGCGTGATCCTCATCCATGCCGCTGTAAGCCCCCATTTGCATCTTGTCGATCATCACGCCGATGACGGTGTAGGGGACGTTGTCGATGAGGATTGTCTCGCCGACTCCTTCCTCTTCGCCAAAGAGCTCTTCGGCAAGGGCGTCACCCAGAAAGACCACCCGCCGGCGCTGGGCGTCGTCGAGCGGGTTGAGAAAGCG
>JBAUDS010000392.1:0-2445 GCA_049678185.1 Thermoanaerobaculia bacterium
CATCTGGTCGGCAACTACGGACACCTGCTCTACTCACCCACCGAGTGGCAGCCGGTCCCCTTCGATCGCTGCATCCACGTCGACTGCGAGCCGTATCAGAACGACGCCTAGCCTCGATTTCCACAGCCCCGGGTAGGCTAACGCACGGGCGTCGCCGCGCCTCTCCGAACCGCGCGTCCACGAGCTTAGTCAGTCGACGCGACGGCTGATCTCCGTCTGAATCGGTGGCCGGCAGGTCCCACCTCGCCGGGCCGGAGGGCGGACTGAGCGAAGCGCAGTCGTTACAGATATCAAGCACTGAATCGATCTGTTTACTGATCTATAGAATCGTATCCGAGGAGGGGACGGCGACCTCCTGAGTGGGTATGCCACGATAGAATAACGATATTCGCTCGGTATATCCCCTGCATCTTGAGATTCTCCCGGGAGTGGACCACAAGGGGTTGCGATAGGTCGAATAATATAATATGTATTATATGTGACTATCAGTCGTCGCAATCAGATAATATCCCACACCGCCCATTTCTTCCTCAAGCCCGAGAAAACCCTCCACCACCAGTACGAGGCGCTTCGCGCCTACTTCGTCGAAGGGCGCCCCTCCGGTGAGGTCGCCCGCGACTTCGGCTACTCCCCGGCCGCCTTCCGCGTCCTCTGCCACCGCTTCCGCCACGAACCCCACCCCGAGGAGCGCTACTTCAAGGAGGTCCGCCGTGGCCCGCAAACGGCCCCAACGCGCGATCGAGTCCGGGCGCGGGTGGTGGAGTTGCGCAAGAAGAACCTCTCCGTCTACGACATCCAGCGCGAGCTGCGCGAGCAGGGCCACGAGGTCAGCATCAGCGCGCTCTCGATCGTGCTGCGCGAGGAGGGTTTTGCTCGCCTGCCGCGCCGCAAGGACGAGGAGCGCCCCGAGGCCCTGAAGCCGGAGGTGGCGGAGCGCGCCGACGTGCGCGCCCTCGACCTCTCGCCTCGATACTTCCGCACCCGCGTCGCGGGCCTGTTCCTCTTCGTCCCCTTGATGCGTCGCCTCGACCTGCGGAAGGTCGCCGAGAGGGCTGGACTTCCCGGGACCCAGATGATCCCGGCGGAACAGGCTCTCCGCAGCCTCCTCGCCCTCAAGCTGATTGGCAACGAACGCAAGAGCCACGTGATGCAGCGGGTGTTCGACGAGGGCTTGGCACTCTTCGCCGGATTGAACGCCATCCCCAAGCGCTCCTACCTCGCCGCCTACAGCTCCCGCATGGGGCGCAAGAGGAACCTGCAGTTCATGGAGACCTGGTTCGACCACGTCCAAGAGGCCGGGCTGGCGCGCAGCGGATCGCTGGATCTCGACTACCACACCGTACCCGCCAACGCGGACCGCGAGCCCCTCGAGAAGCACTACGTCTCACGCCGGAGCCGCCGCGAGAAGGGGGTCCTCGTCTTCCTCGCACGCGACGCGGAAGAGCGGGTGCTCTGCTACAGCAACGCCACCGTGGCCAAGGCCCAGCAGGCCGATGAGATCCTCCGCTTCGTGGACTTCTGGAAGGCCCAGACCGGAGCCGTTCCCCGCCAGCTCGTCTTCGACTCCCAGCTCACCACCTACGCCAACCTCCGCCGCTTGGACGAGCAGGGCATCCCGTTCCTCACCCTGCGGCGCCGATCCCGCAAGATGCTGGCCGAGATCTACGGCCGATCGGCCTCCGCCTGGCGCCGCATCACCCTCGAGAGCCTCACCCGCGTCTACCGCACGCCCCGCGTCCTCGACGAGCGCATCCACCTCAAGCAATACGGGGACAAACCGCTCCGCCAGCTCAGTGTGATCGACCTCGGCCACGAAGAACCGACCCTCCTCCTCACCAACGACCTCCGCACCTCGCCAGCCCGACTCATCACCCGCTACGCCCGCAGAATGCTGATTGAGAACGGCATCGCCGAGGCGATCCGCTTCTTCCACCTCGACGCGCTCTCGTCCATGGTGGGCCTCAAGGTCGACTTCGATCTCCAGATCACGCTCATGGCCAGCTCGCTCTACCGGCTCCTGGCCCATCGCCTGGCCGAGCCCTACCGACGGGCCACGGCCAAGAAGATCTTCAGCGACCTCCTCGATGTCGGCGGAACCGTGGCGATCGAGCCCCGCCAAATCCTCGTCACCCTCGACAAGCGCGCCCACAATCCCTTCCTCGTCGACTCCGCGCTCGCGGACGAGCCAACCTCCATGCGCTGGCTCGGCGGCAAGAAGCTCGTCATCGACTTCGCCTGACGCGCGTGTTAGCTCAATTCTGTACTGTGGAAATCGAGGCTAGCAGGCTGCGGAAGAACCTCGCTGCGTTTCAGGGTTGCGGTGACGAGCAGTGCAGTTCTTCTCAGAAGGCTGATGCCTCTTGCCCCCCGCCGTGGCAGCAGTCCAGGCCGGGAGACACGGGGAATGGCCTTTCTTCGAGGGATCCAGCCCGGACACCCCATGCA
>JBAUDS010000393.1:0-2433 GCA_049678185.1 Thermoanaerobaculia bacterium
GCTTCTACCCCAAGACGCTGGTGACTTCTTTTGCCTACCATCTCGCGGGGGACGCCGAGCGTGGGCGCGAAGAGGGAGAGAAGGCCCGGGTGTTGGCGGATGCCTTTGTCGACCAGAACCCGGGCGACCCCTTCGCCAGAGGCACACTCGCATGGGCAAACGCCCTGGCGGGCCACAAAGAGGCCGCCATCAGGCACGGCCAGGCTGCTGTGGATTTCTTCCCGGTCTCCAAGGACGCCATGTATGGTCCCTTGGTGGTCGATAACCTGGCCGGCGTCTACGCCTGGGTGGGAGAAGAAGAGCAGGCGCTGGACAAGATCGAGTACGTACTTTCGATTCCCAATCCCATCTCGATTCACAATTACCGTGTCGACCCCACCTTTCGTTCTATCTGGGACCACCCCCGCTTCCAGGAGCTGCTGCGCCAGCACGGCGCTGGCTGATCGCCAGGAGTCGAATCGCTGTGACCGTTCCGCCCAGCGATGGATGGAACGCCGGCTCTATCTATGAGGAGTTCATGGGTCGATGGAGCCGACCGTTGGCATGGGAGCTCGTCAGCTGGCTGGACGTGCCGGCTTTGGGCCACTGGCTCGACGTCGGGACCGGGACGGGGGCGGTTCCCGAGGCCATCTGCGCGGTGGCAATTCCGGGGTCGGTGCTTGGCTGTGACCCCTCGCAAGCGTTTGTGGAAGCCGCTCGAGAGCGGGTGTCGGACTCGCGGTTCGAAGTCGCCGTGGCAGGGGTTGGAGACCTCCCGGCCCGAGAGGGAGGCTACGATGCCGTGGTCTCGAGTCTGGCCTTGAACTTCTTTCCCGATCCGGAAGCAGCGGTCGAGGAACAGCTGGAGCTGACGAAGGCCGGAGGGGTCGTGGCTGCGTCCGTCTGGGACTACGCGGGTGAGATGCAGTTCCTGAGGTACTTCTGGGATGCGGCGACCAGGGTCGATCCCAGAGCCGCAGAGGTCGATGAGGGTCAACGCTTCCCACTATGCGCTCCTGACGCCCTCGAGAGATTGTTCGAGGAGGCCGGCGCGCGAGACGTTCGTTCCGCCGGCATCGAGGTGCCGACGGAGTTTTCAGACTTCGACGATTTCTGGCGGCCGTTCCTGGGCGGTACCGGTCCGGCTCCCAGCTTTGTCGCGACGCTGTCTGAAGAGCAGAGAAAGGCCCTGTCGGAGGACCTGCGCCAATGCCTGCCGGAGGACGAGGACGGCAGTATCGCTTTGGTGGCGAGAGCCTGGGCAGTCGCCGGTCGCCGCGGAGAATCTCAGTAGGGCAGCGCCAGATAGCTCACGTCCACTTGAAGACCACCCCGAGCGTCGAGTGGGCCTTGTGCGTTTCGGAAGTTGATCGGCAGATCGTCGTCCTGGCGCGGCGGCCAGGTTCGATAGACGCCGAAGTGCAGGTGCGGGACGTCGGTGCCGGTTTCACCGCTAAGGGCGATGAGCTCCCCGGCCATCACCTGGTCTCCCACATCGACGACGGCACTGTTCTGCATGAGGTGGGCATAAAACGCCGAGGAGCCGTCGGCATGCTCGATGTAGATCCGGTTTATTTCGCGCCAGTTGAGATTCTGGTCCTCATCTCTGTCGAACACCTCCCGGACAACACCTGCCCGGGCTGCGACCAGCTCCTCGCCAATGGGCATCCAAAAGTCGTAGGCCAGCTGGTTGTCTCCGCCGTGAGTGAACGGACCGCAATAGGTTTGCATGATCCGATAAGAGGTTCCGACTGGGTACGGCAGGATGTAAGGCGAGTCCGAGGCACTGCCGAAGACAGCACGATCGAGGCAGCTCGTGCCGCCGATCGGTGCGGTGGGTGAGGAGCCACCTCCACGGCAAGCCGCTACCGCACCAACAATCGAAGCAAGAAGCAGTATTGTGAGAGCCCAGCCTCGTGGTGAGCTCGAGATCCGACTATTTTGATACCGCGCTCCACGTTTGACGAGCTGTCGAGTGAATTGCCAACTGCATCCCATCGAACACCTCCGTTCCTACTCGCACTCGCCCAGTGAGAGCCCTCCGGAGAGCGAACTCCTTCGCCGGCGAGCCTGCAGCGGCCCCTCTGCTCAGTCAAATACCGCGGCTGGTAGAGTTGTCTTGGACTTGAATCACATTGAGGAGATCATCGAGACCGGCTCGACAACCGAGAGGAGATAGATGACATGAGTAAGAGAGGGATGCTTTTGGTAGGTGTGCTGCTCTGTGCCTGTGCGTTGGTCGGCCCTATGACCCAGGCCGATGATGCCAAGGGGCGGGGAGCGGTAAAGGACTTCAGCTTCGTGTTCCAGCCGTCGCCGGGGCAGCTAGACGGTGTGCGGGAGCTCAAGGTCTGTGTCGTGCCCATGATCAACTCCAACGACCTCAGCCACCACACCAAGAATCTGGAGAAGGCCTTGCGCAATATGGAGCCGGAGGAGTTCGAGCGGATTCTG
>JBAUDS010000394.1:0-5860 GCA_049678185.1 Thermoanaerobaculia bacterium
CCGCGGCTGGTGAAAAAGCCCGAACCAATGTTGGGTAAACCGCGAGGCTGTCAACCTCAGAAACTCCCCCGGATGCGCTCGTATCCAATCGATCGCCTCGACCCTGGCCCGTCGCATGTACTCCGCCTCACCCAACTCCTGAACCAGTCGCGCCTCTTCCAGGTGCGCGCGCGGGTGCCGAAAATCCCCCCGGGGGACCATCACATCCATGGCACCGGTCGCGCCGTCGTGGTTACCCATGCGGAGCTCCAGACCCAGGTTGCCGCGGATAAAAAGGACCTCGTTGAAGGCCGTGTAATTCCGCCAGCCCCACGGAACACAGGCAATGAACATCCCCAGAACGATGACTGCCGACAGACTCCACTTCCGCGAATCTCGGCTCCACCACAACTCGAAGGCCATCCAGCCCAAGACGACGGGGAGCAAGACAGGCTGCAAGTGAAACGCGCCGCCACATGTCACACCAAGCAATAACGAACCGCCGAAAGAGCCAAGCCCCGAGGTCCAGCGGCGCAGAAACACGATCGCCACCAGGCCGAGAAAGATGCCCGCGATCTCTTCGCCGTTTCCGGGCGGCAACACGATCAGGGAGCCAACGATGCCGGCGAGCACACCGGCCTCTCTGCCGAGCCCGAGCTCGCCGCCAAGCCAGGGGAGCAGGGCGTACAAAGCTGAAAATGCCGTAATGCTGAATATCCAGACCGCATAGCCGCCCCCCAGGCCCATCCCAAACAGGCTCCAACACAGCGCGAGGATTCCGGGCACAAGCGGTGGCAGATGCACGCTAGGCCCCGTAGGCACCATGTAGGGATCCGCGAACTCGCCACGCTCAACCAACGACGTCGCGATCGCAGTGTCCTCCCAACGATCGTTAGGGAGTATGCGGCGCTCTGGAACCCCGGCCAGATGAAAAATGCGAATCGAGAAGCCCAGCAGGAAGATGACGATGAACGCCCGCACCGGCGATCGAGCCATCCAAGTCACGGCGGTCCGCAACGGTGTCATGGTCCGGACGATGGATGCCAGAGGGATCTTGAAAGATCCAAGCAGCCGTTCGCGTCTAGTATGGCATGGGAAGCCGACTGGGTTTCAAATCCCAAAGAGCCCGCCCGGGAGTCAGAAAACAGCAGATTCCCCCAGGGTTCACTTCTATCTGTAAGTGAATTATACTCATGTATATGAGTAAGCGCTTGCAAGTCTTGTTGGACGAAGAGGAGTTCGCCGAGCTCCAAGAAATCGCCCGCCAGAACCGCATGACCCTGTCTGAATGGGTGCGGCAGACCCTGGGGGAAGCCCGCACCCGGCAGCCCCGGCGAAGCGCCGCCACCAAACGTCGGGCGGTGCGTCGCGCCATGGAGCACAACTTCCCCACCGCCGACATCGAGGAGATGCTTGCTCAGATCGAGCGCGGTTACTCGGGCGAGGGGGCTCGTTGATCTTCATCGACTCCAACATCCCCATGTACCTCGTGGGTGAGAAGCATCCCAACAAGACGCGAGCACGAGAGCTCCTCGACGACTGCTTCGACAACAACGAGCGACTGGTGACCGACGTCGAAGTGCTGCAAGAAATCCTGCACCGCTACGATGCGATCCGGCGCCGCGATGCCATTCAACCCGCCTTCGACCTCCTCGAGGACATGGTGGACGAGGTCTATGCGGTCGACGCCGATGACGCCGAAAGTGCAAAAGAGATCCTGTTGGCGAGCAACCGACTCTCGGCTCGAGATTCGCTACACCTCTCGATCATGAGGCGCTATGGGGTCGATCGCGTAATTACCTTCGACGAGGGTTTCGACCTGGTCCCCGACATCGTCAGGATCCACTGACCCAGAGAATTCTCTGGCACCTCTTCCGGTGAACTCGTCGCCAAAGACGTAGATCGAGATCTTCTTGTCGGGGAACCGATTGGGATCAGTCGAACTTCGAGCGGGGGACGGCGCGCTCGAGGTGGTGTCCGTCCGGCCCTATCTCCCGTTGCCGCAGGAGCCAGGCGAATACGAGTCCGGCGAGGCTGAGCAGCGCGAACATCCACAGCATCGGAATGTAGCCGCCGGGATTCTCGGCGCTGGCCCCGGCGCGGTCGTTGAGCCACCCCGCTCCGACGTTGATCACGGTCAAGCCGATGTTCTGGATCATGGTCATCAGACCGAAAGCCGTGCCGAGTTGGTTCGGCCGGACCAGGTACGGCACGGAGGGCCACATCACCGCCGGTACCAGTGAGAACGCGATCCCGATCATCACCGTCGAAACCCACAGACTCAGATTCGTGTAGGCCAGGATCGGAAACGCGAGGAACAGGAGCAACGTGCCTGCGGCCATGAAGAACGAGCGGCGTCCGACCTTGTCGATCAACAGCCCGAACGCCGGCGTAGCGAAGATCGCCGCAAGGAATACGTAGCCGTTCATCGTCCCGGCCTGCTGCAGCGTCTGATCGTGCGCGTGCTGGAAGTATTTGATGGCGAACGTGCTGCGGAACGGGAAGATGACCGAATAGAACGTGACGCAGAGCCCGACCACGTACCAGTACGAGCGGTCGAAGCGCAGCAGGTCGCCCCACACGATGCGATCCGGAGGTGCGGGCCGCTGCAGGTGGAACCGCCGTTCCGACCACCGCTCGTAGACGAAGTAGGCCGCCGCGGCCAGGAAACCCAGGGCCATGATCCCGGCCGCAAGCAGCAGCGGCGCCTGCCAGCCGCTGTCGTAAAACCGTCGGGCCCAGGTCGGCGACATGTCGGCCGCGTACGAGCCCGCGCGCGCGATGCTGAGGTTGATCCCGAACGCGAAGCCGAGCTGGCGGCCGACGAACCACTGCCCGATCGCGGCTGTGATCGACACGATCATCGACTCGGCGCCGAGCCCGAAGATCAGCCGACCCGCGGCCATCACCGGGAAGGAAGCCGAGCTGGCGGTGATCGCCACTCCCAGAACGCAAATCCCCGTGAAGATCAACGTGGCCAGCCGGGTGCCGATACGGTCGCAGATGATTCCCCCGACCAGCACCATCAAGATGTTGGGAAGGCTGTAGATTGCGTTGAGGGTCCCGAGCTGCGTGTCGGTGAAGCCCAGCAGCCGCTGCAGGTGGTCGGCCAGCGGGCCGATCGAGTCGTACGCGTAGTAGTTGCCGAACATCGCCAGGCTCATCAGCACCAGCACCGTCCAGCGGGACCGTGCGGGCGGCGGCGGATTCGACGCGCCGGGGGCGAGGGTCTCAGTCGTAGCGCTCATGTCGGCTTCTCGACCCGGGGACGCCGGTGCGACGGACCGAGCCGCCCGCGGGTCGAGGCATTCTACGTGCAAACCGGCTCGCGGCCGAAGGGTCCGACCGCGTGAAGTCAAGACGGGGGGTTGTTCTTCCTATCCCCTGGCGATTTACGGGGATGGGAGGAGGTCACCAATGGGCCCCTGAAAGGTCCCGCGGAATAGGTACCACCAGAGGATTCCTAGAAGTTCAAGGCCTCGCTTCCCTGCCGAACAGGTGCCGAACAGGTGCCACCCTCTTGTGAAAGATCGGTGAGTGCAATTCCGTCTCTATCATCAGTATGGGACGACGATTGCGATTCATCCCCCCGGGTGGAGCATTGGTTGAAATCACCTGTCGCACTATCCAAGGACGCTTTCTGCTCCAGCCCACCATGGAGTTGCGCGACATCATCATCGGGGCTCTTGCCCGGGCTCAGCAACTCTACCCCATCGATATCCACGCCTTTGTATTCATGTCAAACCACTACCACCTGCTCCTCTCCGTCCCCGACGCACAGCGACTGGCTCGGTTCATGGGCCATTTCAACTCCAAGCTCGCACGCGAGATCGCCCGGCTAACCGGTTGGCGAGACAAAGTCTGGAGCCGCCGTTACCAGGCCGTCGTCGTCAGCGAGGAAGAATTCGCCCAGGTGGCTCGCCTGCGCTACGTCCTTTCTCATGGAGTCAAGGAAAACCTCGTCGATCACCCCGCCGACTGGCCGGGGGCGAACACCATCTCAGCACTTCTCGAGGGCACGTCTCTCCAGGGTCGGTGGTTCGATAGAACCCGAGAGTGGGCCGCTCGCCAGCGCCGTGAGCGATATCACCCTCTCAGGTATGCCACTCGAGAAAACCTCGATCTCGAGCCTTTGCCCTGCTGGAGAAGTTACTCGGACGACCGCCGCCGCTCAGCGATTGCTTCTCTCCTCACCGCAATCCTGGACCAGCACGCGCCAAAGCTGGGCAGAGACAGGAAACTCCAACACACACTCGCCACCCTGCTTGCCCACCACCCACATGAACGACCCAAGAAACTGAAGCGATCACCCGCCCCATGGTTTCACTGTGCCTCCAAAGCCGCGAGACGAGAGCTGATCGAGGCCTATGGGTGGTTCCTCGCTGCCTATCTGCAGGCCGCCGACACGTTACGCTCGGGGAACCTGAAGGCGGCCTTCCCCGACGGATCTTTCCCGCCACCCCTTCCATTTGTCGGTGATGCGCTCTCCTTAGCCCCTACCTAACCCTGATGCCGACTCGCAGCCGGGGCCGGATTGCCAACTCTTAGAGGCGACCGTGGCATCGATGTACGCTCGTGCCTCAATCCTGCCGCTCTTGAGACCATTCTCAATTCAATCACCCCACTTCGTAACTCCTATCCCCTCCCGGCCGCAAGGCAAGCTCAACCTCAAACTTCGCAAAGATCTCCTTACCTGAAGGTCTCCCAATATTCGGGTGGCACCTATTCAGCAGAAGGGCCCCGCGGTGAAGTCCTCTCCCAGAAGCATCGACTAGCCTACGTCGAAAGGCTGGCCTGGCCCAGGTGAAACTCAATAAGTCGTGTGCTCTCTCTCAGATTCCTCCAGCACCTCTTCGGATTCCCTTGGTGCACTCTCTCGTGCAAGCGATGATTATTCAAGTGGTTGCCACCGAGACTCTCTGCCTGCCGCAAGAAATACCATACGAACCACACTTGCACCGCTTCCCCTGGTGGTTCCCACCTGAAGGATCAGTCACGATTATTGGCTGCCTTGATCCACTGTGAGGAGGAATACAGCCCAAACACAACCGACTGGTCCTGTTACTCGGACAGCACGCAGTATCTGTTGCCGCCGCTGGGTGGGTGGATCAACAACGTGCACTAACCAGCGAACCAAACCGAGTAGCAGCAAGAAACTAATCGGCGGAAGAAGAACCATCAAAGCATAGATAATGATGATTGGTGGAGTCTCCGGTTCTGGAAAGTAGTCGTAGAAAACAAGCAACACCAACCAGCCAAGGCTAACGACGGAGAGGAGGACGGCAAGGACCCGTAGGACAACCAGCCGGTTCAAAATCGTCCCCCCATCAGTTCATAAAGAGGTACATTGATCTTAGTCTTGCACCATTGTTTTGCCACGCCAAGGCCTTCTGCCAAGCCTACAGATATGAGTCCAGTATCATCCTGGAGATTTTTCTGTGCTCCGAAACCTAGCATAGCTGACGCAGATACGTACTCGGTCTTCGTCGCAAGATCACTGACCCTGCAAGCCTTAGAAGCAGGTATGGCAAACTTTGCCAGCGAAAATTCTCCTTGGAGTGCTACGAATGCCTGTAGACCAAGAGACCAGCAATGACCTTCAACCGGTACCACCAGCGAAGTCCTCGATCTGCACTTGAAGTTCCCAGCAAAGAAGCTCACACCGAAGAAGTGCCACCCTCTTGTGAAAGATCCAAGGGTCCAATTCCGTCTCTATCATCAGTATGGGACGACGCTTGCGATTCATTCCCCCAGAAGGGCACTCGTGGAAGTCACCTGCCGCACCATCCAGGGGCGCTTTCTGCTCAAACCTTCCGACGAACTGCGCGAGATCGTCATCGGCACCCTCTCCCGAGCCCAGCGCCTCTACCCCGTCGACATC
>JBAUDS010000395.1:0-2203 GCA_049678185.1 Thermoanaerobaculia bacterium
GGCCCATTTGGCGAGCTCTTGCGCCAGCCGGCTGTTGTAGGTGTGGGTGCGCTTGCCGTAAGGCAATCCCTCTTCCGCCATCATCGCCGTGAGTCGTTCCTGCGCTGCCTCGAGGTCGAACGACCGATCACTGAACAACTCCTCCAGGGTCATCCCTTCGGCCGGTGTGTCCGGGTGGAGGGGAAACTGGGTGATCTGCAGTTCGACATCGAAGGTCTCTCTTATCCGCTCAATACGCACGGTACTGAGATAGCACCACGGTCATATGTAGTCGGAGAAAACCTCGAAAACTTGGCTAGTCACAGCGGGATGATCTCCCTGGCCTGGAGGAGCACGCCCTCCCGCGCCGCGGGTGCGGCTGACACCCCGCCGGCGGCTGGTCAGGTGGAGTCGTCTGTCTCAGAGCTGCTGCAAGATCTGTTGCTTCTTCTTGTCGTAGTCGTCCTGGCTGATCAGCCCCTTGTCGAGCAGGTCCTTCAACTGCTGGAGTTGCTGCTCGGTCGTAGCTGGTGGCGACGCCGGAGCCGCTGCCGGAGCCGGTGCCTGAGACGGGGCCGCCTGGTAGTAGGTGTTCTGATCCTGGGTAGCGGAGGCCTGGCCCGCCGAGTACGCCGCCGCTGTTCGGTATTGCTGACGCCTCGCCGTAGTGCGGCCGACAGCCAGCCCACCAACAGCAGCCCACAGATTGTTGTCGATGAACATGGAGGCCGGACCGAATTCCGTGGGAATCGTTCCCTCTTCGAGCTCGACACGATAGGAGATGGTCCCATTGTCGTACTTGGGATCCGACAGCACGACGCCGAAGCTCTCGACGTCTTCTCCCAGGAGTGAAAGAACGGCGTTGGGAGGGTTCTTGGCAAAGCTGTCGGCGCCCGAGTCCCACGAATCGACGAAGTGTTCCGCTCGTGTATGGCCGAAGACACGGTACGGTCGATCGGAGAAGAAAATGACCGGACCGGACTCCTCGAGCGTCAGGCGGCCGTCCTTGAAGCTACCGGACCTGGCGTTTTGCACGAACAGGAGCTCCGTGACCTTGCTGACCTGATCGTGCGTCGGGGCACTCCCTGCCGCTGTCTGGGCTCCGACCGGCAGCGCGGCAAGCGCGAATACGATGACCCCAGGCAACCATGCTTTCATTTGCATTTCCTCCGTTCTGCGCGATTGAGAGTGCATGATAGCGAATCTCACGCGAGCTTCACTTCTTGACCTGCAGGTTGAACCGAACATAGACCTGTGGATCTGGCGGCCCCGGACCACGGTCGAGGATCTTGATCTTAGGCTCGATGTAGACAGTGTAGTGGAAGCCTCAATCCTCCTTCGCCGGCTCCTCGGCGACGATTCGCGCCACCGTGTCACCGGCGATCACCTCGTTCTCCTGGAGGACGCGGGCGATCTCGTGGAGGGCTGCTTCGTGGGTTCTGATCAGCTCGAGCGCTGTCTCTTCGGCCTCGTCGAGGAGTCGCCGGATCTCGGCGTCGATCAGATTTTCGATGTCGGGGCTCAGACTTCTGGCCGCCGCCTGGTTGCCCAGATAGCCGGAGCCGGCTGGACCCGCGTAGCGCACCGGCCCGAGGGCCTTGGACATCCCAAACTCGGTAACCATGCGCCGGGCAAGGTCGGTAGATCGCTCGAGATCGTTCGCGGCGCCGGTCGAGGTCTGTTGGAAGATCAGAATCTCGGCCGCGCGGCCGCCAAGCATGACCGCCAGTCGCTGCTCGAGCGCCGGCTTGCTCAATAGAAGCCGATCCTCCTCGGGCATTTCCATGGTGTAGCCGAGCGCTCCTTTGGAGGTCGGAATGATGCTCACTTTGTGGACCCGGTCGGTCAGCGGCAACAGTTGCGACACCAGGGCGTGGCCCCCTTCGTGGTATGCCACCATCTTTCGCACCTCCCCATCGAGAGGCATGTCCCGCTGCAGACCCGCTACGATCCGCTCGATCGCGAGATCGAAGTCGGCCATCGTGACCGTCTGCTCTCCTCTACGAACGGCCAACAGTGCGGCTTCGTTGACCAGGTGGGCGAGGTCGGCGCCTGAGAAACCGGCGGTGATCTGTGCCAGTCGGTCCAGATCCACTTCCGGCGCCATAGCAACGGTCTTGGTGTGAATCTGCAGGATCTGCAGCCGGCCCTTTTCGGTCGGCAGCGGCACCTCGATCTGGCGGTCGAAGCGGCCGGCCCTCACCAGCGCCCGGTCCAGGACCTC
>JBAUDS010000396.1:0-17513 GCA_049678185.1 Thermoanaerobaculia bacterium
GGACTGAACATCTCGACCCATCACCTGGCGCATCATCAAGTTGCGGCGATACTGAGCGCGAAGACTCTCCACCGTCATGCCCGAGGCCTGCAGGGCGGCCTGGAAGTCCTGCGGAGTTTCGATCCCCATATTCTCCATCGTCGACTGGATCGCTTCATCGATGTCCGATGGGGAAACTTCGACATCCAACTGATCGGCGCGGGAGAGCAGGAGGAGCTCCTCGAAGATCGCGCTCATCGTCGCCTCACCGATCCTCGACATCCTCTCCTGTTTCTGCTCCTCCGTCAGTTGCGGGACTTCCAGCAGCGCTCGAGCTCTCGCGGCTCGCCGCACCTCAGAGTCGTAGGTAGTAGCTATCCGGTCGTTGACACGCAGCACGACGCGGTTGACGTTGCCAAGAGCCAGGGTTGGCAGGAGAACTGCGGCGATGAGCAGCGGGCTCGTCTTCAAAGTCAGTTTCATAAGCGTCTCTGGACTTAGTAGGCGCCGGCGTAGTTGAAGGGGATATTGCGCCGGAAAACCTGCACATTGTAGCGTTCCCGCGCCTCCGCCACCAGCTTTTCGAGCCCGTCATCGACGAGATCACGTCTCAGGATCTCGAGAATCTGCTCTTCCGCCCTCGCCAGCTCCATCTGCTCTGGGGGCAGGCGCTCGACCACCTGGAAGATGTGGAAGCCGTAGTCGGCGGCTACGACCTCGCTCACCTCCCCCGGCTCGAGCCCGAAAATGGTGTCCGCCAGTCCCGGTGGGAGATCGCCTGAGGACAGCTCTCCCTCGTCACCCCAGAGGGCCGATGAATTCAAATCGGAGTCCCCGAGCACCTCCTCGAACGGGGTGCCCGTGAGCATCCTGCGATGAACCTCCTCGGCCGTGGCTCGATCCTCGACCAGGACCTGGCGCAATCTCACGCGCTCCTCGAGCTCGAACTCCTGCCCATGATCTCGATAGTAGGCCGTAATCCGCTCCGCCGGAATGGTGCCGGCCTCGAGCTCACCGACGACCGCCCGCACCGCAGTCCGACGCGTGCCGGTCGGCTCAATCAAGTCCTTTTCCATGGCGACTCTTCGCAACAACTCCTCGTCGAGAAACTGATCGAACAGCTCGCTCAGCACATCGCTGGCCAGGGCCAACCCCGAATCCACCGAGTTCTCCTGCAAGTACATTTCGAACTCGGAGTAGCGCACCTGCTGATCCTCGATCTGTGCCACGATATGGGGCGCGGGAAGGGTATCGCCGCCACACGCAGACAGCACCAGCGTTAGACAGAGGAACGTGATCAGACCTGTAACCATCAGCCGCGCAACTCCTCCAGTACCTCTCGCGCCAACCGGGTCGGCGACTCACCTCCCGACCGCTCGACAATGAGCACACCGGTGGGGCTGAAGCTGGCACCCGGCCTGCTCGAGACCAGCCGCACCAGGCGATCGAGGTCGATGTGGGCATCCCGGCGCAACCGGATCTGCAATTTAGCACCCTGCACCGAGATCGACTGTGCACGCAGCGACTCGGCCAGGCGTTTGAGAGAGGCCACTTCGAGCAGGCGATCGACGGCCGGCGGCGGTGCCCCGAAGCGGTCGCGCAGCTCGGCCAGGATCTCCTCGTCGGCGACTTCTCCACTCGCGATCTTGCGATAGACGTCCATGCGCAAGTTGGCATCTTCGATGTACTCGTGGGGAATAGCCGTCGAGATCGATAGATCCAGAGCCACCGATGGTGCCTCCTCGACAGCTTCGCCACGCAGCTCCTTGACCGCGTCCCTGAGCATCTTGAGATAGGTCTCGATGCCCAGAGCCGAGATGTGGCCGCTCTGTTCGGCTCCCAGGAGATTGCCGGCACCGCGGATCTCCAGGTCGCGGGCGGCGACTCGAAATCCAGCGCCCAGCTCGGTGAACTCGCGAATGGCTCCCAGACGCTGACGAGCTTCCTCCGACAGGGCCTGATCGGTGGGCACCAGCAGGTAGCAGTAAGCCAGCTGATTGCTGCGACCCACTCGCCCACGAAGCTGGTACAGCTGGGCGAGTCCAAAGCGGTCGGCCCGGTGGACGATCATGGTGTTGACGTTCGAGATGTCGATGCCGTTCTCGATAATCGTCGTCGCCAGCAGCAAGTCGAATTCTCCGCTCTTGAAGGCGCGCATCCTCCGGGCAAGCTCGCTCTCGTTGAGCTGCCCGTGCCCCACGGTCAGCCGCAGCCCCGGTACGACTTCGCGCAGATGCCGCGCCATCTCTTCGATTCCTTCCACCCGGTTGTAGACGTAGTAGACCTGACCGGAGCGTTCGAGCTCGAATTCGATCGCTTCGCGGACGAGCTCCGCGGTAAAGGGAAGGATCGCGGTCTCCACTGCCATCCGGTCGCGCGGCGGGGTCTCGATAACCGACAGGTCTCGAACCCCGGCCAGGGATAGCTGCAGAGTCCGGGGTACCGGAGTAGCCGACATGGCCAGCACGTGAACGCTCTTCTTGAGCTCGAGCATCCGCTCCTTCTGCGCCACCCCAAACCGTTGTTCTTCATCGACGACCAGGAGACCCAGCCGCTGAAAGTCGATATCGGAGCCCAACAGGCGATGGGTGCCGATCAGAATGTCCAGTTTGTTGCCGGCCAGGCGCTGCCGAATCTCACGTATCTCCCGGGCTGAGCGTCCGCGAGAGACCATCTCGATCTCGATCGGGAAACCCGAGAATCGGTCGCGAAAAGTCTCCAGGTGCTGATCGGCAAGAATGGTGGTGGGGGCCAGAACCGCCACCTGATAACCCCCATCCACGGCCTTGAAGGCGGCTCGCATGGCCACCTCGGTCTTGCCGAACCCGACGTCACCGCACAACAGGCGATCCATCGGCTGCTGCCGCTCGAGATCCAACTTGATCGCGGCAATGGCCTCCAGCTGGTCATCCGTCTCCTCGAATTCGAAAGCGGCATCGAATTGTGCCTGGAGATCGGTGTCCGCCGGCATGACAGCGGCCTTTGCCAGATGACGTTCGGCGTAGTGGCGCAGAAGGTCGCCAGCCAGCTTGCGCAGCCCCTTCCTGACGCGCTCCTTGGTGCGCGACCACGAGCTGCCCCCCAGCTGGTCGAGCCGTGGGGCGATTCCCTCGATACCGCTGTACTTCTGTATGAGATCGAGATGAGAGAGGGGGAGGAGGAGGTTGCGGTCCCCTTTGTAGGCGACCTCCATGACCTCGACCTCTCCCAGGCCGTCTTCGGCCCCAAGCGCTACCAGCGATGGCGGCAGCTGTTGCCGCACCCCTTCCTTCTCTCCGATCGAGCGCAGGCCCATGAACTGCCCGATTCCGTGATCGGTATGCACGATAAAATCGCCCGCCCGCAGGTCACGCAGACCCGAGACAAAGGGCCCAAACCGCCGGCGAGGTCGAGGGCGCTCGGGCGCCAGGCGAGCGAACAGCTGCTGCTCGGCAAAGACCACAACACCTGCCGGCGGCAGGCGAAAACCCCGCTGCAGCTCCCCCGCCACCAACTCGAGACCGCCGCGGCCGCGGGGAATCTCGAAGGTCTCGCACCACTGCTCCAAACGACTCCAGTGCTCGGCCGGCGCCACCACCAGCAGACGCTCACTTCGCGCCCTCGCTGTTTCGATCTCACGGGGGAATCTCGGCAGCTGCCGATGAAAGATGTCGGTGGTGCTGCCTTCGAAATCGATCGCCTTGGACGGTCCGCCGCCAACCGCATCCTCGATGGTTACCTCACAGCCATCTACGACCTCTCTCACCGCTGTCGCCGGCTGCTCGAGCAGCTCCGGTGGTACCGCCAACCTGTGCACCGAATGACGGGCCTCGAAGTCGGCAGCCAGGCTTCGCTCGTGCTGCACGATCTCGGTCTCCAGCACTTCGGGGTCGACGCCGACCACCAACGGGGGACCGGCGAGATCCCGCAGAGAAACCGTTCTCTCGGCCAGCAGCGGCAGATAGTGCTCCCAACCGATGAATCGACCTCGCTGGCGAAGATCTTCGATCTTGTCGTTGGCGTCCATCCCCGCCTCTTCGCCCAGATGGGTGGTCAACAGCTCGGCAAGCCGGGTGGCCTCTTCGGCCCCCGCCCGGAAGAGCAACAGGGGAAGCACTCTGATCGCCTCGAGGTGGTCTCGGGAGCGCTGGTCTTCGACATCGAACCACCGGATCGACTCCACCGTGTCACCAAAGAGATCCAGACGCACCGGGCCGGCCTCGCCCGGGGGAAAGAGGTCGAACACACCGCCGCGCACGGCGAAGTCCCCCACCTCCCCAACCAGGTCGCTGCGTCGATAGCCGTAGGCTGAGAGGTGTTCCACCAGCGCCTCGATCGGCTGCTCCTGACCCACACCGATCTCGAGCACAGCGCTGCTGAATTCCTGGGGCTCTGGCAGCCGCCGAAACAGAGCCCGGGGAGTGCAGACCAGGGTCCTCACCTCGCCGGATAGGACCCGATCCAGGGCCACGGCCTCCTGCGCTCGCACCGGCAGCGAGACTTCGGTCTCTTGATAGGGACTCAGGGACGGGGCCGAGAAGAAGGCCCCCGAGCCGCCGCAGAGCTCCACCATCTCCAGCCAACCAAGGGCATCGGCCTCTCTGGGCACCACCACCAACAGGGACCGGTCCAGGTCCCGAGCCAGCATTTCGCAAACCCAGGCGGCGGCCGCCAACGGCAAATGAATCACCGGACCCAGTCGTTGACGTAGCTCACCGTAGGCTTCGCTGGCGCGCAGCCTCTCAGTCAGATCACGCCAGGTCTGGTCGGCGCTCATCGGCGATGAGTCTACCCTCTGCACCAGATTCCCTCGATGGTAGGATAGGCCGTCTTTTTGATCTCGATGCGGCGTCTTTTCCTCGCTCTCGCTCTGCTGGCCATCCTTCTCGCAGTGGGATCGGGGGGAGCTGCGGCAACCGAGGCCGCAGAGGATGGGCATGGCGGCCATGCCGGAGCGATTACCCTCGTGCTGCTGGGGATGGTCATCATGCTGGTCGCCGCCAAGGTGGGAGGCGAGCTGGCGCAACGGGTCGACCAGCCGGCGGTCCTGGGAGAGCTCATCGCCGGAGTCGTCCTCGGCAACCTTGCCCTTCTGGGCTACCACGGCCTGGACTTCCTGGCCACCGACGCGGGCATCGCCATCCTCGCCGAGATCGGTGTTGTCCTGCTGTTGTTCGAGGTAGGACTCGAGTCGAATGTCCCGGAGATGCTCTCCGTCGGCCCCTCGAGCCTGCTGGTGGCCGTACTCGGGGTCGTTGCCCCCTTCTTTCTGGGCTGGGGGGTGTCGGCGTGGATGCTGCCGGAGGAAGATGTCCTGGTCCATCTTTTTATCGGCGCCACCCTCTGTGCCACCAGCGTCGGGATCACCGCCCGGGTGCTAACCGACCTGGGCAAGGTCGCTTCTCGCGAGGCCCGGGTCATCCTGGGTGCGGCGGTCATCGACGATGTCCTCGGTCTGGTGATCCTCGCCGTCATCTCCGGCGTCATTACCGCGGCCAACACCGGCGGCGAGCTCGCCACCCTCGACGTGCTGTGGATCGTCGGCAAGGCCACGATGTTTCTCGTCGGCGCCATTCTCATCGGCAGTTGGCTCTCCCCCAGGGTCTTTCGGATCGCCAGCCGCCTGCAGATCCGCGGACTCCTGCTGACCCTCTCGCTCGCCTTCTGCTTCCTGCTGGCCTATCTGGCGGCCGCCATCAACCTGGCCCCCATCGTCGGCGCTTTTGCCGCCGGTCTAGTGCTGGAGAAGGTGCACTACCGCGACTTCCTGGACCGCGGGGAGCACGAGCTCGAGGAGCTCATTCATCCGATCACGACTTTTCTGGTGCCGCTCTTTTTTGTCCTCATGGGCATCAAGGTCGATCTCTCGACGTTTGGCGAGAAGGGCGTGCTGGGTTTCGCCCTCCTGCTCTCGGCGGCCGCCATCCTCGGCAAGATGATCTGCGCCGGCGGGGTCCTCGAGCCGGGGCTAGACCGCATCTCGATCGCCGTCGGTATGGTGCCCCGGGGTGAAGTCGGTCTGATCTTCGCCGGTATCGGGGCCAGCCTCGTGCTGCGTGGCCGTCCGGTCATCTCGGTGTCGATCTTCTCCGCCGTGGTCATCATGGTGATCGTGACCACGCTGATGACGCCGCCGGTGTTGAAGTACACGCTGGCGCGGGGGGATCGGAAGAGGGGGATAGGGGATTAGGGGCTTGAGAGCTCTTCTTCGACGAGGATGATCACGTCATCGGGGTAGGCCATTCGGTACTCTTCTCGCGCCAGACGCTCCAGGGTTGCGGGATTCGTCTCCAGAAACTCGACCTGTCTTCGGAGCTCCTCGTTCCGCTGCCGGGTCTCATCGATTCTTTCTTCCAGCATCTGCTTTCTCTCCTCGGCCACCGCCAGCTCGCGGTGTGTCGCCAGACCGGCGACGGCCAGAAACAGGAGCAGAGAGCCGACCACCAGACCGATCACGGATCGGAAGGCGCCTGAGCTCCGAGGAGATGGGGGATCAGCGGTCACGGCTCGAGTCCAGCAGTTTTCGTGCCCTCAACCAAAGCTACGGGGAAAGGCGGTCTTGCCTGGATAGGAGGCTACACCTTCCAGCTCGTTTTCGATATGCAACAGCCGGTTGTATTTGGCCACCCGGTCGCTGCGACAGGGTGCGCCGGTCTTGATCTGGCCGGACCCGGTGGCCACGGCCAGGTCGGCGATCGTGGTGTCTTCGGTCTCCCCTGAACGATGGCTGATGACGTTGGCCCAGGCGTGAGTCTTTGCCATCTCCACCGCCGCCAGCGTCTCGGTCAGCGTACCGATTTGGTTGACCTTTACCAGCAGAGCGTTGGCCAGGGAGTCGCGTATACCCACCTCGATGATCTCGGGATTGGTGACAAAGATGTCATCCCCGACGAGCTGCACCCGATCCCCGAGCTGGGCGGTCAGCTCTTTCCAGCCCGCATGGTCGCTCTCGGCCAGCCCGTCTTCGATGGAGATCAGCGGGTAGGCGTCCAGCCACTCCTTGTAGATCGCCGTCAGATCTTTTGCCCCCAAGCCCTCCAGACCTTCACCCGGGAGCGAATAGGTGGCGTCCCCACCGGCGGTCAGCTCACTGGCCGCGACGTCGACGGCCAGGGCGATCTGGTCGCCCGGGCGATACCCCGCTTTCTCGATGGCCACCAGGATCAGCTCCAACGCCTCACGGTTGCTCTTGAGATCGGGTGCGAACCCCCCCTCGTCACCCACCGCCGTGGTCAGGCTCTTGTCCTTGAGCACCTTCTTCAGTGCATGATAGACCTCGGCGCCGGCACGTATCGCCTCGCGAAAGGACTCGAAGCCGCAGGGCACGAGCATGAACTCCTGGATGTCCACGGAGTTGTCCGCGTGGACGCCACCGTTGAGCACGTTGAGCATCGGCACCGGCAGCATCGTCGCCGACGGCCCCCCGAGATAGGCATAGAGCGGAAGCTCACAGGCCTCCGCTGCCGCCTTGGCCACCGCCAGCGAGACGCCCAGAATCGCGTTGGCGCCCAGCCTGCTCTTGGCAGCAGTTCCGTCGAGCTCGATCATGACGCGGTCTATCAGTGCCTGGTCTCGAGCATCCATGCCCCTGAGCTCGGGTGCGATCTCCTCCTCGACGTTGGCGACCGCCCGCTCTACACCCTTACCCAGATAGCGATCACCGCCGTCCCTGAGCTCCAGCGCCTCGCGTGAACCGGTGGAGGCCCCCGATGGCACCGCCGCCCTGCCGATGGCTCCTCCAGCGAGCAGACAATCCACCTCGAGGGTGGGGTTGCCCCTGGAGTCCAGAATCTCAAGTGCCAAGATCTCCTCGATGACGAACATTTCTTATCTCCCCTGATAGGCCAAGGGTACCGCCAATTCCCCCACCACCTCAACCAAGAACACCACCGAACACGGATTCTGAGCGAATCTCCGCCACACAGCAGCAGGGTTTGACTACCCCCGGCCAGTATGCGAATATCTCTCTGCCTCCGGTGACGGAGGCCTTATAATCAAGACGCGGGGTGGAGCAGTCTGGTAGCTCGTTGGGCTCATAACCCAAAGGTCGCAGGTTCAAATCCTGCCCCCGCAACCAGGATTTTCAGAGGGCTGCGCACGATGCGCAGCCCTCTTTCTGTTTGCGCGTTTCGGCGGGTCGATCGGTGCCAACGAAAGGGGGTAAGATTCTGGCGATGGCTGATACCAGCTCCCTTCTCGACACGCCGGCCCTCCTTCTGGCGATGCCCCAGGTGCTCGATCCGTTCTTCTATCGGAGTGTGATCTTGCTGCTGCGGCACAACGATGAAGGCAGCTATGGCTTCATCATCAACCGGCCCACCGAGATCGAGCTCTCCGAGATCCTCAAGGGGATGGAGATCACCTGGCAGGGTGAGCCGACCGCGATGGCGTTCTTTGGCGGCCCGGTGCAATCACAGATCGGCAGTGTCATGTTCACATCCGACTCGGGAGACCGGATGCCGGACACCGATGACGAGGGACCGACCGAAGTGAGCCCCGGCATCCACATCTCACAAAGCCTCGAAGATCTGGGCCGGCTTGCGGCCGATCCACCCGAGAGCTTGCGGCTCTTCCTGGGCTATGCCGGCTGGGGTCCCGGCCAGCTCATGGACGAGATCATGCGCAACGACTGGCTGACCGCACCGGTTCAGGATGAGCTTCTTTTCTCGGTCGAGCCCGAGGGTGTGTGGGCAACGGCCCTGCGGTCGGTGGGAATCGATCCCGCAGCCTTGCCATCCTGGGTACCCGGTACTGAAGTCGATAGGAGTAACTGAGAATGATTCGCATGCTGACCCAGATCGTCCTCAACGGCATCGGCATAATGGTCGCTGCCTACCTCGTCCCCGGCATCGACTACCAGGGAGGGCTCCTCTACCTCTTCCTCGTGGGTCTGGTCATGGGGCTGATCAATCTCCTGGTAAGACCCATTGTGACTGTTTTGTCCCTGCCCTTGATTGTTTTGACGCTGGGTCTCTTTTTCTTCGCCATCAACGGCCTGATGCTCTACCTGGCGGCCTACTTTCTGGACGGACTCACCATCGACGGGTGCTTCTCGGCGCTGCTGGGAGGCCTGGTCCTGGCCCTTTTCAACTGGCTCGTCGGGGCGCTGGCTACCGAATAGATCGCGGCAATGGCCAAAAAGAACGAACAGCGGGAGCCTCCAGTGGATCGGATCACCCCGGGGCGCGCCCGGCGCGAGTCGAAGCGGGCGCGATTAGCGAGGACCGGCGAGATTCTGACGCACCTGAAAGAGGAGTACCCCGACGCCAAATGCGCCCTCCGGCACCAGGACCCCCTGCAACTGCTGGTGGCGACCATCCTCTCGGCCCAATGCACCGACAAGCGGGTCAACATGGTCACACCGGATCTGTTTCGCCGTTACCCGACGGCCCAGCACTATGGCGACGCCGAGCTCTCCGAGCTCGAGAACATGATCCGCTCCACCGGCTTCTTTCGCAACAAGGCCAAGTCTCTCAAGGCCTTGGGTCAGGCCCTGGTCGAAGAGCACAACGGCCAGGTCCCAAGCACCATGGCGGAGCTCAACCGTCTACCCGGCGTCGGACGCAAGACGGCCAACGTCGTCCTCGGCAACGCCTTCGGCGTCGATGAGGGGGTCGTCGTCGACACCCATGTGGGGCGGCTATCCCGACGGCTGGCGCTGAGCGAAGACACCAACCCCGACAAGGTCGAGCGCGAGCTGATGGAGCTGGTGCCGAAAAGCGATTGGACCCTATGGGCTCACCTGCTGATCGATCACGGGCGGGCCGTCTGCAAGGCCCGTAAACCGGGGTGTGCCGATTGTGTTCTGGTCGATCTCTGCCCGTCGGCCGAGATCTAGCAACTCTTGGGAGAAACCTCATGACCACTGCAGGGAAGACCGCCGTCGTCACTGGAGCCAGCGCCGGTATCGGCGCCGCCACGGCGGTGGCGCTGGCCGAAGCTGGATTCTCCCTGGTGCTGGGCGCCCGCCGGATCGAGCGACTGCTGGCGGTGGCCGAGCCCCTGGGAGCCGATGCCCGATATCTGGATGTGACCGATCCGGAGAGCGTCGAACAGTTTGTCGCCACCATCGACCGCGTCGATGTGCTGGTCAACAACGCCGGCGGCGCACTCGGTGTCGATCGCATCGAGGAGGCACCCGAGGATCGCTGGCGGGAGATGTGGGAGGTCAACTTCCTGGGGGTCGCCCGCATGACCCGGAGACTCCTGCAGCCGCTGAGGTCGAGCGGCGACGGGCACATCGTCAATGTGGGGTCGATCGCGGGTTTCGAGACCTACGCCGGTGGGGCCGGGTATACGGGGAGCAAGCACGCCGTGCGCGCGCTGACCAGGACGCTCAGACTCGAGCTTCTCGGCGAGCCGATCCGGGTCACCGAGATCTGCCCCGGGCTGGTGGAGACCGAGTTCGCTCTGGTCCGCTTCGATCAGGACGAGGAGCGGGCCAAGCAGGTGTACGAAGGGATGCAGCCCCTGACGGCGGAAGATGTCGCCGACTGTATTGTCTGGGCAGCCACGCGGCCGCCGCATGTCAATATCGACGAGATCGTGGTGCGGCCACGCGACCAGGCGGCGGCGACCGTGGTTCATCGGCGAAAAGGGGAGTGAGATAAACTCGCGCCATGGACGCCAAGCGCTTCAAAGAGGCCTACGAAAAGCTCCAGCTTCTGGACGACCGGCTCACCTACAAGGTGCGACCCCGCTCCGGCTCGCTCAGTCACGCCACCATCGAGCAACTCGAAGAGCGCAACCGGGAACTCGCCACCTACACCATCGAGCTCAAGGAGGTTCTCGAGGAGCTCTTCCTCGCCATCGGTGGAAAGTCGGACAGCAGTCCATGATCCATGCGCGCGACGCACAAAGCCCGCGCCCTGCTGGCCCTCCTGCTTGCCGTCCCTGCTACCGTCGCCGCGCCGTCCTGGGGACAGCCCGGCGACCCTGATCCCCCCAACCAGCGGATCGCCGCAGCCTTCCAAGCTCTGGAGACAGGCGATCTAGAAGGCGCTGCAAACGCCTTCCGGGAGGTGCTCACGCTGTCGCCGGACGCGCAGCCGGCACTCTTGGGGCTGAGCCAGGTCCGCGAGCGCCAAGAAGAGCCGGTCGAGGCGCTGCGCCTGGCGCGACGGGCCTACGAGCTGGCACCGGAGTCGCCGGCGGCCGCTCTGCAGGTGGCTCGCCTGCTGGCCCTGCTGGGCGCCTCGAACCAAGCCCTCGAGGTCCTGGCTCGATCGCGACAGCTCCACCCTGATGAGCAACAGGGCTACCTCTTGTCAGCGCTGCTTCTCCGTGACCTCGGCCGCAGTGACGAGGCCATCGAGTTGTTGGAAGAGGCGCTGACGCGAGAGCTCCCGGGGCCGGATCTCCCCGAGGAGCTGGCTCTCCTTCTCGTCGGCGCCGACCGGCGCGAGGAGGCCCGAGAGGTGGCCGCCGCGGCCCTCGCCGAGTACGGGGCGCGAGCCGATCTGGAGCTGGCTCTCGGCCTCGCCTTGGCGACCGACCCGACGCGGCGGGGCGAGGCCGTGCCGCACCTCGAGAAGGCTCTCGAGCTCGGGGTGCTCGAACCCGGGCGGGTACACCTCGAGCTCGGCAAGCTCCTCCTCGACTCTGAGCAGCCCGCCGCCGCCATCGAGCACCTGAACCAGGCCGCAGAGCTCAACCCCGATACGGAAGAGGTCTTCTACCGGCTGGGAGCCGCCCAGCGTTCGACCGGAGATGTCACCGGCGCCCGTGAGTCCTTGCAGCGCTTCCAGGAGCTCAAGAGCCGGCGAGAGCAACAGGGGCGACTCGAGTTGCAGGTCGGCACTGCCCTCAACGAGGCCCAGGCGCTGGCCTCGGCCAATCGTCTGACGGAAGCTCTGGAGCGGGTGGGCGAGCTCCTCGAGAGTCGTCCTGAGGAGGCCGGGGCGCATCTGCTGCGGGCCAAGATCCTGTATTCGCTGCAGCAGCTGGAGGCCTCCCTGGCCGCTGTCGCCCGGGCTCGCCAGCTCGATCCCGCCCAGGTCGAGCCCCACTACCTGGAAGGCATGTTCCTGCTGTACTCGAACCGCCCCGAGGAGGCCAGCGCGGCACTCACGCGAGCCGTTGCCCTGGACTCGGAGCTCGGGGAGGCCTATGTGCTGCTGGGAGGAGCTGCCGCCAAGCTGGGGCGGCCGGATGAAGCGGTGACCCACTTCGAGCGTGCCCTCGAGCTTGGAGTCGACAGTCCAGCCCTCCGTCTCGGCTACGCTTCGGCGCTCGAGAGCCTCGGGCGCCTGGAGGAGAGCGAGCAGCAGAACGAAGCCTACCTGCGGCTTGTTCAGCGTCCGCAATGAGTTCTTCCCCTCTGACTCGCCTGGTCTTCGCCCTCCTCGCCGTGGCCTCGGCCACCGCCGGCCAGGACGCCGAAATCACGAGCCAGTTTGTCGAGAGCGCCGCCGAGTTGGGAATCGACTTCACCCACCGACACTTTGGCACCGGCGAAAAGTACATGCCCGAAAACATGGCGCCGGGGGTGGCGGTGCTCGACTTCGACGGCGATGGGCTGCTCGATGTCTACTTCGCGCAGGGTGCGCCGCTCACCGGCGATAAACGGAACGCCACCGCCGTCAATCGTCTCTTTCGCCAGACTCCCGACGGTACCTTTGTCGATGTCACGGCCCGCGCCGGGGTGGGCGACCCCGGCTACGGCATGGGCGCCAGCTTCGGCGACTACGACCGGGATGGCGATCTGGACATCTATGTGACCAACTTCGGGGCCAACGTCCTCTTGCGTAACCGCGGGGACGGCACCTTCGAGGACGTCACCGCTACGGCCGGGGTGGACTGCCCGCTGTGGAGTGTCAGCTCGGGCTTCTTCGATCCCGACGGCGATGGCGACCTCGATCTCTACGTGGCCAACTACCTGGATTTTGCCTTCGACAACCACAAGTGGTGCGGCATCTCCCAGACCGGGGTGCGCGCCTACTGTCATCCCGATGTGTACAACGCCGTGCCCGATTGTTTCTATCGCAACGAGGGCGACGGCCGCTTCAGCGAGGTCAGTCGCGAAGTGGGGATCCTGCCCACGGCCGACGGGGTCGGTCTGGGTGTCGCCTTTGCCGACCTCGATGGCGACGGCCACCAGGATATCTACGTCGCCAATGACGCGCAGATGAACTATCTCTATTTGGGCGACGGCGAGGGGCGGTTTACCGAGAGCGCGCTGCTGGCCGGGGTCGGCTTCAACGACACCGGTGCCGCCGAGTCTTCGATGGGGGTGGAGATCGGCGATCTGGACGGCGACGGTCTACCGGATATCTTCTTGACCCACCTCGATCAGCAGACCAACACCTTCTATCGCAACCTGGGTGGGGGGTTGTTTACCGATAGCACCCAGGATGCCGGGCTGGCCTCTTCCAGCCTGGCCTGGGTCGGCTTTGGCACTGTCTTCTTCGACTACGACAACGACGGCGATCTCGACATCGTCGTCGCCAATGGCCACATCATCGACAACATCGAGCTCTTCGACGCCGCCAGGTCCCACCGCCAGCCCGGCCAGCTGTTCGAGAACCTGGGCGGCGCCCGCTTTGCCGATATCTCCGGCGCCCTCGGACTCACCGACAAGCTGGTGGGTCGTGGCGCCGCCGCTGCCGACCTGGATCGAGACGGCGACCCGGACCTGGTGATCGCCCAGAACGACGGACCCACCCTGGTGCTCCTCAACCAGCTGCAAAGTGAAGCTCGCAGCGTGGCCTTTCGCCTCCGGGGCACGCAGAGTAACCCGCAGGGCTTTGGGGCTCGGTTGGAGCTACGCGCAGGCGCCCACGCCCAGGTCCGTGTAGCTCGCAGCTCCTCGGGCTACCTCTCCCAGGGCCCACCCGAGATCCACTTCGGTCTGGGAGCTGCACAGCAGGTGGACGAGCTCCGCGTCGACTGGCCCGCGGGCCGGAGCCACCGCTATCTCTCGCTCAGATCGGGTTTTGTCTACACGTTCTACGAAAAAAGGGCGGCGCCGACCGATCGGTCGACACCGCCCTCGTAGGATCTGCTCGGTCGAGGCGCCCTACATCCTCACCCTGATACCAAACTGAATAAACCGCGGGAACTGCAGCTGTTGGTCCGGAATCTTGTACTCCGGGTTCGCATTGCCGTCACTCAGAAAGGGCATCTGTTGGTTGGTGACGTCAAAGGGGTTGTTAGTGCGGTTGAAGGTCCGGTTGACGGTGAAGCTGTCCTGGTTGAAGAGGTTGAAGATCTCGGCAAAGATCTCCAGATCACCGCTCTCACTCCAGTTCCACACCCAGGACGCACGAATGTCGATCTGCGACCAGGAGTCGTTGCTGAGGGTGTTGCGGTCCACGAGGCGGCCGTCGATGACAGCCCTGGGCGCCGGACACGTGGTACTTCTCGGGCAGCCCGCCCCGAAGACGTTGGCGTCCATGGCCGAGTAGGGCGTGCCGGTCTGGTACTTCCCCGTGCCGCTCACCCGGAAGCCGAGCGGCAGCTCGGAGACACCGACGACGACAAACCGGTGGTTGACGTCCCGATCCGACAGACCATAGTCGTAACCGGGATCGGCCTGATTGGAGACCGTGAGGTCGGTGGCGTTGCGCTCGTTGGAGTCGTCATCCTTGTCCTCGGACCAGGTGTAGTGGGCCTGGAGCGAGTAGCGTCCGGCAAAACGCCGGTTGATCTTCAAGGTTGCCGCCTTGTACTTCGAGTTGCCGTCGGAGCGCCGGACAAAGATCTGGCTCAAGTTGGGGTTGATCACCGAGCCGTTATAGATGGGTCGCCCAAACTCGTCCAGGTGATCGACGAAGATATTGTCGTTGTAGTTTCGCTGCAGATTCTCGCCCTTGGCGTAGAGTAGATCCACTGCCGCCGCCCACTTGGTGCCGAGCTGTCGTTCGTAGCCCAGGTTCATGCGGGTGTTCTTGGCGTCCTGGAACTCGGGGACGAGAAACGAGGTCGAGGGAATCGTCTCCACCGGTGGGTTCTCGTTGTCGATGGGGGTGCCCAAGGGAACGTGACCGGTCTGGCCGGGTGAGACGGTGACCCGTCCGTAGTTGGGGAAGATCCCGTTCTCCTGCACCTGGCTGGCAAAGAGCAGCGTGGGGGTGCGGCCGTAGAAGACGCCAAAGCCTCCCCGCAGCACATCCTGAGCGTTCTTGCTCAACTGGTAGGCGAAGCCGATCCGGGGGGCGAGGTGGGTGTCATCGGGGATGTTCCGCCCCTCGGGAAAGAGGTGCACGAGACCGCTCGGATTGTCGGTCTTGCCCCAGCGGAAGCCGTAGTTGACCGTCCAGCGAGGCGTCGGCTTCCAGGCGTCCTGGGCATAGAGGGCCCAGACATCCTGGGTCTCGTCATAGTTGGGAAAGCCCACATCCCCGAAGTAGATCCGCACGGCGGAGTCAACGTTGGCCAGGAAGGCGTCGATCGAGCCGAAGTCGTAACGGCCATCCTTGGAGCCGGCGAAGACCTGCTTCATGTTGTCCGACCCGTAATCGAAACCGAACTTCACGTCGTGCTTGCCAAACAGATAGGAGAAGCTCTCCCTGAGCTCGAACTGCTCGGTGTTGGCGACGATGGGCAGGAAGTCGAATTTGCCCACCTGGTCCTGAGCCCCAAAGCGGAAGCGAATCAGCGCCTCGATCGGCTCCCCCACCCGCAGGTTGCCGCGGTTCAGATCGTCGGTGGCGTACTGAAAGCGGAAGTCGTTGATGCCTTTTTCGCCAACCACCGCCACCCACGAGCCGATGAGCGAGTTGACCTCTTCCTGTTTGAGCGACTCTTCGTCCAGGAAGGTGCTCGTGCGCTCGTAGTCGGTGTAGTTGAAGCGGATCGAAGCGGAGTGGTTCTGACTGGGGAAAAAGTCGAATTTGCCAAGCAGAATCACGTTGTCCACGTCGCGCTGGAACAGACCGGAAGCGGTGCGGCCGAGCACCTCATCGGGGGCCGCGATGCCGTCGTTGTTGGGGGTGTAGCCCGATACCAGTTCGGCAAAGCCCGGCTCGGTCGCGGCGCGAGCGAGGACGGCGTCATAGGCGCCCCGGGTGTTGAGATCGTCGATAAAAGGATTGGTGCGCTTGGTGTGATCGTAGGAGACGAAAAAGTGAGCCTTGTCGCGCACGATCGGCCCGCCCGCCGTCAGACCCCAGTTCTGCCGCTTGAACTGGTCGGGCTTGGTGTCCTTGGCGTCGGGATCCCGGAACTTGTCCAGCGGGGTGGCCGGAATGTCCTCCGCCAGCCCCTCGTCGGTAAAGAAGTAAAAGGCGCTGCCGTGGTAGTTGTTGGAACCGGATTTGGTGATGACGTTGATAAACCCACCACCGTCGAGACCGTACTCCGGCTGGTACCCGTTCTGGATGACCTGAAACTCCTTGACCGACTCCTGGGCGACGACGAGACCGTCATTCTCCGTCGCCTCGCCGCCGTTGGCGTAGCCAAAGAAGGTGTTCTTACCCGAGGCGCCGTCGATGCGCATCCCCGAATAGATACCCCGCTGCCCGCTGATGGTGATAAAGCCGCGCTGGGGATCATCGTTGACCGTGGGGCTCAACAGGGCGAACTGCTTGAAGTCGCGCCCCACGATGGGAACGTTCTCAATCTCATTCTGGGTCAGGTAGCTGGCGGGCGTCGAGCGGCTCACCTCGATCATTGGCGACTCGCCGGTGACCGTGATGATGTCCGCCGTCACCCCGAGATCCATCGTGACACTGATGTCGATCCTCTGACCCACGAGCAGCACGACACCTTCGCGCAGCACGGTCTGCATACCTTCGAGCGTCGCGGTCACCGAGTAATTGCCGGGGAGCAGCGACCTCGCGGTGTAGAAGCCCGCAGCGTTGGTAAAGACCGTACGCTCCGAACCGTTGTCGGTATTGATGACGAGCATGGTGACGCCCGGCAGGACGGCGCCCGACTCATCGTAGACATAACCTTCCAGGGTGCCCGATTCGATCTGGGCCTGGGCGCCGTTCGAGAGCAACATCACCCCCAGAACCGCGATCGACAGGCAGACCAAGATACGTCTTCCTCGCATCATTTGGAATCCTCCTTCCACGGGTTTTCTCTCGTCTTTGACCTCGTCTAAAGTCGTCGAGAGTGGCTATTCGGATGTGCAGCATGTTATGCACTCCCCCCCACCAAGTCAACGATGATCCGACTCTGATTTGGGTTCAAAATACTGATTTGTTCAGGGGTAGGAAGACCCGCCAAAGAGCCCCTCTCCGTAACCCGAGTAGCTGCTTAAGTTGCTCGAACGGACGGCTACTCCACCCCGGTCGAGCCGAAGCCGCCGTCACCCCGATCGGTCGGGCTCAGCGACCCGGCCTCTCGCACCTCGACGGCCGCGACGGGTGCCACCACCAGCTGCGCGATCCGATCGCCCCGGCGCACGACAAAGGGCTCGGAGCCGAGATTGACCAGCAGCACCCGGACCTCACCCCGGTAGTCACTGTCGATGGTTCCCGGGGAGTTGAGCAGACCGATACCATGGCGCACGGCCAGGCCGCTGCGCGGCCTCACCTGCCCCTCCCACCCCGGCGGCAGCTCCAGGATGAGACCGGTCGGCACCAACAGCCGCTCGCCGGGCCCGAGCG
>JBAUDS010000397.1:0-5028 GCA_049678185.1 Thermoanaerobaculia bacterium
GATCGCCTCCTCGAAGTCCTCACGCTGACTCGCGATGGTGCCCAGCATCTGGTGGGCATCGATGATGGTGGGGTCGCTCTCCAGCACCTGCTCGAGCCGCTGCTCGGCCTGCTCGGGGTCCTCCCGACCGAGATCGCTCTGCGCGACCATGATCATCTGGTGGAGCTCGATCCGATCCTTGGGGTCGGCGCGAGGGGTGTCACTCTCCTCCTCGGCAGTGACGCCCCCCTGTCCGGCAATGTAGCCGAGGGCTCGGAGCTGTTGGAGCGTCTCTTCGTCGAGGTCGGCGGTGCCGGCTCGATCACCGCCCTCGCGCTCGATCTCCGCCACCAGGGCAGTCAGCTTGTCCTTCAGCTCTCTAGCCAGCCTTCTGTCTTCCAGCAGCAGATTCTCCCGCTCGTCCCGATCGGCGGTGAGATCGAAGAGCTCGGGGTCTGGCGCATCGATGAACTTGTGCTCGCGGGTGCGGATGGAGCGGAGCGGTGACCAACCGTAGTGGAGAAGCGGGTAGAGGGACTCGGTGTAGACGGCGCGATCACCAGTCTCCTCCATACTCAGCAACAGGGGCAGAAGCGAGCTCCCCTGCACCCCGGATGGGATCTCGTGGCCGGTGGCATCCAGGATCGTCGGCAGCAGGTCGACATGGCTGACCACCTCCTCGACCACCTGACCACCCAAACGCCCCTCCGGCAGGCGGATGATGAGCGGCACGTGAACGGTGCTGTCGTACACAAAGAACCCGTGAAAGCCCTCCTTGTGACTGCCGAGCCCTTCGCCGTGATCGCCGGTGAGGATCAATAGCGAGCTGTCGAGCAGGCCCCGCTCCTCCAGCGCCCGACGCAGCTCACCGATGAGACTGTCGGTGTAGGCGACCTCGGCGTCGTCGGGACGCCTGGGGTATTGCGAGCGGAAGGGCTCGGGGGGTGTGTAGGGATCGTGCGGGTCGAAGAGGTGGAGCCAGAGCAGGAAGGGCGACACGGGACCACCGTCGAGCCAGCGAAGGGCTTCGGCGATGGTCTCGCTGCCTTCACGCTGCACCGAACCGAGGTTGCCCTTCATCTCGTCGAGGTCGAACTCGTCGTGATAGGTGTCGAAGCCGCGCGCGATACCCCAGCGCGAGTCGAGGACAAAGGCGCTGACAAAACCGGCGGTCGTATACCCGCGCTCACCCAACCACTCGGCGAGCGTGGGGATGCTGTCGTCGAGGGTGTAGCCGACGTTTTCCCGCACCCCGTGATAGGGAGGGTAGGTCCCGGTCATGATCGAGCTGTGGGCCGGCAGGGTGAAAGGGACCGTACTGGCCGCATTGGCGAAGCGGATCCCCTCGCCGGCGAGCGAGTCGATGTTGGGGGTCAGAGGCGCCGGGTTGCCGTAGCTCGAGAGGCGGTCGGCACGCAGAGTGTCAATCGTGATGAGGATGATGTTCAGCCCGGTCGGTGAGATGTCGCCGAGTGCCTCTTGCCAGGCTGTCTCGATGGATGAAGGCTCAGCGCCGTCCTGCTCTGGTGGACGGCGCAGCACCCGGTAGAGCCCCATCACGAGCAACAGCGCGACGGCTGCCGCAAAAACCCAGATAGCGGGTCGGCGCCAGTGCGAGCGGGAAGAGTCTTCCGGTTCAGCCATTTCTTTGCCTCGGCCCCAACGGTCACGTCCGCCGATCCCCGAGTCGGTGGGTATTCTATGAGCATAAGAATCACAGGGTTGCCAGGTTGGCCGCGATAGAGGGGGCACGGAGAACCTCGACTGGGCCTCGAGATCGCCTGCGTTCGGGTAGCTAGAGGTGAACGGTCCTACCCGTTTGGGTGGGTCGCTAGCTACCTGTGGAAGGTGTAACAGAGGCTACCTGCATAGGTGTTGCCTGAATTTGGCGCCTCTATCACTCTTTGAGAGCTTGAAATTGTCCCGTCCATGAGGTGTGCCTCGCGCGCGGAGTTGTCGAATTTCGAGACCACCGCTTCCAGTTCTGAAACTTCCCGTGAAGGAGAAGTCATGAGCAAGCGTGCCTTTTTCGTGCTCTCAGCCGCAGCCCTCTGCTTCGCCCTGAGTCTGCCGGCCCTGGCCCAGACTACCGGCCGGATCCGCGGCAATGTTACCGACCCAGACGGGATGCCCATCCCGGGCGTCACTGTAACGGTCAGCGGCGAGAAGCTGCCCGGTGGCGCTCGTACGGCCATCAGCGGTGAGAGCGGCGGCTTTCGTATCACCGCCCTGCCACCCGGGGACTACAACCTGGTGGCCGAGATGGATGGCTTTCAGACCGAGAACCTCGAGAATATCCGCGTCGGGATCAACGCCTCCGCCACCGCGAATTTCTACATGTATGCAGAGTTGCTGGAGACAGTGACCGTCACCAGCGAAGCGCCGATGGTGGACATGACCAGCTCGGCGGCGGGCAACAGCTATTCGGCGGAGTTCATCAAAGACCTGCCAACCAACCGCAACTTCTACGACATTATCTCGGTCTCTCCGGGGGTTGCGACTTCAGCTGAAGGGAGCGATCGACAGATCGCCTACGGCGCCAATATGCAGTCAAACGCCTGGCATATAGACGGTCTCGAAGCGAGTGCTCCCGAGACCGGGACTGCCTGGGTCTACACCAACCCGGCCATGATCGAAGAGATTCAGGTCCTGGGTGTCGGTGCCGGTGCGGAGTTCGGCAACATGCTCGGCGCAGCTTTCAACGTTGTTACCAAGTCCGGGACCAACGAGCTCAAAGGCACGTTCGACGCCTACTACCAGGGTGATGCGCTCACCGATTCCGATATCGGTTTTACGGAGTCCGAATTTTCGGAGTTCGAGCGGGAGCAGTTCTGGGATGTATCGGCCACGATTGGTGGACCGATCGTGAAAGACAAAGTCTGGTTCATCGGTGGCTATGAGTACTGGCGGGATGAAGGTACCCAGCCAGGTCTGGATCCGGCCCTGACGCTACCCTGGAAGCTCGATGTTTTCGACCTGAAGATCTCGAGCCAGATCACCCCGCGGAATCTCCTGGAGCTCAAGCTCAACTACCAGGACTGGGCCTACCCTACACAGTACCCACGCACCGATCCCTCGGCGCAGTCTGATGGCGAGAAGGGCACCAACCAAATGTGGGGGGTGAACTTCCAGACGGTGTGTACGGATCGAACCTTCATGGAGGTGCGGGCCTCAGGATGGAACACCGACGACGACTATCTGTCGGCGACCGGCAGCACCGAGCCGGCCTTTGTCGACTATTCGCCTGCCGACGGCGGATCCCCAACCTACCATGGCGGCCTGTTGTACCCATGGGTCTACGAGACGGGAACGACACAGTTCGATGTCACGGTGTCCCACTTCACCGACGAGTTTCTCAAGGGCGACCACGACTTCAAGTTCGGAGTGCGCTACGGTGATGGCTTCAGCGATGCGAAGGTATCGATAACGGGCGTCTATTACTACCGCTACGTCTACGAATACGACTACTACGGCACCATCTACCCCTACGAGTACTTCTACAAGGTCGACTACCAGCCCTACTACTACGGCTCCGACCAGACGGCGTTCTCGGTCTTCGTCGACGACTCATGGCGGCTCAACGACCGTACCACTCTCAATCTAGGGCTGCGGTACGACCGTCACAAGGCAGACTATCCCGCCTACCCGCGTCTCGACCCAGGGGGCGTTCCCACGGGGGAGACCATCCCGGGGGAACCGGCGCTCGAGTGGAACAACTGGTCGCCGAGATTGGGTATCGCCTACAACGCTGGAGCGAATTACAAGACGGTGATTCGAGGCTCGGTCGGGATCTACTACGACGGCAACGTCAGTGGCAACTGGGACTCTCCCCCACCGGAATATCCCAACTGGCTCTACTCGTTCTCCAGCTCGCCGACCGGACCTTGGGAGCCCTTTTTTGTCTGGAACCTTGGAGACAACCTGATCGATCCGAATCTGAAAGCGCCGCAGACCATCCAGTATGCGTTGGGTTTCGAACGGGAGTTCAAACAGGTTTACTCCTACGGTCTCTCGGTGGTCTACAAGGACACCAAGGATCTGGTCGGTTTCGAGCATATGGGGGATGGTGTTTACGAGGAGGTACCCTGGGTCGATCCACTGACCGGTCAGCGGTTCATGTTGTGGAACGAGATCGAGTCTGGCACCGTGCGAAAGGGCAACAGGCCAGGGGTGACCGCTGGCGGTACGTTCGACGAGTACAACCAGAAGTACTGGGGCGTGATGTTGACATTCAATCGGCGGTTCACCGACTGGTGGAGCCTACGAGCCAGCTACACCCTGTCGGAATCGACCGGTCTGATCCCCGATCTGTTGGATGATACGCAGTTCAACCCGCCCTACGGGAATCGGGACGGCGACGACCCGAACAACTTCATCAACGGCGCGGATCAAAATCTGCAGGGCGATCGAAGACACATGTTTCGAGTGCAGGCCAACTTCGAGCTCCCCTGGAACATGCACGCCAGCACGGCGGTCAATCTGCAGGATGGGCGGCCCTACAGTCAGCAAGCCGTCGTCAGAGGTGTGCTGAATCAGGGCTCTGTCCGCTTCATCACGGTTCCGGCCAGCGACAGCCAAAGGTATCCGTTCCAGAGCCTTATCGACTTCTCGATCGGCAAGCGCTGGAACATTGGCGGCGATGGAATACTGAAGACCGATATTCAGATCTTGAATCTTCTCAACAACGCTGCCTATGACGAGTTCAACGGCGGTGGCAGTGAGGCGCTCGTGCCCGACGCCAATGGCATATTGACCCCGAGTTGGTGGGTCCTGCCGCGGCGCATCATGCTAAGACTGGGGGTCGAGTACTAGAACAGGTCGTCTTTGAAGTCATAGACAGGAGGGGGTCTGGCGGGCGGCGAAGCATCTCGCCGCCCGCCGTTTTGTCTCTGCGAGCGGAAAACGTAGGGTGCTCGAGGAGGATCGAATGACCCAGGCTGAAGAGTTCAAGATCACCTACACCACCCTGGCCTCGCCGGCCGAAGAGGTCCACGTGGCTTTCGAGCGTGCTGCGGAAGAGGTCAAGGAGACCTTTGGCGGCACCCACCC